>NZ_JARXVX010000002.1:0-476284 GCF_029892205.1 Polynucleobacter sphagniphilus
TGACCGCTAAACTACAATAACTGAGCCTTCAAATACTAGAGCCTTGACGGTCACGCTGAATCTGAAACAGGCGGTCACGATCGCTGAAATACGCAGCGATGACCTAAGTTCTGACACTGATAGCGACCTTCATTTCGAATCAAGTGCTCATTCATGCGTTTCCTCTCATGAATGACCAGCAAGCCAGACGCTGGGCTCAGAACACCATCCGCATAAATCAAGCCCAATGTTGGATGTGGATCTAAGTTGCAATTCGGATAAGCAAAATGCATCAGTCCATCAAATTCTCCTACCTTATCAGTACCATCGCATACCTGGTAACTACTGCTTAAGGTGGGTTGATAGAACTGGTAAATGGATTTACCCCAAATATCCAAGACAAGTTGATGGTGATCGATATAAGATTCTTTGACAATGCCATTGTCAGCAACAAGCTCCTGTATGGCAAACCCATCACAAAGCCAATAACTAGGCAAATCAGCGGAGTCGCAGGCGCTTAACACTAAAAGAGTTCCTGCCAAAGTAAATCCTAGGCAATACCTCTTCATCTGCCAGATTGAAAGATAGGACATATTGAGGCTATTAACGGGGTATCAGATCAAGTTGGCTCATCAAAGCCATGCTATCAGAGCCAATTGACTCGTGGCGTCAATTTTCAATAAAACCACGCAAGATAATCACCAGAAATAGAAAAAGGCCCCTTAATAGGAGCCTTTTAATATTCAATGGGGCGAACGACGGGGCTCGAACCCGCGACAACCAGAATCACAATCTGGGACTCTACCAACTGAGCTACGTCCGCCACTGAAGATCCAAGATTATAGCTTTTGTCGCAAAAACCTGTCAAAAAGACCTATCTAGGCCGACTCAAACTCAAAAGCAGCCCAATCACCTAGGCATAAGCTGGCATCAAGGAAAAAATCGGCAATAGCCGCTTTGCTCTGCACTTTAGCTAGGGCATGGTGGTCTGAGAGGCGTTGACGCCAGTAGCGGGATCCCGCCCTGCCATGAGCCAAACCTAGAATATGTCTTGAAAATGCACCAATATAGAAAGGCTTGCCTTTGGCGTTACATTCATCAAACCACGCTTGGACCTGTTTAATTAAAGCAATTTGAATGCGGTGCCACTCGGTTTCGCTAAAGAGATAACCAGCAGCTTCCCCGTTGCTATGAATTAGGTCATCCCAACCTAGAAGCATGGCGGGAAAATGATATGCCGCCCTACCCACCATGAAGCCGTCGAAATCATCCCAATGGCCTGCAATTTGTTCATTGCCCTCTAAGCCCCCATTTAGCAGTACCCGCAAATTCGGGAATTCCTTTTTAGCATCCAGACGCAAGCTTGCAGCAACTTCGTAGCGCAATGGCGGCTTGCTACGATTCTCTTTTGGTGACAAACCTTTAAGCACTGCATTACGAGCATGAATAGTGACTTGGCTTGCGCCAGCATCAGCTACCGCGAGGATAAAGTTCAAAGCAAACTGGTAATCCTCCTCTGAATTAGCAGCATCCATGCTGTCTAGACCTAAACGATGCTTTACAGTAATTGGAATATCTACAGCAGACTTCATGGCTCGCACGCAATCCGCAACAATCTGTGGTTCAGACATCAGGCAAGCCCCGAAGGCGCCACGTTGAACACGCTCAGATGGACAACCGCAATTCAGATCAATTTCGTCGTAGCCCCACTGCTGCGCTAATTGAGCGGCTCTTGCTAAATCAGATGGCTCACTACCCCCTAATTGCAAAACAACTGGATGCTGATCTTGCGAATAATCCAAATGACGCGGTACATCACCATGAATCAGCGCACCAGTGGTAACCATTTCGGTATATAAGATTGCCTCTTTTGTGAGAGTGCGATGAAATGACCGGCAGTGACGGTCAGTCCACTCCATCATCGGAGCTACAGCTAATCTCTTTTTCATAAATCGACCTGTAAGCCTTTATCTATATAGGTATTTGAATATGATAATCGCAATAAATCGTAGTAACTTGCCCTAAAACGCAATCAATCTGCCACAAATTTGACACAAATTGCTACGATTAATCATGGAAAAAATAGAAAAATTCATCAGGTCATATGTCGGTTTAAAAGGGACTACTTACAAAGTACGGATACGTCAACGTTGCCCTGTTACCAAATTACCGGTAGAAGCTTCAGAGTCATTTAAAACTCTTAAAGAAGCAAAAATATACAAAACTATTGAACTTGCCAAAATTTTACAGGGAACTGCCAAAACCAATACAAATGGCGATATATCCCTCTCCGAACTTATCTCTCTATATATAGAGGGCGTAAAGGACATGGGCGAAGAAATTGCTAGGTCAAAGTTGGGAACCCTAAAACTCATATCCCAGTCCGGGCTAGGTAAAAAGCGAATAGATAGCTTAACTGCAAGGGGCCTGGTAAAGCACGGCCAAGAGCGGCGACAAGAAAAGAAGCGAACCCTTAAATCTGGTGCCATCAAAACCCTCCCTGGGTAATCCCGCCTTATGACGGATATATCAATCAATTCAAAAGCAATTTTTAATCAAGTAATCGGAAAAGATCAAGCGGCTTTAGCCCTAATGAGCGTCATGTGCAATTTATTTAAATTTTTTGATCTATTAATCGAGCTCTCTATTACTGATAAATGATCGCTCTTGATGGGTAATTGGATCTCTAAACCAAATTTCTTTAGCCAATAATTTCAGAGGCCGCGTAAAGTCCAGATCGAATTTTTGATATGGCGTCAGAATAGGGTAAATCTGATCATTTTTGATAGGGATTCCCAAGGCGTTCAAATGACAGCGTAATTGATGCTTCTTTCCGCTACCCGGACTTAATCTATAGCGAGCCCATGCGCCATTACGTTCTATTAATTCGATATGCGTATCGGTATTTGTGGGGCCGTCCACCTCTCTCATTTGTAAAAAATGGTCTGACTCCTCTATGCGGCTACGATACGTTAGAGGCAATTTCAGATCTAGCTCATCTGAGTAAGGGGCAATCGCTTCATAGATCTTTTTTACAGCCCTATCCCTAAATAGATTTTGATATTGCGCTCTATTATTGGGTTTGATTGAAAAAATGACTAAACCTGCAGTATCCCGATCTATCCGATGAATTGGACTTAATGCCTGGATACCAGTTCTTTTTTTCAAACGATTGAGCAAGGTTTGATGAAGATACAAGCCACTTGGCGTGACAGGTAAAAAATGGGGTTTATCAGCCACCACAATATGTTCATCTTGATAGAGAATCGCCTCCTCGAAGGGGATTTGAGGTTCCCTATCCAAGCGTCGGAAATACATTAAGTGGGTATTGGGAATGTAGGGGTCATTTGCCGCAACCGGATGACCATCCATAGTCATTACTAAACCTTCGTTAAATCTAGCCACCCACTCCGCTTGATCAATATGGGAAAAAGTATTAACGAAAAAATCAATCAGAACTGAGTAAATTGAGGTAACAGGTAAATATACCCTTGAGGACGAAACCCCTTCGGAATTAATTTTCATGCAAGGTGTGATTTACTCTTAATGTTAGGATCGAATCTACCCGAAACCACCTATATGTTCATCAATAGGGCTGCAATGAATTTGTATTATATTTAGCTTGGGAATAGGGTTGGAGTCCATTCAGATAGCCCGCAATTTGTACTACAGACATAACATGCCATACCCCTCCCAGCTCAATCGCTGCAGCGGGCATACCAAAAATGATGCTGCTAGTTTCATCCTGCGCAATCGTATCCCCACCTGAATCAAAGATCTTTTTCAAACCAATGGCCCCATCCCTACCCATACCACTCAAAATTACTCCGACCGAACTTGAAGGGCAAGACTCGGCAACGGATGCAAAGAGCTTGTCGATACTTGGGCAATAAATTTCACCTGGGGAATGCGAACTGATTCTAAATCCACCATCAACACCTATCTCAAGATGCTTTCCTTCGGGCGGGAAATACAAATGTCCCGCCATTGGAACTCCCTTTTCTTGAGCGATTTCTACTTTTAAATTCGTCATACTTTGCAGCCAGTCAAGCATCCTGACTAAAAAACCATTGCTGATATGCTGGACACAAATAATTGGAATAGAGAAGTCGGCATTTAAATTTAAAAAATAATGCCTCCAAAGCTTGAGGCCCACCAGTAGAGGCGCCGATCACTACTATCCTAGGTATAACCAATCGGCTGAGCTCACATTGGAGTGGTTTTGGGTTTGGCAATCTTATTCCATTCTTTTTAATGTACTTAACGCCATTTTTACTCTCCTCACTAATCAATCGCTAATTCTCTACGCCTGTAACAAAGTCAATAAAACCACGCTCTACATGGGTTGAAATTAGCTTAACCCTGAGCAGGCGTCCAACCAGAAAATCATCCTTAGCGTTGATTAAGCGCCCTTCTACAGGTGGATTAAAGATTCGCACCCAGGTACCTTTCTCGTTTACACCAGACACAATGCCATTGAAATATTGGCCTATGCGGTCATGTAATAGAAGGGCAGCCTCGGATTTACGTAATTGGCGCTCTACCTTCTTGGTAACATCTTCCTGAATAGTGCAATGCAGAGCCATGGCCTTGAGTTCTCCGACAGAGTACGGCGGCTCCTGCCCTGCTAGAACAGACTTAATCAGGCGCAAGGTAACGATGTCTGGGTAACGGCGATTTGGGGCAGTCGAGTGCATATAGTCACTAACGGCTAAACCAAAGTGACCAATTGGATGATTGGTGGGCTTCTCAACAATATATTCGCCAGAGCCCATCAACTTGACAATCAGCAGCGATAGATCTGGAAAGCGTATTGGATCCTCTCTATGCTGCTTTGCCAAAAATGCTTCTAGTGCTTGTGCATCCGGATCATTAGGCAATGTATATCCATGTTCCAATGCTACTTTGACGATCCGCAACCAGCGCTCCGGTGAGCGTACTACTCTTCTCATAGAGTAAATTCCGGCGCGACCTAAAAAGCGCGAGGTACATCCATTGGTGGCAATCATGAACTCTTCAATAAGCTGACGAGCGCGATTATGATCTTGCTGCTTAATCTCAGTAATGGTGTTGCCAACAAAGTTCGCTCTTGGCTGAAAAATATCAAACTCTAATGAGCCATTTTCATGGCGCTTGACCCGCAGTTTTTGAGCTAACTCATCTTGAATCTTTAATTGCCATTCCAAATCTGGAACTGCTGCTGCTTTTTCAGGTAACTGCCCGCGTCCCTCCAGCCATTCTGAGCTGGCATCATAGGCCAACTGAATCTGGTTACGTACCAAAGCCCTGTAAATAGTGGATTTTTTGAGATCAGCCTCTTTAGAAAAATGCATTTCACAAACGATGGCTAAACGATCCTCACCAGGATTTAAAGAGCTCAGATTGGTCGATAGCTTTAAGGGTAGCATCGGAAAGATGCGTGCAGAAGTGTAGACAGAACGCGTATTAATAAAGGCATGCTCATCAATCGGTGTTCCTTTTTTAATAAGTGCATCCACATCAGCAATGGCAACCAGTAAGTGATAGTCATGACCACTATCTTTACGCATTACAGTGAGCTGATCTAAATCTCTTGAGTCATCGTTGTCTATCGAGCACCAAGGCAAATTCCTCAAATCCACTATCGAAGAATCATTTTCTCTAGCGGGATTCTGAATTTTCTCTAACTGTTCATGCACCGCGGGAGAGAATTCGGGTTCTAAGCCCCGCACAAGCATCACGCCCTCAGCGATACGTGAGAGCACTTCGATATGATTGCTAATTTCACGAGTACGAAATGGGTACTTCACGGAATTGATCAAACTAGTCTATGCCTTTAATCGCGAGAATCTTGCTTTCATCTTATACCTGCGCCTCAAATTTGCCTAGATTCTTGCAATGATTTATCTTTAAGCGTATACATAGAAGGTGTCTTATCGCTTGTACTGTATGAATTAAAAGAAGGCAGCAATATGAAACGCATTGTCGATGTATTTACTAAAGATTGGTCACATGAGATTGTTTGGACTTATGTAATTGAATTAGGGGATGGTCTTGTGCCACTTGAGATCGAAGCATTTGAAAATGAAGCTTTACGCTTAGCGGTTGAAGAAAATCGGGGAAACCCTGAGTTTATGTTTGCCAAGGCTCGTGAATAAAAAAGGATGACTTTGTCACCCTTTCATATTTGAATGCTCATCTAATATCTATAGAGAGCCATCAATTTTTACTTGAAGCTCCTTGGCTAGATCCAGGGCGCCCTGATAACCCGAGCGGAGATGAGCAGGTAGATCGGGATCTCCAATCATTGCGCCCAAGGTTTCAACTAAGCTGTACACCAGACCCTTGGCTGCGCCTGCTGCAATCGAATTCTGCTCTAACGCAGCGTCGATATGATTTACCGCATCTAAGAAATAATCATGTCCCGGAAGTCCATCCGGACCTAATGGCTGAGTACCCATGTGCTACCTCCTAATGGCTAATATGCTTCAGCAAGCAAACTAATCGGCTGCCAAATCGCTGCTGTAGATTTCAATCTTACCGTTATGCGCGTGCCCATTCAAAATCTTCTGCTCTGCTATTGAGAGTAGCTTGAGCTGATGCTTTGCAAAATGCTCTAGAGGGTCGCCTAACACACTATCTGGATCAATATCCTCTAGGGCCTCATAACTAAAAACGCAATCCAAGGGATGACCGTCCAATGATGCCGGAAAGTGAATGGACTTGTCTTTACCAAAGCTAACGGGGCCTATGAAGTGAATTTTCATCGAAGTTGATCCGCTTTATAAAAGAACTTATTGGCGTAAGCAAAAATTTCTCTATCCGTTGGATGATCGACTGTTTCTACACCAACAATGCGATTCGCAATATCTTGGTCGTGTTGATGCGCATGCTTAATTAATTCTAACTTTGCAGAACCTGGGCCAATAATCAAAATCTCTTTTGATTCTTTAACAGCCTGCAGAACAGAATGCAGGTACTTATCATCCAAGGCAACTCTACCGCTACCAATCTCACCACCCTTATGGTGCAAATGTGGATGAGTTGATTTGGTTTTAATTACCTCGGCTTCATCAGCGGTTTCGCTTAGAAACATGACATGCGCTTCTTTATGGTCAATCCAAACTACCGAATGATTAAATGACATGTGATTCCTTATTAATTAAATTCAATAACAGCTTTAGTATGCCTGCATTCAGATGAATAATTAGTGACAAATAAAGATTTTGAACATTTCTTTTGATTTAGATCAATCAAAGGTGAAGCGATGGCGCATAGTGGCGTTATTTCCGCCAGAAGTTCCATTGCTGCTATTGCCATGGCCATTCACCGTAATGTTCGTATCTTTTGGGGTTGGTTTGCTAGGGTTGCTGCCAGCCTGGACGCCCTCTTCATCAGTCGACACCGGTGCTTTGGGGCGCGGCGCATAAGGATTACGCTGGGGTTGGAATAGTCTGGCAGTATCAATCGGTGGCGACCCCTCATCGGCGAAGGCCAAAAGGGGCATTTGGATGCTCGCAACCCATATTAACCCCATACAAATAGACTTGTTGAACCTCTTCATCAGTAAATCATACCTATATTCCAGATCAGGATAAGGTCACTATACTTATCTTTGCTGAATAAAGAACCCCAATAATGAGCGTAATTCGCATTTACCCTATGATTTTAAAAGACCATGTTTGATCTTTCTTTGCTTGATATTTGCTTGCTGCTTTTATGTGCCTTGATGGCTGGGCTAATTGATTCCATTATGGGCGGGGGCGGCATGATTCAAGTGCCTGCACTATTCTCTTTTCTTCCCGGATATCCACCAGCGACGCTGATGTCAGTAAATAAAATTGCCTCTTTGGTGGGCACTAGTGGATCAGCGTTTCAATACGCCAAAGCTAATAAAACCCCTTGGAAGCTGGTGCTCATTTCCTGCTCAGCAGCATTTTTAGCCTCTGTTGGAGGCGCTTATTTACTAACTCAAGTTCCTAATCAATGGTTAAGGGGGGCTTTACCATTTTTCCTGCTGGCCTTATTAATTTTTAATATTCGCTCAACCGCCGGTTTAGTGCATGCTCCTCGTCACCAACATCACAAGCAAACTGGCCTTGCATCCTTGGGGGGTGCGTTAATTGGCTTTTATGATGGCTTTCTAGGGCCTGGTGCTGGAGCCTTCTATAAGCTTTGGTATGCCCGCGTTCTGGGTTTTGATTTTTTACGCTCTGCCGCCCCATCTAAATTTCTAAACGTTGCCTCGAATCTTGGAGCGCTATGCGTTTTTTTATCACTGGGCTATATGAATTTAAAACTCGCTTTTTTAATGGCGATTGCCAATTTAATTGGCGGCCAAATTGGAAGCAAAATGGCCATAAAACACGGTAATGTATTTATTCGTAAAGCCTTTTTTATTACTGTGAGCGCCTTGATACTAAAAACTTTTTACGACGCCTATATCCAATAAGTCATGCTTATTTCAATTGCAACTATCTTCCTGGTGTTGATCTATACGATCATCAAGCATTTGCTGAGCAAGTCTGGCCAGCGCTATCTTATCGATAGTTATGGATTGGACTCCAAAAAATTAGAATCCCTAAGCAAACAAGATATTCGCGCTCTAAGAGCATCCATTAGCCAGCTCCACAAGCAGAATGATGCGTTTGGGCTGGAGGAATTACTCAGGCGCTATCGACCCTAATCAGACTATTTCTTGAGCTTTCCAAAAGCAGCGGCCATCGCATTATTTATTGGCGGCAAACTACGTCTATCGGCATTCGACTGTCCTTGCTCATTATTCCTTGGGGTAGACCTATCAAAGTTTTTTTGTGGTAGCTTCGGTGTGCCAGCTTTGGGTGCCTCATCGCTTAAGCGCATAGTTAATGCAATACGCTTGCGTTTCTCATCAACCTCAAGCACCTTTACTTTCACAACCTGCCCCGCCTTAACTACCGAGTGAGGATCTTTCACAAAAGTATTGGCTAATGCAGAAATATGCACCAATCCATCTTGATGCACGCCAATATCAACAAAGGCACCAAAAGCAGCTACGTTCGTAACCACACCTTCCAAAATCATCTCTGGCTTGAGGTCACTCACTTTCTCGATACCGTCCTTGAAAGTGGCGGTAGTAAATTCTGGACGCGGATCTCTTCCTGGCTTTTCCAATTCTTTGAGGATATCGCTTACCGTTGGAATGCCGAATTTCTCATCAGCGTATTTTTCAGGGGCTAAGTTTTTGAGGATCGAAGCATCCCCAATCACCTCTTTGACACCTTTTTTAATATCACTCAGAATTTTTTCAACTAAAGGATAAGACTCAGGGTGAACAGCGGAGGCATCCAATGGATTGCTACCATTCATAATGCGCAGAAACCCTGCAGCTTGCTCGAAGGTTTTATCGCCTAAGCGTGGAACACTGCGTAAATCAGCCCTACTCTGAAACGCCCCATTGCTGTCTCTGTAGGCCACAATACCCTCGGCCACTGTGGCGCTCAATCCCGAGACTCTTGCGAGCAAAGGTGCGGAAGCAGTATTCACGTCCACACCCACTGCGTTTACACAATCCTCCACTACCGCTACCAATGATTTCGCTAATTGAGTTTGCATCACATCGTGCTGATATTGGCCTACGCCAATTGATTTAGGATCAATCTTCACAAGTTCAGCCAAGGGATCTTGCAAACGACGGGCAATGGATACTGCGCCACGTAGAGAAACATCCATTCCGGGTAACTCTTTAGAGGCATATTCAGAAGCCGAATACACCGATGCCCCCGCTTCCGATACAACAATTTTGGTGAGCCTTAATTCAGGCTTGGCCTTGATTAAGTCTTGCGCCAACTTATCGGTCTCACGCGATGCAGTGCCGTTACCAATCGAGATTAAGGTGGCTTGGTGCTTCTCCGCCAATTTTGCCAGTGTGTGCAGGGAACCCGCCCAATCATTTTTGGGTTGATGTGGGTAAATGACATCTGTATCGACCACCTTGCCAGTGGCATCGACCACAGCCACCTTCACGCCGGTACGCATGCCAGGATCTAAACCAATCGTGACTCGTGGCCCAGCAGGTGCTGCTAGTAGTAAATCTTTTAAGTTACGTGCGAATACATGAATGGCTTCAGTTTCTGAGCGCTCACGCAAAGCACTCATCAGCTCAGACTCAAGATGCAAGGAGCATTTAATCCGCCACGTCCAACGCACTGTATCAGCCAACCATTGATCAGCTGGTCGCCCTTCATTTTTAATCTTAAAGTGATTAGCAATACGAGATTCGCAAGGGTTGTGAGGCGCATCCCATCTTGGCTTTTCTTCTTCGGTATCCAGGCGCAAATTAACCATCAGTATTTGTTCGCGACGCCCTCTAAATAAAGCCAGAGCACGATGCGATGGAATTGCTTTAATAGGTTCAGAATAATCAAAGTAATCCGCAAACTTCTCACCCTCTTGCTCTTTGCCTGCAATCACCTTTGATTCAACCACACCATGATCTTGTAAGTAAGTACGCAATGACTGCACTAGCGCAGCATCTTCAGCAAAACGCTCCATCAAGATTTGGCGAGCACCCTCAAGCGCTGCTTTGATATCTGGAACACCCAGGTTATCACCTTGGTCAGATTGAAAGGCCTCTTTAATGTATTTTGCTGCCTCAGCATCTAGGGTGAGATTAGGATCTTGCAATAAGTCGTTTGCTAGCGGCTCCAAACCTGCCTCTAAGGCAATTTGTGCCTTAGTACGACGCTTCAATTTATATGGCAGGTATAAATCTTCTAGCCGAGTCTTATCCTCCGCCAACATAATGCTCTTGAGCAACTCAGGGGTCATCTTGCCCTGCTCCTCAATAGCAGCTACGATCGCCTTACGACGCTCTTCCAGCTCCCTCAAATAACTTAAGCGCTCTTCGAGCAAACGCAGTTGCGCATCATCTAATCCGCCAGTAGCTTCTTTACGGTAACGGGCAATAAAAGGCACAGTAGCACCTTCATCCATGAGTGCGATGGCTGCTGCTACTTGAGCAGGTTTAGCGGAGAGTTCTAGGGCAAGTCTTTGTTCGATTGAAGGCAGCATAAATACTTATAAAAAGGTTCTAAACAGGATTGAAGGATAGAGAATAAACTATCGAACATGACCCTTACAGCAAACTCTAAAGCCTCAATTCATATGCCCCGAGGGCTTGTTTTTGTCTTCGCCCTGGCTTGCGGCATTTTGATTGCGAACCTCTACTATGCGCAGCCTTTAATTAGCTTAATTGCCCCAGAAATCGGCCTCTCAGAATCCGCTGCTAGCCTGATAGTTACCCTCACACAGATAGGGTATTGCATCGGCCTAATCTTACTTGTGCCACTGGGTGATCTTGTAGAAAACCGTAAATTGATTTTATTGACAATCTCAGGGGCAATCCTAGCCTTGGTGATGGCCATGCTAGCGCCCAATGCCCTCTGGTTTTTATTTGCCTCCCTTTTAGTAGGCATCGGCTCAGTGGCCGTACAGATGCTAATCCCAATTGCGGCGCACATTTCTCCTGAAGAGCGTCGAGGTCGTACCGTAGGAAACATCATGAGCGGCCTTCTATTGGGTGTGATGTTAGCGCGTCCGATTTCGGGTTTCATTGCTCACCACTTTGGTTGGCGCACCGTATTTGGAATGTCTGCGGTCCTATTAATCATCTTGGCAGTTATTTTGTGGAATTTGCTACCAGAGCGCCAACCTACCCTAAACCACCATTACTTCCGCCTGATTAAGTCCCTATGGTCTTTATTAAGAGATACCCCAATCCTACGCCGCCGAGCGCTCTATCAGGCAGCGCTTTTTGCCTCATTTAGCTTGTTTTGGACTGCGATACCCCTACTGCTATCTGGACCACTATTTAAGCTTTCTCAGCAAGGTATTGCCCTGTTTGCGCTAGCTGGTGCTATGGGCGCCATTGCTGCACCGATCGCTGGGCGAATTGCCGATAAAGGTTATGCCAAACCAGCCACAGGATTTGCCTTGGCAACTGGGGCTTTTGCATTTTTGCTGTCTCTCTTTGGGGGAACATCGGCCTCACTATTTTGCCTAGTGCTCGCTGGCATCTTGCTAGATATGGGCGTGCAATGCAATGTGGTTTTAGGCCAGCGGACAATCTACCTTTTGGGTGCAGAAGTACGCAGTCGCTTGAATGCTTTGTATATGGCCATCTTTTTTATTGGTGGCGCTATCGGCTCTGGCATTGCCAGTGTAGCCTATCTATATGGTGGTTGGACGCTAGTGGCATCTATTGGCTTTGGCTTTCCAGCTGCCGCTTTTCTGTTTTATTTAACGGAATAAAAAAACCGCCCTACAACATCTCGGGCGGCTTCTTTATTAACGCATGACTTAGTCACGCGATGCTTTCTTGCGCTCATGCTCTTTCAAATAGCGCTTACGAATACGAATGCTCTTAGGCGTTACTTCTACCAATTCATCATCGTCAATAAACTCAACCGCATACTCCAAGTTCATAGCAATAGGCGTAACCAAGCGAACCGCTTCGTCTGTACCAGAGGCACGAACGTTAGTTAATTGCTTGCCTTTAATAGGGTTCACAACCAAGTCGTTATCACGGCTATGGATACCAATGACCATTCCTTCATATAAAGGATCGCCAGGGCTTACAAACATACGGCCGCGATCCTGTAATTTCCAGAGCGCGTAAGCTACTGCTTCACCATCGTCTTGGCTAATCAGTACGCCGTTATGACGCTCACCCAAAATACCGTCTTTAGCAGGAGCATAAGAATCAAAGGTATGACTCATTAAACCATTACCGCGAGTCATTGTCATGAAATCACCCTGGAAACCGATCAAGCCACGCGCAGGAATACGGTATTCCAAACGGGTGCGGCCTTTACCATCGCTTACCATGTCGAGCAATTCACCTTTACGCTTACCCAAGTCTTCCATTACGGAGCCTTGAGTTGTATCTTCAACGTCCACGGTTAAGTTCTCATATGGCTCCATCTTCACGCCATCAACTTCGTGGAATACCACGCGAGGACGTGAAACAGCCAACTCATAACCTTCACGACGCATTGTTTCAACCAAAATAGTGAGGTGCAATTCACCACGACCAGACACTTCAAATACAGTATCGTCATCAGTTTCTTTAACACGCAGAGCCATATTGGATTTCAATTCGCGGTCTAAACGCTCACGAATTTGACGGCTAGTCACAAACTTGCCTTCACGTCCAGCCAATGGGCTGGTGTTCACCATAAAGTTCATGGTCAAGGTGGGCTCATCAATCTTGAGCATAGGCAAAGCTTCTGGCACGTCAACTGCGCAAATCGTTGTACCAATCGCGAGGTCTTCAATACCATTTACCAATACGATGTCGCCGGCTTGTGCTTCATCCACTAATTCACGCTCAAGTCCACGGAATTTCAATACCTGATTAATGCGGCCTTTACGAACAGCGCCATCAGGACCATCCATAAATACGACATCCATCAAAGGCTTAACTGTTCCGCGGTTAACACGGCCTACACCGATCTTGCCAACGTAGGTGCTGTACTCAATCGAGGTAATTTGTAGCTGCAAAGGACCATCAGGATTGTCATCACGCACCGGCACGTGCTTTAACACTGTGTCGAACAATGGGCGCATATCACCTTCACGCACATCATCAGTCAAGCCAGCATAGCCATTCAAACCAGAGGCATACACCACTGGAAAATCCAACTGTTCTTCAGTGGCACCCAGCTTATCAAACAACTCAAATGTTGCATTAATGACGTAATCCGTACGTGCACCTGGACGATCAACTTTATTGATCACTACGATTGGCTTCAAGCCAAGCGCCAAGGCTTTCTTAGTCACGAAACGGGTTTGTGGCATTGGACCTTCAACTGCATCCACCAATAACAATACCCCATCAACCATAGAAAGCACACGCTCTACCTCGCCACCAAAGTCGGCGTGTCCCGGTGTGTCAACGATATTAATATGAGTGCCGTCATATTCAACCGCACAGTTCTTGGACAAAATAGTAATGCCACGCTCTTTTTCCAAGTCGTTCGAGTCCATGACGCGTTCGGTCATTTTTTCATTGGAACGAAATGTGCCGGATTGGCGCAAGAGTTGATCAACCAAGGTAGTTTTACCGTGGTCAACGTGGGCGATGATAGCGATATTACGAAGTGCGCGTTTAGTCATGTGAAGCTTCTGTAGTTAGAATAAAAGTTAGATAAAGATTAGTGAGTAAATAAGTCAGTTCGGTTTAATGGGCTGTGGAAATCAAACGTTTGGGATGTAGCACTCCAGAACGCCAATCCGCAGTGCCAATAAAATTGTGCGAGGCAGCTGTAGCACGATAAATACGCACTAGAGCCTCAATCGAAGGAATATTGAGTGGCACGCGTTGCCCCATTTCTAGGCGCTTAGCTTGTTGCTCATCAACAGTTAAATGCGGCAAGGTTTGCAACAAGGCATCAACCGGAAGGATGTAGGATGAGTGATTTTGCAAACCACTGCGAATCGACTCCAAGTCAAACGATTGTTCTAAGGTGAGATGCCCTACCTCGGTTCGGCGCAAACCAACCAAATGGGCGCCACAAGCTAGCGCATTACCAATATCTTCGGCCAATACCCGAATATAGGTTCCTTTGCTGCATGAAACCTCTAATGTGGCTTCAGGCCAGTTGATAGCAGTCCAACGAATCGAGTGAATCGTAATATTGCGGGGCGTTCGTTCGAGCTCAACACCTGCTCTAGCGTATTCATAAAGGGGTTTGCCATCGCGCTTGAGAGCAGAATACATCGGCGGTGTCTGTGAGATCGCACCAGTAAATTGGGGTAACAAGCTATTCAATGCAGCCATCAAGGAAGCTTCGTCAGCAAAAGTGGGTAATGGTAATTCTTCAATAACGAGACCTTCAGCATCACCCGTATCGGTCCTTGAACCAAACCTCACTTGAGCGATATAGGTTTTATCTGCGTCCAATAAATCCTGTGAATACTTGGTAGCCTCACCCAAGCAGATAGGCAGTAAACCGGTAGCCATCGGATCTAGGGTGCCCGTATGGCCTGCCTTATCAGCATTGAATGCACGCTTAACGGCCGTAACCGCACCCTGCGAACTCATACCCGCAGGTTTATCAAGCAAAATTACGCCATCAATGCGAACTGACATGACTTTTACTGAGCCTCATCTTTACGATCACTATCAACTGCCTGATCGATCAAGCGCGACATTTCAATGCCGTGCTCAACAGAGCTGTCATAGTGAAAATGCAAAGTAGGAACAGTATGAATATGTAAACGTTTAAATAACAAAGAATGCAAATAACCCGCCTTCTCTTGCAGAGCCTTTGCAGCATACTCAGGCTCTGCACCCAAGACGGTGAAGAACACCTTGGCATGGGCTAAGTCAGGTGTTAACTCTACACTTTGCAATGTAATCAAACCCAATGTCGGGCTGCGCAATTCACGAGGAATCAACTCAGCCAAGTCTCGCTGAATTTGATCGGCGAGACGTTGGTTACGATGCGGGCTGGTTTTATGCATGCAATTGCGATCGCTTAAAGTGTTCTAGCAACTTCAGTTACTTCATACACTTCGAGTTGATCACCCTCTTTGATGTCGTTATAACCCTTCAATGAGAGGCCGCACTCAACACCGGCGCGCACTTCTTTTGCGTCATCTTTGAAGCGTTTAAGAGAGTCCAACTCGCCAGTCCAGACAACCACGTTATCACGCAGCAGTCGAACGCTTGAAGTTCTCTTCACGACACCATCAGTTACCAAGCAACCAGCAATCGCGCCAACCTTAGAAACCAAGAAGACTTGACGAATCTCCACCATACCGGTGATTTCTTCTTTCTTATCTGGTGTCAACATGCCGCTCAACGCTGCTTTTACTTCATCAACCGCGTCATAAATAATGTTGTGATAACGAATATCAACGCCATTATTTTCTGCAAGCTTACGGGCTGCCGCATCGGCACGGGAGTTAAAGCCAATAATCACCGCCTTAGAAGCAACCGCCAAATTCACATCAGTTTCAGTGATACCACCAACACCGGCGTGAACGATTTGCACCTTAACCTCTGGTGTGGAAAGTTTTTGCAAGGATTGTGACAAGGCTTCTTGTGAGCCCTGTACATCTGCCTTGATGATTAATGGCAAGAGCTTGGCTTCGATTGCGCCTTCGCCCATGTTTTCCATCATGGTTTCAAGTTTGACTGCCTGTTGTTTAGCCAACTTCACGTCACGGAACTTACCTTGACGGAAGAGTGCGATTTCACGGGCTTTACGCTCGTCAGGAACCACTTGAACTGCCTCACCAGCAGCAGGAACCTCAGATAGACCTTGAATTTCCACCGGAATAGAAGGACCAGCTTCATTACATGGCTTGCCATTCTCATCAAGCATTGCACGCACGCGACCAAAGGCAGAGCCTGCCAACAACATATCGCCACGCTTCAAAGTGCCTGATTGAACCAATACAGTTGCAACAGGACCACGGCCTTTATCTAAACGTGCCTCGATAACCAGACCTTGTGCTGGAGCATCTTTAGGAGCCTTCAGTTCCAGAATTTCAGCTTGCAATAAAACGTTCTCAAGTAAAGCATCAATACCTAAGCCAGTTTTTGCAGAAACTTCGATGAAGGGAACGTCTCCACCGTATTCTTCTGGAACGACCTGCTCTGCCACCAATTCGGTTTTGACACGCTCTGGATTGGCATCAGGCTTATCAATCTTATTAATAGCAACCACCAGAGGAACGCCAGCTGCCAATGCGTGGTGAATCGCCTCTTTAGTTTGCGGCATCACTCCATCATCAGCCGCAACCACCAAGATCACAATATCAGTCGCCTTAGCACCACGAGCACGCATTGCCGTAAAGGCTTCATGGCCCGGGGTATCCAAGAAGGTAATCATGCCACGCGGTGTTTCAACGTGATAAGCACCAATATGCTGAGTGATGCCGCCGGCTTCGCAAGTAGCCACTTTGGCGGTACGAATCTTATCTAATAAAGAGGTTTTACCGTGGTCAACGTGACCCATGACTGTTACCACCGGAGGACGTGACAATAACTCAGCGTCATGTCCAGCAGTACCTAAGTCCAAATCAGGATCATCCAACTTCGCAGCATGTGCAGTATGACCCATCTCTTCAACAATGATCATTGCAGTATCTTGATCGAGCACCTGGTTAATCGTAACCATCTGCCCCATACCCATCAGCAGCTTAATGACTTCAGCACTCTTGACCGCCATTGCATGCGCTAAATCAGCAACCGTAATGGTTTCAGGTACATGCACATCACGCACTACAGGCTCTGTTGGAACCTGGAAGTTCGTGTCAACGTTTGCCTCTGCAATTTGACGTTGTTTTTTTCTGCCACCGCCAGAACGCCATCCACTTGCACCACCGGAACTATCGCCGCGTGTCTTCAGACCGCCGGGTTTTTTTGCGCCTTCTTCTTGCCAAGTGGAAGATGTTTCAGCCGACTTAATCGTTTTACCGCCAACTTTAGCTGGGGCTTTCTTCTTATCGTCCGCACCCTCTGCCTTAGCAGGTTTATGCAAGGTTCCTTTTTTTGCTTCTTCAGCAGCAACTTCGCTTGGTGCTTTGAGAACACGAGCTGGCGCACTCATCATGTCGCGAATCGCTAAAGCCTCAGCCTCAGCAGCTGCGCGACGCTTGGTAATATCAGCTAATTGCGCTTTATTGGCATCAGCCAAATCTTTGGCTGCTTTATCTGCCTTTACCTTCTTCTCGGCTGCCTCTGCTTCTGCAGCGGCAGCAGCAGGCACCTCATCAACAGCCTTCACTTCTTTTTCTACCGGGGCTGGCACTGCCGCAGCAGCGACTTCTTTGACGCGAGCCTCTTCTGCTGCCTTCATTTCCGCTTCTTGACGAGCCAATAGCTGAGCTTGACGCGTTGCTTCTGCAGCACGTTTCTCAAGCTCTTCTTCTGACAAAATCGATTTGGCAGGTGCTGCTGGTGCAGCAACTTTTGCTGGTGCATCTTCAACTACTGGGGCAGGCGCGGTTTCACCAGCCTTAACCAATACGCGCTTCTTGCGCACCTCTACCTGAACAGTACGAGTTCGGCCAGTGGAATCAGCCTGACGAATCTCGGAGCTTTCGCGCTTGATGAGAGTAATTTTTTTACGATTACCAGTATCGGCGCTACCATGCTCTTTTTGCAAATGTTCAAGCAGGACTGTTTTGTCCTTCTCGGTAATGCTCTCGTCTTCAGAAGCCTTATTAATCCCAGCCGCCTTTAATTGCTCCAAGAGGTCAACCGAGGTTCGTTTAAGTTCTGTAGCGAGTACTTTTACTGTTGTTGCCATGCACTACTTCCTCTCATGAAGTAAACCAATGTTCGCGCGCTTTCATGATGAGCGTTTTCGCAGTTTCTTCGTCAATTTGTGTCGCCTCAACCAGCTCATCAACAGCCAGTTCAGCCAGGTCGTCACGGGTGTGAACTTGATTGTCAGCAAGCTTGGCAATCAATTCGGTTGTCATTCCTTCAAGGGAACGCAAATCTTGCGAAACTTCGCCAACGCGCTCTTCTTTTGCCAACTCCATTGTTAATAATGAGTCGCGTGCACGTGTACGAAGTTCATTGACAGTATCTTCATCGAATGAGTCGATTTCCAACATCTCCGATAAGGGTACATAGGCAACCTCTTCCAATGTATTGAAACCCTCTTCAATCAAAATGTCAGCTACTTCCTGATCCACGTCCAACTTATCCATAAATAGCTGACGTACAGATTGCGCTTCTTTTTCTGTTTTCTCAGCAGACTCTTCAGGAGTCATGATATTGATCTGCCAACCCGTCAAATCACTAGCCAAGCGCACGTTTTGTCCGCTGCGGCCAATAGCAATTGCCAAGTTCTCTTCATCAACCACCACATCCATCGCATGACGCTCTTCATCAACCACAATCGAAGAAACTTGAGCCGGTGCCAAGGCACCAATCACAAATTGCGCTGGGTCTTCTGACCACAACACAATATCAACTGCCTCACCAGCCACTTCATTACGCACTGCAGTAACGCGTGTACCACGGACACCAACGCAAGTTCCGATTGGATCAATACGCTTGTCATAAGTGATAACAGCAATTTTTGCGCGGATACCAGGATCACGAGCGGCGCCCTTGATCTCCAATAATCCTTGCTCCATTTCAGGAACTTCGTTCTCAAATAATTTAATCAAAAACTCTGGACAAGTGCGGGACAACTCAATCTGTGGACCGCGTGCCTCGCGATCAACTTTAAGAATGTATGCACGTACACGATCGCCTGAACGTAAGTTCTCTTTTGGAATCATTTGATCACGGCGCAACAATGCCTCTACACGACCAGATTCAATGATCAAACCATTTTTATCAGCCCGCTTGACAGTACCAGTCATGACTTTTTCGCCACGCTCAAGATAGTCATTCAAGATTTGCTCGCGTTCTGCATCGCGAATACGCTGCAAAATCACTTGCTTAGCTGCTTGAGCTCCAATACGGCCAAATGCTAAAGATTCAATTTGCTCTTCGATGTACTCACCAACTTCCATATCCGGAAATTGCTCAATGGCCTCAAAGTGTAAGATCTCTTTATCAGGCTCTTGCAGTCCAGCCTCGTCAGGGACAACCAACCAACGACGGAATGTCTCGTATTCACCGCTATCGCGATCGATCGACACGCGAATGTCAACATCTTCAGTTGCATAACGCTTCTTGGTCGCAGAGGCTAAGGCCATTTCTAGTGCCTCAAACACGATTGCTTGATCAACGTTTTTTTCACGCGCTAGGGCGTCTGCCAACATGAGAACTTCTCGACTCATGACTTTCTTCCTTTGAAATCAATAACAGGGACCAACCGAGTCTTATCGACCTCGGCTAAAGAAAACTCCAATTGAGACTGCGCACCATCAGTGCCCTCAAACAACAAACCAAATTTCGCATCCGGAGAATCTAATTCACCGCTCAGCAAACCTTGCAACACACCACGAAAATTTTTGCGATTGCCCACGGCAACGCGCAATTTCATATCGACTTCCATGCCAGCAAAACGTTCAAAATCAGCAGCCGACTTCACTGGACGATCCAGGCCTGGCGATGAAATCTCCAAACGCTCGTAAGGGATGTTTTCTACCGGTAAGGTATAACTTAGTTGGTGGCTTACTTTTTCACAGTCAACCACCGTAATCAATCGTTCGTAATCCGGATTTTCAATTGTGACGCGCAGCAAACCACCGGCTTCGCGCTCGATATCTACGAGTACGTAACCTAAGTTTTCCAGCTCTGCAGCAATAACCCGCTGATCTTTCACAACACTCCCTCATGCCGAATTGGCAAAAAAAAATGGGCTTCAAAGCCCATATTCTTAAATTCAGAACAGGCCGACTTACGTTGATCGCAACATCAGTCGGTGACAACCAAAAACAGCAGAATTCTGCTGTAAGACCGAAATTATAGCCGATTTACAAGAAAACCAATACAAATCAGAAGCTTTCACTCGGATTTCTCGGCTTACGTGGACCCTTATTAAAGGGTTTGCGCCCTTTTGGTGCGTTACGTTTGGGGCCATTTCCTGGGGTTTGCGGACTGGCTGTGACAAATGCAGACTGCCCATGATGTACTTTGGCGCCTTTACTGCGGTTTTGACCACCTCTGCCTTGAGCACCTTGACCTGCGCCCTGCCCCCCGCCTTGACCAGGTCTACCGCCTTGGGTGCGCCCCCTGAAAGGACCGCGACCCTCGCCTGATCCGCCGTTACCTTGGCCAGGCTTGCCGCCACGACCTTGGTGAGTCAACCCATGATGGCTGCTAGCCATAGTTAATGCATCTTTAGAACCCCAATAAGAAACCGAAGTTTGCATTGGGTCTGGCTGGAAATCATCCCCACCCACTCCAGATTGACGATCTCGACCATGATGCCCTGTGCCGGGACCGCGCCCTTTGTTATCTTGAGGTTGTGGAACTTTAAGTCCAGCTTGTTTCATCAGACTGGCAACGCCACCAGGCGTAACTTCCTCCCACTTGCCACGACGTAAGCGCGGCGGCAGCAAGAACATGCCATAGCGTGTTCGCAACAAACGGGATACCGTGTGACCAACCGCCTCAAACATGCGGCGCACCTCCCGGTTACGACCTTCAGTCAAAGCAACGTGGTACCAACGGTTTGCTCCGTCACCGCCACCCATTGCCAAACGCAAAAACCGGGCTTGTCCATCATCCAATTGAATACCTGACTTCAACTGGGCGATATTTTCTTGACTGAGCTCACCCAAAATACGCACTGCGTATTCGCGTTCAACACCATAACGAGGGTGCATCAGGCGATTGGCTAATTCCCCAGAGGTGGTGAACAACAAAAGACCTTCGGTATTAAAGTCCAAGCGACCTACAGCAATCCAACGACCCTGGCGCGGCTTTGGCAGGCGATCAAAAACAGTTGGACGACCCTCAGGATCGGACTGACTCACAATCTCGCCCGAGGGCTTGTGATAAAGAATAACGCGTGGTGGTTTTGTCTGAATCTTACGATAGACCTGTTTGCCATTGATGCGAACTTGATCGGTTGGCCCAATACGTTGGCCAATATGCGCTGGCAGGCCATTTACTGAAACACGGCCTTGGATAATCAAGTCCTCCATGTCGCGGCGCGAACCCATACCGACATCAGCCAAGACTTTATGCAGCTTGACGGTATCCTCATCATCAGCATCATCATCCAGGCCATCGAGATCGGACCACACTTCATCGCGCAAGCTTAAAGGCAAATCATCCACATTGGCGAACTGCAAACTACTCATCTCATCTTCACTGGGCACATCTGCATCTTCGTCATGGCGCACGCGTTGTGCGCGGCGCTCAGCGCCAGTCTGATGAGAAATTTCACTCTCATTAGGGCCATCGGGATTGGGTGCATAAATGACTTCAGGTGCATCTAATGCTGCATCAAATTCTCCTGATACAACCGCAGCAAATAAGGCTTCACTCTCAGCGGGATTAGGCGCTAATTTAGAGGCTGTATTTGCTCCGCCTTCACGTGGAGCATGCTCACCACCTTCACGGCGTGGTTTGTCTTTGTTAAACGGACGCTTCTTATTAAATGGGTGCTTACCAGTGCGACGCGGGCGACGCTCGCCACCTTCACGACCTTCCGCCTTGAGGTCTTGCGCCCCTGCAGGGGTAGACTCAGTGGTCGATGGATTTGCTACTGGAGATGATTCGTTTTCGTTAGAGCTTGTCATTAATTATTAATTTTTTTTATCTGATGACTCATCAGATTCTGGAGTAGATATTTCAATTACTGCTTCACTTATTTCTTCGGTAACTTCAATAGTTACCTCATCCGCATCGCCTTCTGCAAATTCGATAGAAACCTCTTCAGTAGTTTCTTCGACAAGCACCTGCTCATCCAGCGTGACTACAGATTCAACGGTTGCCGTCTCCGGGTCAAATTGAATGACTGCCTGACCAAGTTGCTCAGCAGCCGCCATTGGGGCCGCGTCTTCCAACATCGGCAGGCTTTGTAAATTCGTCAGACTCAAATCATCTAAAAATTGTTTGGTGGTCGCATAGAGCCCGGGACGTCCAACTGTTTCTTTATGTCCAATAACTTCTACCCAACCACGATCTTCTAGTTGCTTCATCACATTGCTGCTTACAGCAACACCGCGAATCTCTTCAATCTCACCGCGTGTGACCGGTTGACGATAAGCAATAATCGCCAAAGTCTCCATGACAGCACGAGAATAACGCGGTGGCTTTTCTGGAGTGAGGCGATCGAGATACTCACGCATTGACAAACGACTCTGAAAACGCCAACCCGTAGCGATATGTACTAACTCCATGCCTTTGTCATCCCACTCGTGCTGGATAACTTGCAACATTTCATCGATGTCATTGGACGTGACATCGTCTGCAAATAATCGAGTCAGATCCGCAACAGTGAGTGGCTCCTGTGCGCACAGGAGTGCAGTTTCAATTACGCGCTTGTTGTGATCGTCCATAAAGTTCGGCTATCAGGCAGTACCTGGGTAGACTTTAAAAAGGTATTCAGTAATGGGTTTGGGGTGCTCTCTAGCCACTGGCAGCATTTGTCTCTGATTTTCAATTTGGAGGGCTGCCGGTGCTAAAACGAAGTTCATTCGTCCACCGCTCCCCCATTATAAGGTAAGGCTCAATACAATAGCTATATGAACTCATTTGATAGCAAAACGCCACTTTCCGAACCAATACCGAATTCTCGACGTCGCTTTCTAGGTATTAGCCTGGGTGTTGGAGCAATCGGCATAGTTCCAGGTTGCACAAGCACACCCACCCGTAAGCCAGTTGTGGCACTGGTATTGGGTGCCGGCGCAGCCAGAGGATTTGCTCATATTGGCGTCATTAAGGTGCTTGAAGCACAAGGAATTAGACCCGATATGGTCGTTGGTAGTAGTGCAGGAAGTGTCATTGCCGCACTGTATGCCTCGGGCGCCTCAGGCAACGAATTGAACCGCCTCGCCCTCAATTTAGATGAGGCTACGATTGCCGATTGGGGCCTGCCATTTGCCGGACGTTTTGGTGGCTTGATAAAGGGCGATGCCCTACAAGCGATGCTCAATCGCGAGGTTCACAACAAGACAATTGAACAAATGAACATCCCTCTGGGGGTGGTTGCAACTGACCTGCAGTCGGGCAAAGGCATCCTATTTCGATCTGGCAATACTGGCCTAGCAGTGCGTGCATCTTGTAGCGTACCTGGCGTTTTTCAACCCGCAGTGATCAGCGGTAAAGAGTACATAGATGGCGGTCTGGTGGCACCCGTACCGGTCAGTTATGCCAGACAAATGGGTGCAACCCTGGTGATTGCGGTGAATATTTCTTCCGAACCGGTGCATCAAGATGCATCAGGCACCCTTGGCATCCTCCAGCAAACGATTTCAATCATGCAAAGAAGTATCAATCAGTACGAATTGAAAGCCGCCGATATTGTGATCACACCACAACTCAAACAAATGAGTAGCGCTGATTTCAAATCCAGGAATGCAGCTGTATTAGCGGGAGAAATCGCTGCCCAAGAACAAATGGCACTGATTAAAGAAAAGCTCAGGGACTAAAGATTGTTAGCGCCGCGTTTAATATTTTTAGCTTCGTTTAGTAATTCTTGCCTGCGAGCATCGTCTAAGCCGTCGCTACCATCTAAACGCCGGGCACCGTCAAATCGCTTATCCCAGTAGAGACTACCTAAATCATCAATCCGCACACTCGTACCCTTGGATGGTGAGTGAATGAATTTGTTATCGCCAACATAAATGCCCACATGAGAAAAAGTGAGGCGCATAGTGTTAAAAAATACTAAGTCTCCTGGCTGCAGTTCTTCTCGGCCAATTGGCTTGCCCACCCGACTCATCTCCGTGGACTTGCGTGGCAATAAGAAACCCAATTTATCTTTAAATACGTAACCAACAAAACTGCTGCCATCTAAACCAGTCTGAGGTAATTCAGCATCCCATCGATAGCGCACGCCAATTGCCTCCATAGCGCGATTGATCAACTCATCAGGCTTCCCCGCCACAGAATCCATTAGGCGATCGGATACCCGTGCAAAGTAAGACTTACCAGCTTGAAACATACTTTCCTTAGGCGCAGGGGCGTCTGCAACGGAATCACTTGGATTATCTAAGGCGTAAGAATTTGAGGCCAGCAGGGCAAGAACGCAAGTAGCCAGAATCGCTCTTAGTGCGCTGAGAGCGGTAGCTGGTAGCAAGTTTTTAAATGACATCGGTTCAGTTTAACAAAGAAGAATGATTTAACCAAGATCTCTTTAATTGCTTAAGTGATTGTTTAAAAAGGAATAATTATTTATTGCCGGTAGATATGCACCAAAATAGCCCTCTTAAGCCATTACATTAAGTAAGCTCAGCTGCGGTAAATAGTTCTTTTGTATATGCCTGACGCGGATGCTTGATCAGGGTCTCGGTATCACCAAACTCAACTACCCTACCCTCCTTCAGAACCATTAACTCATGAGACATAGCTCGAATGACAGCTAAATCGTGACTAATCATCAGATACGCGAGATTGTATTTTTTCTGCAATTCGCTGAGTAAAGCCAAAACTTGCTTTTGAATCGAAACGTCCAAGGCTGAAGTGGGCTCATCAAGCACCAAGATTTGCGGGCGCAAGATCAAGGCTCTGGCAATCGCAATCCGTTGGCGTTGACCACCAGAAAACTCATGGGGATAGCGCTCCAGGACACCCCGCTCCAATCCCACTTCGCGTACGATATCTAAGATGCGGGACTCGCGTTCTGCAGAAGTCAGTTTGGGGAAATGTACATCCAGGCCTTCTGCAATGATTTGCTTGACTGTCATTCGCGGAGATAGAGAGCCAAATGGATCCTGAAAGATCACCTGCAAACTCGAACGCATTGCACGCCTTTGCGCGGGCTTCAGATCTTGCCAATCTTCACCCAGCACTTCCACCTCACCCGAAACCTGGGCATTACCATCACCCAGCAATCCCAATACAGCCATGCCAAGAGTGGTCTTGCCGGAACCAGACTCCCCGATTACTCCAATCGTTTGCCCCTGCTTTAATTCAAAGCTGACTTTACGCAGCACTTTATGAGGCGGTGCTTTTTTTAACCATGAGATTGACTCAGAACTCGGATACGCTACTGAAAGGGCATTTGTTTTTAAAAGAACTGGTGCCAAAGGCATTACAGGAGCAATCTCTCGTGCGGGCTCGCTATTGACCAGCATTTCAGTATAAGAATTATCCGGATGATGAAAAATCTGATCCGTGGACCCCACCTCCATCATCTTGCCCTGATTGAGGACAGCAACGCGGTTGGCAAAGTGCTTTACTAAATTGAGATCATGGGTAATTAATAAGATCCCCATCCCACCATCCCCCGTTGCTTCTGCCTGGAGCTCTTTAAGCAAATCTAAAATTTGCATCCGCAAGCTCACATCCAGTGCAGTGGTTGGTTCATCAGCAATTAATAGGCGCGGTTTACAGGCCAAAGCCATGGCAATCATGGCGCGCTGTCTTTGCCCGCCTGATAGTTGATGTGGGTAGGAGTGAAAGCGTCTATCTGGCTCTGGAATACCGGTTTTCTTGAGCAAATTGATTGCCGCAGATACGCACTCTGCTTTAGAAATCAAAGGCTGGTAAATCTGTACGGCCTCTACGATTTGATTGCCCACAGTAAAGAGTGGATTCAAGGCAGTCATCGGCTCCTGAAACACCATGGCAATTTCGCGACCACGAATTTTCCGAATTTGTTCAATCGGCAAAGCCAGCAAATCTACCGGCTGAGCACCCTCTTCCTTGCCACCCCACCAAATACGACCTGATACTTTGGCGCCCTCGGGTTCTAACCTCAAAGGGGCAAGTGCCGTGAGCGTCTTACCAGAGCCAGATTCTCCAACGAGCGCGACCCGCTCCCCGATGCCCACTTCAAGATCTAAATTACTGACAGCCCATTTTTCACGACGGCCTGAACCAAACGAAATTGAAAAATTCTCATAACGCAGTAAGGCAGAATTTTGCTTGCTCATCCGCGACCTTTCGATAACAGACCCACCTTACGAGAATCAAATGCATCACGTAATGCCTCACCCATAAAGGTTAATAACAATAAGGTCGCTACTAATACAACAAAGGTGGATAAAGAAATCCACCATGCCTCTAAATTGCCTTTGCCCTGAGCAAGCAACTCACCAAGACTAGGCGTTCCGGGAGGAACACCCAATCCCAAAAAATCCAAGCTGGTTAACGATAGGATGGCAGCACTCATACGAAACGGCAAGAAAGTGATCACCGGTGTCAGACTATTGGGAAGAATGTGCCTGCGCATGATTTGGAAATTAGTCAAACCTAAGGCTTTTGCCGCACGCACATATTCCAAAGCGCGATTGCGAAAAAATTCTGCACGCACATAATCAGACAATCCCATCCAACCAAAAGCTGCTAGCAAAATAATTAACAGCGACACACTAGGATTAAATATTGAGGCAAAAATGATCAGCAGATATAGCTCTGGCATTGATGCCCAGATTTCAATAAAACGCTGCGAGATCAAATCAAATTTACCGCCAAAATAACCCATCAAAGAGCCCGTGAGAATGCCAATACTGACACCCACAATTGTTAAGGCGAGCCCAAACAAAATAGAAAGCCTGAAACCATAAATCAAACGCGCCAAGACATCGCGCCCACGATCGTCTGTTCCGAACCAGTTCTCTGCCGAAGGGGGTGCAGGATTGGGTACCTGGGAAAAATAATTTAAGGTTTCGTAGCTATACGGAATAATCGGATAAATCGCCCAATTACCTGCGCTCGTAATATTGTGGCGAATATCAGGATCTAAAAAATCCGTAGGTGTGGCAAAGTCTCCACCAAATACAGTCTCGGGTTGATTTTGCACAATCGGAAAGTAGAGATGCCCCTGATAGCGCACGATCAAAGGCTTGTCATTGGCAATCAATTCAGCGCACATGCTCAGACCAAAAAGGATCATAAAGATCCATAGACTCGCGTAGCCTATGCGACTTTTTTTAAAACGCTGCCAACGACTCATGAACCACCTCCCGCACCAAACTGAATACGGGGATCCACATAGACGTAGCAAAGATCAGAAATCAAACGTGTGACCAAACCGATCAAGGTAAATAAATACAGTGTGCCCAAGACTACCGGGTAGTCACGACGCATAACCGATTCAAAGGAGAGTAGTCCCAAACCATCTAAGGAGAATAAAGTTTCAATTAATAAGGAGCCTGTAAAAAATGCCCCAATAAAAGCCGCTGGGAAACCGGTCACTAGTGGTAGCAAGGCATTACGAAAGACATGCTTCCACAACACTTGGTTTTCAGTAAGGCCCTTAGCCCTGGCTGTAAGCACATATTGCTTACGAATTTCTTCTAAGAAAGCGTTTTTGGTCAGCATCGTGACTACTGCAAAGCTACCTAAGGCAGAAGCTGTGATTGGGAGAACCAGATGCCATAAGTAATCCATGATCTTGCCCATGACACTAAGATCATTCCAATTATCTGAAGTTAAACCGCGCAAAGGAAATATTTGCAAGAAGCTTCCACCGCCGAAAATCACCAATAAGAGGACACCCAAAACAAACCCCGGAATGGCATAGCCAACCAGGATCATCGTGCTGGTAATAGCGTCAAAACGTGAACCATCGCGCACAGCTTTGGCTATACCTAATGGAATCGAGATGAGATAAGTCAAAAAGAAAGTCCACAAGCCAATACTGATTGAGACGGGTAGCTTGGAGATCACTAAGTGCCACACACTTTCATGCTGGTAATAGCTTTGCCCCAAATCAAAACGAGCAAATCGTCCAAGCATCATGAAATAACGCTCAACTGGCGGCTTATCAAAGCCGTAAAGCGCCTTCACCTCTTCTAAACGCTGCGCATCAACCCCTTGGCGACCGCGATACGTTGCACCAGCACCAGAGGACTCTGAGCCACCAACTGCCCCTGCACCCTTTCCTTTGAGTTCAAGCACCATCTGCTCCACCGGTCCACCAGGAACAAATTGCACCACTGCAAACGTTAAGGTGAGCACCCCTAACAATGTTGGAATCATCAACAGCAAGCGCTTAAGAATATAAGTACGCATTTGTCCCTGCATTATTTAGACTCCTCTTTCCACCAATTTTGCATTACCCATGGCTCGGCTGAGTAATAGAGAGGCGGCTCTGGATAGCGCATCTCTTTACGGAATGCGATCCGATGGGTGGGGTTGTACCACTGCGGGATGACGTAATAACTATTCCATAGTACGCGGTCCAGCGAGCGTGCTGCTGCACGAAGCTCCTCACGGTTTTGCGCCTTAGTAATTTCATTTACCAAGGCATCGACCACCGGAGACTGCACTCCAATGACATTATCAGACCCCTTCTCTTTGGCCGCTGCACTACCAAAACGATCCCACAATTCATTTCCTGGATTTTGTGAATCCGGAAAGCGCACGGTGGTCATATCAAAATCATATTCATCCATCCGCTTCTGATGCAAGGCAAAGTCACTCGTGCGTACATCAACCTGGATACCTAACTTCTCCAGATTGCGGGTATAAGCTGAAATCACCCTCAGAAAGAAAGGTCCATCCTCAACCATTTCAAACCGAAATGGTTCGCCCTGCATATTGCGCAAGGCCCCATCACGATATTGCCAGCCTGCCTGGGCCAATAATTCTCTTGCTTTGCGTAAATTATTTCGCAGACTAGAAGGAGGCGCGGTTGAGGGCGCAGCAGGCATTGGACCAAACACTGCATCAGGTACCCACTTGGGATACTTTTCTTTAAGCGGCTTCAATATCTTCAGTTCGGCTTCAGTCGGCTTACTAGGGCCATTGAAGTTCGCACTCAAATCGCTGTTCGTAAAGTAGCTATTGATGCGACTGTACTGATCAAAAAAGAGTTGGCGATTGAGCCACTCAAAATCTAAGGCATAACCCAAAGCTTCGCGCACCCGTGGGTCTTGAAAAATTGGACGGCGTTGGTTCATTGCAAAACCCTGCATGCCAGCACCATTGTGATTGGTGAAGGCCTTCTTTAATAATGAGCCATCATTAAACTTGGAACCAACATAGCCTTTTGCCCAAATCTTGGCGCGATACTCGACTAAAGCATCAAACTCCCCGGCTTTAAAAGCCTCTAGGCGCACAGCATCATCACTGTATAACTTATAGAGCACTCGATCAAAGTTATAAAACCCCACCCTCACATTGAGGGGTTTACTCAATTGATCTACCCAATAATTCGGATTACGCTTGAAGAGAATCGATTTACCGGCCTTAAAAGATTCAATTAAATAAGGTCCACTACCAATCGGCATTTCAAAGGCCAACTGATCAAATGGAATCATTGAACCATCAGGACGCTTTCCCCAGTTGCGTGAAAAAATGGGGAGTGTGCCCACCATAATTGGTAATTCAGAATTATTATTTTTAAAATCAAATCGCACCTCTCTCGGAGAGAGCACTACCGCTGACTTCACATCAGCAAAAGTAGTCTTATAGCGAGGATGCGCAAGCCCGCTCATCAAGGTATCAAAACTATATTTGACATCCGCAGCGAGTACAGGAGAACCATCCGAGAACTTAGCCTCAGGTCGAATATGAAAAATGACTGACTTATGATCTGCTGCGACTTGAATATCATCAGCCAATAAACCATAAATACTAGAAACCTCGTCTGCACTGCCCTCCGCCAAGGACTCAAACATTAACTCGATACCAGGAGCGGTGACTCCACGCAAAGTAAAGGGGTTGAATTTATCAAAGCTACTTCTCGACCCAGGATTAGGCAAGGTGAGGGTTCCACCACGTGGGGCATTGGGATTGACATAGTCAAAATGACTAAAACCATCAGGGTATTTGGGCTTACCGTACTGGGAAATTCCTTGGGAGGCCTGAGCCGACAGTACTCCTAGCCCAAGCAATAGGCCTAAAAGTACGATCTGGGTAGCGCGGCGAATGGGGGTCAATATCAACATATATGCAACAATTGTAGATAGCAAACCTAATTTGAAGCAAAGGACACATCATGGGCTTTCTCGCTGGCAAAAAAATTCTGATTACCGGCCTCCTCTCCAACCGCTCGATTGCCTATGGCATCGCTAAAGCATGTCACCGTGAAGGCGCTGAATTGGCCTTTACCTACGTGGGCGAGCGTTTTAAAGACAGAATTGTCGATTTCGCTAAAGAATTCAATTCCGAGCTGATTTTTGACTGCGATGTGGGCAGCGACGAGCAAATCAGCGCCCTTTTTAAAGATCTTGCCAAAACCTGGCCACAATTTGATGGTTTTGTTCATGCCATTGGCTTTGCCCCCCGGGAGGCAATAGCTGGTGACTTTTTAGAAGGCCTGAGCCGCGAAGCCTTCCGCATTGCCCACGATATTTCAGCGTACAGCTTTCCAGCAATGGCTAAAGAAGCCCTACCGATGTTGCGTGATAAATCCTCCTTGCTAACCCTTTCTTACTTGGGTTCCCTACGTATTGTCCCGAACTACAACACCATGGGCTTGGCTAAAGCATCCCTAGAGGCATCTGTACGCTACTTAGCAGGTTCAGTCGGACCAAAGGGCATTCGCGTCAATGGCATCTCTGCTGGTCCGATCAAAACTCTGGCAGCTTCGGGTATCAAGGGTTTTGGCAAGATCTTAGACGCAGTAGCTACAACAGCACCACTACGTCGCAATGTCACCATTGATGATGTTGGCAATACCGCCTCTTTCTTGTTATCAGACCTGGCCAATGGCATTACCGCTGAAATCATTTATGTGGATAACGGCTTTAGTCAGGTGGTTGGCGGAATGGAAGAAGCTTGAGCGTTCCATTGGGTGAGGCCCTTAAATTTTGGGCTAAACTAGGTTTTATTAGCTTTGGTGGGCCTGCCGGACAAATCGCCGTCCTTCACCAAGAGCTAGTCGAAAAGCGTCGCTGGATTTCTGAGCGGCGCTTTTTACATGCGCTCAACTATTGCATGCTGTTGCCAGGACCAGAAGCACAGCAACTAGTAACCTATATGGGCTGGTTAATGCATCGCGGTATCGGCGGCGTATTAGCTGGATCGCTTTTTATACTGCCGTCCTTTTTTATCCTCATTGCACTCTCGTGGATTTACCTGAGTTTTGGTCAGATACCCTGGATCGCTGCGATCTTTTTTGGAATTAAACCGGCAGTCACTGCAATCGTCCTTCATGCGGGCGTACGCATTGGCAAACGCACAATCTATAACCAAGCTTTGAAGTGGATTGCACTAGCCTCCTTCTTAGCTATTTTTATCCTCAATTTGGCCTTTCCGCTGATTGTGCTGATTGCCGCTGCAACCGGTATTTGGGGTAGTAAATATCGCCCTGAATATTTTTCTCAAAATAACACCCCCTCTCAAGATCACGCTAGAGATTCTGCTGATGCGCTGATTGATGATGACACCCCGATTCCCGACCATGCCCGCTTTAGCCCAAGAAAAATGGCTGTTCAATCTGCGCTTGCCGCCGGCTTTTTCCTCATCCCAATCATTGGGTTAACTATAGTATTTGGCTGGAAAACCCTTTACCCAGAACTGGCCTGGTTCTTTACCAAAGCCGCCCTCCTCACTTTTGGTGGAGCTTATGCAGTTTTGCCTTATGTCTATCAAGGTGCAGTAGATCACTTTCATTGGTTGAGTGCAGGGCAGATGATGGATGGATTAGCTCTTGGAGAAACTACACCTGGGCCACTCATCATGGTGGTCACTTATGTTGGCTACTTAGCTGGACATATTGGGCATTTGCTTGGATACAGCAATCCATTTTGGTACGGAGTGCTCGGCGCAACCATTGCAACTTGGTTTACCTTTTTACCCTCCTTCTTTTTTATTCTGGTTGGCGGCCCGCTCATCGAGTCAACCCACGGCAAACTCAGCTTTACTGCACCATTGACTGCAATCAGTGCTGCAGTGGTTGGCGTCATCCTCAATCTAGGTTTATTTTTTGCCTATCATGTCTTTTTGCCCCACGGTATTTCGGGGTCAATCTCCTGGCTCTCGCTTGCGATTTGTATCTTGGCTGGATTAGCCCTCTTTAAATTCAAAAGAGATGTCATGAGTGTTTTATTGGCTTGTGCATTCGCGGGTTTACTGAGTTATTTTGCATCAAGCCTAATGGCTGTTTAATCAAACCTTCAAAAAAATATCAATCTTTATGAATCCACTTGATACCAGCATCAGTATTTGCACCAACTTTCTCTTTGTGCCTGGCACACGCCCAGAGCGTTTTACTAAAGCACTCAATAGCGGGGCTGACGCCGTCATTATTGATCTAGAAGATGCAGTAGCTGCACAAGATAAAGATAGCGCCCGCAACGCCATTCGCACCGCCTGGCCAACATTTACCGGTGATGAAAAAAAACGTCTCATTATTCGCACAAATGCTCCTGGCACCCGGTTTTATTCTGCCGACCTCATTCTGGCGCAAGAACTTTCAGTAGTTTGTCTACTCATTCCAAAAACCGAATCACTGGATCAAATCAATGGAGCCGCTCAAATCCTGCCCAATACAGCACTGATTCCAATGATTGAAACAGCGCTTGGATTAGATCGCCTAAAAGAGATTGCGAGCTCCAATCAAGTACTGCGCCTAGCGCTTGGAAATCTAGATTTACAGGCTGACTTAGGCATGGTGTGTGATGCGCAAGAAACAGAATTACAAACCGCCCGCTATCAAATGGTCTTAGCTTCCCGGCTTGCGCGTATTACCCCTCCAATTGATGGAGTCACGCCTTCCACGGATGATCTTGCACAGATTGAGGGAGATTCGCAGCGGGCTAAGCGCATGGGCTTTGGCGGCAAACTGTGCATTCATCCCAAACAAATTCCCGCAGTAAAGGCGGCTTTTATGCCCACTAGCGAGGAAATTGAGTGGGCTCGCAAAGTAATCGCAGCGGATCAAGTCTCTCAGGGTGGTGCAGTGAAGTTGGATGGCCGCATGATTGATCGACCCGTTGTACTGCTTGCACAAAGAACGCTCGCTATTGCTGGTAAATACTGATCTTTTTCATCCTTAAAGCTGGCAAAATTAAGGCTTAGCTCAAGCAATATCTTGGGCTGTCTAATGAAGAATGAAGGCTTTTTGATGGGAATGGGATTATTGCGCAATTTTTTTGCGGTCCTCGGAGCGCTTGTGCTGACAATCTGCCCGCTCGGGGAGAATGCATTCGCTCAAACATACCCCATTAAACCCATTACCTTAGTGGTTCCTTTTTCTGCAAGCGGTCCAACGGATACTGTTGCCCACCTCATTGCAGGCCCTATGGGCAAAGACTTGGGCCAAGAAATTCATATTGAAAATATAGCGGGAGATGGCGGCACCATTGGCACATTACGGGTAGCACGCGCTGCACCAGACGGTTATGTCATTCTGATCAACCACATTGGCATGGCAACTGCACCTGCTCTTTACAAAAAACTCCCTTACGATCCACTGAAGGACTTTGAATACATTGGACAAGCGGTCGATGTGCCGATGGTCTTGCTGGGACGTAAAAACTTACCACCGAATAATCTTAAAGAATTAGAGTCCTACATCAAGTCCAACAAAACGCATGTGACTATCGCCAATGCTGGTCAAGGAGCCGTTTCGCAGTTGTGCGGGCTTTTGTTTATGTCTCGCGAAGGAGTTGAGTTAACTAGCATCCCCTATCATGGAACTGCCCCAGCATTGACGGATCTATTGGGCGGCCAAGTGGACTTGCTATGTGATCAAACCACGCAGGTTGGTCCCTATATTCAAAAGAATTTAGTCAAGGCTTACGGCGTAACAACGCCAGCGCGCTTAAGCTCCCTACCAAACATCCCAACCCTACAAGAACAAGGTCTAAAGGGGTTTGAAATAGAAGCATGGATTGGGTTATACGCACCCAAGGGTACGCCTACTGCAGTGATTGCCAAACTCAATAAGGCACTTAGGTCAGCGCTAAATAATCCCGCTGTCAAAACGCGTTTAGCAGAATCCAATATTGAAATTGCTCCGATGAGTAAGGTCACGCCGGCAAGCTTAAAACAACACCTTGAATCCGAGATTAATAGGTGGGGTCCGATTATTCGTAATGCCGGCGCTTACGCTGAGTAAGCTCTACCCCGCCCTAAACAGAAAACCTGATCTGGCTTTTTCGCGACGCCTCTGATTCCAGGCAAGCAATATAGAAATCATCGACCAAAGCGCTAAAAATGGATCAAGCACGTAGTCCCATAGATTCATTGACTCATGCCAATGCACTGACCAAGCAAGGAGCGCTAGTGCGAAGATCCATGTGCCCTTTACCCAGCCAGCAAGGCCACAAAAAATAGCAAAAATGAGTACTCCTGCCAATAAGGCGATTGAGCTATAACCCCATACATAGGGGTCAGTCATACCAAACCCCAAGGCAAATGGATAGAAAGCGCATGCTGCGATGAGAGCAGTGATTTTAAATCCGAGCGGAATTGGCTTGGATGGTAGAACGCTAGACCATAGCAACAACATCGTCACAACACTCAGATCTCCCGTCATACCACGCACATATCCAGCTAAGGGCAACTCCATCGATAAACCTAAGGGCCAGAAAAATACATTTCCAATCAAGAAAGTCAGGAGGATGCGCACAAAGACAGGAAATTCAGTTTGAAAAACCTTTTGAGCAAGCAGCAAGATGAGGATTCCACATGTAAGGGACATCTCTAGAAGCGCAATCGTTTGTAGATGATTTGTCATTGCTTCAGCCCTTCGGTTTTGTCCTCAAGCAGAGCCGTTTGATGCTGCGCATGCTCAAGCCAAGCGCCACTAAAATAAATATGTCGGATTCTTTTTCGATCCCAGGTATAGACCAAATGCGCATCTCGACCATTTGCCGTCAGCAAATAAGGATATGAAAATTCGCGACGCTGCAAATCAGGCAAGGCTTCATCATCCTCAACAGTTTGAATGATTGACCAATCACTATCTCTGCCATTATTCATCAGCAACACTAAGCGGTAGCGTCCTGTTTCTAAATTATTCAAGGCCATCAGGCGAGTTCCATTGGCTAAGCTGATGACAGCCAATGCTGAATTGGGATTTGCGATTGGAAGATCAGAGCCGATCTGCCAATGACGCCCAGCGTCTTTAGTCACGCTAACCGGAACCTCCTTTGCTTGGTCACTGCTGCGCGTTTGACGGAAATAAGCACTTGCCTGCTCTTGACCATCAATCAAAATAGCTGGTTGAATAGCGCCCCTACCTGAGCTCATTCGTCTTAGATCAATCACCCTGTTATCTTCAATGCGCAGTAATTCACCAAATCGCCCAATCCATTCATGGTAAGCCGGCAATCCAATGCGGCCATCCTCAAATGCAATAGCTGGCGACTTCACTAAGGTGCTTAAGTTCACCAAAGGCGAGGTGATTAATCGCTCAGGCTTGCTCCAAGTGATGCCCTCATCATTGGATATCACACTAGAAATAGAGCTACCTGCCCAGCCTCCAATAGAGACGGTGACGAAAAATAACTGCAATCGCCCATCAGCCATACGAGCAGGTACAGGATTGCCCAATTTAGCAATATAACGAGATAGCCCACGTTCAGCGCGCACTCGATCCATCACTACAGTAGGTGCACTCCATGCACTCTCTTTTGAGTCAAAGACCGAGCTGGCAATCACTACATCGGGAGCCCCCTCTCGACTGCCTGCAAACCAAAATGCACGTATGGTTCCATCATTTAATGCAATTAATGAGGCTGCATGCACCGATGGAGCGCCAGTATCAGGCAACCAGTCAGCTTCAGGGGCAGAAATAGGTAACTTGGTTTTGGTCTGCTCTTCATTTGCAGGTTGCCTTGCGACTTCGAAGGGTGGTTTAAATGAGGACCAAGCGGGTTGACTATCAATACGCAGATAAGCCAGTACCCCTGCGATCAATAAAAAGCACAAGGCGAGAATACGATTCATCGACAGGCATCCTTGTCAGCACTGAGATCGCCCACCCTGACTGGCGAAGAAACTAAATACTCATCCACAAATAGATGTTCGCCAACCTGCCCCATGATCATTGCCCTGATCTCGGAATCAGAATGACGCGCCCGCATTTCCATTCGCTTACCTACTAGAGCACAAGTCTCGCAAATGACTGGCTCTGAGCCCAATGGAACTTGGACCGCTACCAAAGGATAAGTAGCTAGAAGTTCAGACACATTGCTAGCATCTTTAGAGGGGTAGCCATGCAGTTGTGCGCCTGGCAACAATAAGCGGTACTCCTCATCTTTTGCCCGGTAATCACATGGAATCCATACATCTTTTCCAGCAACCGCCTCAATCGTCTCAGCCTTATAACGTCCGAGTGCAGCCTCTAACGGTGCAAGACTGCTGGTGAGTGCACAGTACACCAAAAAGCAGCTCGCCAAAGCAAGCGCCTTACATCTCTTCTGACTCAATAGACCGAGCAAGGCAAGTACAAGACTGATGGCCATCAAAGCCCAATGGTCAAGCGGATAAACCCAAGCTCCAGCATCGCCCAAAAAATGAGACAGCTGCAGATTGTCACCGATCCAGCATAGGGCAACTAAAACAAGCAACTGCAATAAGAGCGCCAACCTGAAGCCCCATAAGGGCAGTCGCTCCCAATACAAGGCAATTAAAGCGGCAAATGCTGGCATCACTGGTAAGAGGTAACGTCCTGATCGCTGGCTTGGAAAACTAAATACCAAGAAGAAAGCAATGATCAACAAGAGCAATAGACTAGCTTCCAGTGGCATGAAGCGGCGTTCACGCCACATCTGCCCTAAGGTTGAAAGCAGCACAAATATAAACAGACCAGCATTTGCCAGAGTGGTAAGCGCCAACATCCAAATACTATCTCCACCACGTAACAAATCGAGTATGTAATTGGAGCTACGGGCCTCGAACTTGCCAGCGTTTTCACCCAGCACAAACTCTCTCCAAATTGCCTCGGGATGAGGGTCGAGCGCAAACCACAGTGAAAACACCACAAGAGCCAATACTGCAATCAGAATCAGCTTGTATAAATCGCGCTTTACTAAATCACCTATTGACCATTCACGCCAGCGCCAGTAATACAAACCCAGGGCAAAAGATGCTGGGACGATATATGCAAAAGATTTGGATAACAGTGCCAGGCCAAAACAGAGGGCAGCAAACAAGGGGAAATACATTTTTGAATTGAATGCAGCCCTACCCCAATAGAGCAGCGCCATAAATGGCAGACTCAACCAAAAAACTTCACCAGGATCGGTTAGAAAAGGTCGACCATAGCGATAGCTTGAAAAAAAGGAGAGCCACACTAAGGCTGCCAAAACCCCAGTTCGAGAATGAGCACTAAAACGACGCACTGCCAAGAACAAGAAAAAAGCGGTGAGCGCGGTATAAAGCACACTGGGCCAACGTAAGTTAAAGAGGCTCCAGCTTTCACCCCAATGGGTACTTGCAATCCCCTCCCAGAAAAGCAAAGGTGGCTTGGTATTTTTCAACCCCTCCATCTCCGATTGCAATGGCAACCATTGCCCCGTTTGCGCCGTCATCCGCACAATATGCATATAGGGATACTCATCCCCATTCTTTGGCGCAAAGCGGCTATCCAAACCATATATATAGGTAAAGATGCTGAGCAATAAAATGAGAATTGCGCTACGGCAGGTGAATGAACGTGTCATCCTGCTAGTTTATAGGGCTTGCAATGAATAGCTTAAAAATGGGTATTTTGAGATACTCTGGAGTGATGAGAACGCATCAACCCCACAAACATATCAAGCCTGTTGCGCTAATCCTTTGGATTTTTGGTGCTTTAAGTACCTGCGCCTATGGTCAATCAAACACTCCAACAGCGCTATACCAACGCAGTCTAGCTGCTACCTGCGCCAATTGCCATGGCACTGATGGCAAGGGGGTGCCAAATGGTGGAATGCCTTTAATTAACCATCTCAGTAAAAAGCAAATGCTCGAGCAATTATTAGCCTATAAAGCAGGAACGAAAGCGGGCACCATCATGCCTCAGCTTTGCAAGGGTTATACCGATGAGCAACTTGCTGCCATTGCACAGGAGTTAGGCAGTCATGAATAAGCGCCGAGAATTTCTAGGTCATGGCATGGGAATGCTTGGCCTCTTGGCTGGTGCTTCTGGGTCGGCACATGCCAACTTGCAGAGCGCAGAGATTGTCGTCATTGGCGGAGGATATGGTGGGGCTACTGCGGCCAAATATTTACGACTTTTCTCAAACAACACGGCACGGGTCACTTTGATAGAACCCAATGCAGCTTTTATCTCATGCCCCCTCTCGAACCTGGTAGTAGGTGGCAGTAAAAACTTGGCTGAACTCACCATCTCTTATGCTAATTTAAGCAAACGCCATGGCATCAAGATGATTCAAGATAGCGCGCTGCAGATTGATCCAGAAACAAAACGGATCAAACTCTTCTCGGGTCAAATCGTACCCTATGACAAGTTGGTAATTTCCCCAGGCGTCAGTCTGTTAATGGATTCAATAGAGGGTTTAAGCAACGCCAATCGAGCTGGAGTGACATTGCAAGCCTGGAAGGCGGGTCCCGAAACTATCGCATTGCACAAACAACTGAGTGCAATGCGTGATGGCGGCATCTTTGCTATCAGTGTTCCTGAGGCACCCTATCGCTGCCCACCAGCACCATACGAGCGTGCCTGCCAAGTAGCAAGCTACCTTAAGCAACATAAACCCAAATCCAAAGTACTCATCTTGGACGCTAATCAAGATATCACCTCCAAAGGCGCCCTCTTTAGAAAAGTATGGGCACAGGATTACCCCGGTTTAATTGAATACCGACCCAATCAAAATGTCATTGCGGTAGACGCAAAAACAAAAACGATCAAACTTGAAATCGATGAAGATGTCAAAGCAGATGTGCTTAATCTGTTACCTGCCATGAGTGCTGGCGATATTGCGGTTAAAACTGGTTTAGCAAATTCCAATGGACGCTGGGTCAATGTCAATTTCCTGAACTTCGAATCCACTGCGCAAAAAGATATCCATGTATTAGGCGATGCAATCCAAGTTGCCTATGCAATGCCAAAATCTGGCCATATGGCGAACCAGCATGCTAAGGTAGCCGCCGCTGCCATTGTTGCCGAGCTCAATAACTGGGAAGTGAATCCCGCACCCGTTCTCACTAATGCGTGTTATAGCTTTGTCAGCCCAACCCAAGCAGTTCACGTGGCTAGCGTGCACCAATATAACGCTGCAGAGCAAACCTTTAAGCCCGTTCCAGGCGCTGGGGGACTCTCTTCGGAACCCTCTCTTCTTGAGGGAGAGTATGGTTGGGGTTGGGCTCATAATATCTGGGCAGACACCCTTGCTTAAATTAGCAATATAAATATAAAGGAGCGCAAATGACACCCCGCTTACCAAAAGATGCCTCAAAACTTGAAGACGCGCTTGAGCGCCTGACTGTTCCCATCGGTAATTTATTTGTATCGTTATTTCATCGCATTGCTTTGTTTGGAATTGGCGCTGCAACTGTTTGGTCAGCAGCAGTGGCCTTTATCGGCATGGCCAATAAAGGCTCAGCCTCCATTGAAGATTTACTGCTCTTATTTATCTATCTTGAGATCGGCGCCATGGTTGGGATTTACTTCAAGACCAATCACATGCCAGTGCGTTTTTTGATTTACGTTGCCATTACTGCAGTAACGCGCTTAATTATCGATCTAGTAAACACCAGGCATGAGGCGGATATGGCCATCCTTTTTATGGGTCTCACCATTCTGATTTTGGCTCTCGCAAATGCGATAGTTCGCTATGCCTCATTCAAATACCCAAGTAAGTCTGGGGATAGCGATTAGACTGATGGGTTATTAAATGCCTTAGTCTGATAGGGGTGAACACCTCGATTCAGGCAACTGCGGACGTAATCAATACTTGTACGCAAAGCGTAGTAATCACTCGACATACTCTTGGATAACTCTATATTCAAGACTTGGTATTCCAGTAGATCGAGCTTTTTAAGATAAGCATCTCGATCAATCGGCCCCTCGTCCATGGTTAACTCTTGCTCGTACTGCTTGAGGGTGCCGTACATCCGAATCAGCTTATTTTGCATACGCTTCTTGCGAAAACTGGGTAATGCCATCAGGGCTGGATAGGCAAATACGAATAAAGGCAGCATGATAAATAGCAAGCGGTTAATCATTTCTGCCAACCAAAATGGGAGATAGTTCATGAGCCAAGGTGAGCCATTTTTCTCAAAGTGAACCGCTACCGGACTCTCGGGGAGCGTGGAGTTTTTAAATGCTGGAAACTCACCTCGCTTAGAAAAGAATGTGGCTTTGCCATTGATGCTTTTTGCAGCCTCAATAAATAAGAATTGAATCGCTGGATGCATCCGATCGTCAATCAATAGATTGGTAGTCGTAGATAACAGCTTAATATCTTTATTTGGAAAATTACGGCTTAGACTAAAGGCGCCTTCTGGAACATTCAAAATGGTCAAGTAAGGCAATGCGCGTGCATAAGCCTCTGCCCGGGAAAAATTAGACAAGTGCAGTTCTGGGTCATTAATCAAGGCTTGCACATTGGGCGCCTCAAATGTATCTGCAATAAAGATGGCATCTATCTCCCCTTTTTTGATTGCTTGTACCCCTTGCTCTTCAGGCAAATATACAAAATGAGGTACCCGGTCCAAACCCGATGCCTTCAGCACCTGCATAGCTTGCGCATGGGAACTGCCACCCTCAACGCCAACAGAAATCACCACATTTTTTTTAAGTTCGCCTAGGGCTTTCATTGCCTGAGAATGAATATCTTTTACTTCGGGGTCGCGATAGAAAAACCAAATCGGGTCATAAGTAATGGATCCCAAAGATTCGATGCCCTCTACTCCGCTGGGGTTATAGACGCCAGCTTGGACAAAAGCTGCCTGCACGGGATCCTTCCGATCAACTAAGAGCGCAATATTTTCTTGGGCACCTTTAGTTGCTTTGAGCTCTAACTTAACACCCTGCTGAGCAAAAAATTCTGCATACTTTTTTCCAAGGATTTCATAAGAGCCTCCAGGTGCTCCGGTTGCCATGACAACATGCCTAGGAGGTGGAGGGTCAGCGTACCACCAGGCAAACATCAGTGCGAGCAAAATAAATAAAAGGATTGGCCAGGTCTCTTTTAAAAAAACGAGAAAATCGGACCAATATTCCCGAACCATCTCATGTAAACCTAAAAAGGTTTCTTTGGTGTTTTTCTTAAAACTTCCCATGGCTTTGCACCCAGCAAATATGTCAAAAGCCAATGATAATGTGCTTATAAACTTATGAACTAATCGATCAGGAGAAATGATGATCCAAATCCGTAAATCTCAAGAGCGCGGCTATGCAGACCACGGCTGGCTCAAAAGCCTCCATTCCTTCTCGTTTGCCGGATACCATGACCCCCGATTCATGGGCTGGGGTAATTTGAGAGTGATTAATGAAGATCGTGTAGCGCCAGGCATGGGCTTTGGTAAGCACGGCCACCGCAATATGGAAATCATTAGCTACGTTCTTTCTGGCGAGTTGGCTCACGAAGACAGCATGGGCAATGTCAAAGGTATACCTCCCGGTGATGTACAGCGCATGAGTGCCGGTACTGGTGTCACACATAGTGAATTCAACTATGCGAAAGACCAAACAACCCACTTTCTACAAATCTGGATTGAACCCAACGCCCTTGAAATTCCGCCGAGCTATGAGCAAAAAACCGTTCCCGCTGAGGATAAGCAAGGCAAACTGCGTTTAGTTGCCTCTCCAGATGGTGCGGATGGCTCAGTAAAAATACATGCAGATGCCAAAATGTATGCGGGCCTATTTAACGGTACGCAAACTGCAGAACTGAAGCTCAATCCCGCAAACAAGGCTTACGCCCACCTCATTCGAGGTACTTTAGATATCAATGGCCAGCAGTTGTCAGCAGGTGATGCTCTCCTCATTGAAAATGAGAGCCATATCAGCTTGAGTCAGGGTCAAGATGCCGAAGTCCTGGTGTTTGACTTAAGCAATTAAAGCGCGACCGAACTAAGGCTAATGGGAGTTAGAATTAAGATCATTGGCTCATTTGGAACTTCGTCAGAATTATGAAATTCAAGGACTATTACGAAACGCTTGGTGTTGCACGTGGCGCCACCGAAGCAGAAATCAAAACGGCTTACCGCAAGCTTGCTCGTAAATATCATCCGGACGTGAATAAAGCAGCAGACGCAGAAGAGAAATTTAAAGAACTGGGCGAGGCCTACGCTGTCTTGAAGGATACAGAGAAGCGCGCTGCTTACGATCGTATGGGTGCCAACTGGAAGAACGGTCAAGATTTTCAGGCGCCACCAAACTGGAATGATGGTTTTGAATTCACTGAAGGTGGTGGCTATAACCCAGGTTATGGCGGCGGTCACGAAGGCGATCAGAGCGAATTCTTTGAATCCCTATTTGGCAGAGGCAGGCATCGCGCTGGCGGGAGAGCAAGCCAGGGAAATGCCAGTCAAGGTATGCACTTTAAAGGCCAAGATCACCATGCCAAAATTTCAATTGATATAGCCGATGCCTATAACGGCGCCAAGCGCACGATTGCCTTGCATATGCCTACTCTAGATGCCAGTGGACATGTCAGCACCCAAGAGCGCAAACTAGATGTCAGCATTCCAAAAGGGATTAAGGCCGGCCAAAACCTGCGCTTAAGCGGTCAAGGAGGCCCGGGTTTTGGCGAAGGTGGCGCAGGCGATCTCTATTTAGAAATTGATTTTCTTCCCAATCGTCTTTATCGCGTCGATGGTAAAGATGTCTATCTTGATTTGCCTTTAGCTCCCTGGGAAGCAGCGCTGGGTACAACCGTCAATGTGCCAATTCCATCTGGCTCAACCTTGGAATTGAAAATTCCTGCCGGGACTGTGGCAGGTCGGAAGATGCGCTTAAAGGAAAAAGGTATTCCAAGCAAAGAGCCGGGTGATTTTTATGTTGTGCCAACAATTTCTTTACCCAATGCAGAAACCGATGCTCAAAAAAATGCTTACAAGGCCTTTGAGCAGGCTTTCGACTTCAACCCCAGGGCAAACTTAAAGGGATGACTGTAATGACACAAACTAATATGACATGGATTGAAGGCGCCGTTGTTGAAACGGAGATTCACATGACTATTGTTGAGCTCGCGCACGCCTCAAGAACCCCTGAAGATCTCATCATGGCTTGGGTTTCTGAGGGTGTATTGAGTCCAGTAGGATCATCTCCTCAAGAGTGGCGCTTTGGAGGAGACTCACTCAAGCGCGCAAGAATAGCGGCGCACCTCACTCATGATCTGGATTTAAATACACCCGGAGTAGCCCTCGCCCTAGATCTCCTCGAAGAAATCTTTCAATTGCGCAAGCGTTTGCAGCGTGAGAACCTAGGTTAAACGGACTTGGATTCCAATCTTCTTAAAAAACCAGCCCAAAATGCTGGGGACATCAGTTTATTTTCCGCCACAGCATTAGGCATTGGCGGCATGATGGGCGCTGGTCTCTACTCTCTTTTGGGATTGGCAAGCGTCCATGCTGGCACCCATGTTCCGCTCGCTTTTTTCATCGGCGCAATTGCTGCCTCCTTTTCGGTTTACTCTTACGCAAAACTAGGCGCTGCATTTCCTAGCAGTGGGGGCGCTGCAACTTTTACGGTCATGAGTTTTGGTCCTGGAGTGATTTCAGGTGGACTCAACCTCTTTCAGTACATCGCTTATTTAATCGCAGCCGCTCTCTATGCGGCAGGCTTTGTGGAGTACACCAACACCCTTTTTGGTGGCGATTTATCCACGGTCACATTGAATCTCATTACTGTTGCCATTATTTTGGTTTGCAGCTTTATTAATTTATTGGGGCCCAGCCTGGTGGGTCGAGCAGAAACGGTAGCGATTGCTTTGGTAGTAATCAGTCTTTTAGTTTTTTCTGCTATGGGCTTTCATCAAGCCGATCTGAAAACATTTTCAATGTCTGGCGGTTCGGCTGAAGGAATCGCAGTAGCGGCGGGAATTTTATATATTAATTTTCAAGGCTTTGGAGTGGTAACGAATTCCTCCTCAGCAATGAAGAAGCCTCAAAAAGAACTGCCGCTTGCCATGTTTTCTGCATTAATTTTGGTAACCATTGCCTACCTCTTGGTGAGTGGCGCAGTAGTCCTGCTGATGCCTCTAGGTTCGATCGAATCACACAATGGCCACGTATTGGCTGATGCCGCTCAAATAGTCGCCGGCAAGCTTGGCTTGGTAATCATTAGCATTTCTGCATTGTTAGCTTGTGCAGCTGCTGTCAATGCCACTATTTTTGCAGCATCCAATATCGCCGCTGACCTAGCCAATAAAACTGAGGCGTCAGCGGTACTGGGAAATCGCATTCTCAAAAATAATGTGCACGCCCTGACTGTTTCTTCTGTAGGTGTCATTATTTTGGCTTTAATTTTCCCACTCGAAGAGGTGGGACAAATGGCAAGTTTGGCTTTCTTGCTAGTCTATGCCGCAATTACTTATGGGCATATTCGCATTCACCTCAAGACTGGGGCTAAACCTCTAATTTTATGGTGCGCCATTGCAATTAACTTAACACTCTTTACCGCGCTCTTTATCAATACTCTGAAAACCTCACCATCAAGCGCCATTGCTCTGATTATTGCCCTAGTGAGTTCTTTTGGAATAGAAACCTTCTTTAGGCTACGCCCCAAAAGGCACTAAGCCTCTGAACGCGCCAATAACCATTCCCAGCGTTGCAACTTTTGGTCTAAGTCTGCTGTGATTTCCGTTAAGCGGGCTTGCATGCTAGCAGCTAATTCAGGTTCACTCTTATAGAGATCGGGGTTGCTCATGCTAATCCCAATTTCTGCCTGCTCTGCTTCCAAACCTTCAATTTCTAAAGGCAGCGCTTCTAACTCTTGACGCTCTTTGCCTTTCAATTTAGACACTGCCGCTTTAGCCGCCAAGGGTTTAGCCTCAGACTTTTTCTCGAGCTTTTCAGGGGGCTTTGCTACAGCATGACTAGCGCGAATTTTGTCTGAGCGGGCTTTCTGAATCTTCCAATCCTCATACCCGCCCTCATACTCGCGCCAGAATCCATCACCCTCATTAGCAATGATACTTGTCACTACGTTATCTAAGAAATAGCGATCATGACTCACCAAGAAGACGGTACCCTTGTAATCTTGTAGCAGTTGCTCCAACAAGTCCAAGGTATCAATATCCAAGTCATTTGTTGGCTCATCCAATACCAATACATTGGCTGGTCGTGCAAATAAGCGGGCAAGCAACAAACGATTGCGCTCACCGCCCGACAATGTACTCACCGGTGAATTCGTTCTCTCTGGTGCAAATAAGAAATCGCTCAAATAGCTTTTGACATGCTTACGATTGCCATTAATTTCAACCCATTCACTACCCGGACTAATATAGTCTTCAAGCGAGGCATTGAGATCCAAGCCCTCGCGCATTTGATCAAAATAGGCAACCTCTATGCGGGTACCCATGGTTGCAGTACCAGAGTCTGGCGTAATGCTGCCTAATATCAACTTGAGTAAAGTAGTTTTACCGGCGCCATTAGGGCCAAGTAGGCCGACTTTATCACCACGCAAAATAGTCGCCGTAAAATCAGTAACGATTGGGCGGTCATAAGCCTTGCTGACATTTTGCAAGTCAGCAACGATCTTGCCACTGCGGTCACCAGCCGAGACAGCCAGCTTAACTTGACCAACAGCATCACGACGCTGCGCACGGCTGGCACGCAAATTTTCTAAACGGGCGATACGCGCAACACTACGTGTACGGCGTGCTTCTACCCCCTTACGAATCCACACCTCTTCTTGTGCCAGTAATTTATCGGCACGGGCATTAGCCAAAGACTCAGCATTCAGCTCCTGGTCTTTTAAGACTTCGTATTGGGAAAAATTTCCGGGATAGCTACGGAGAATGCCACGATCTAATTCAACAATCTGTGTGCAGACGTTATCCAAGAATGCGCGATCATGGGTAATGAGTATGACTGAGCCCTTGTACTCTCGCAAAAGCGCTTCTAACCATGAAATAGAATCCAGATCTAGATGGTTGGTAGGCTCATCTAAGAGCAAGACATCAGGCATCTCTACTAAAGCCCGCGCCAAGGCAACCCGTTTTTTGGTGCCGCCCGATAGCGTGCTGATTTTGACATCACCATCCAGATGAAGACGGTCTAGGGTTTCATAAACACGTTGCTCCCAATTCCAACCGCTGAGCGCCTCCAACTGAGACTGAACCTCGTCCATTCTGTGCTGAGATACATCATCCCAATCGCCCACACTCAAAGCCTCATACTCCTCACGCAAGGCTTTTACCTGGGATACGCCCTTGGAGACAGCATCAAAAACGGTTTCCTCAGCTGCAAAAATAGGCTCCTGAGGGACATAGGCAATACGTAGGCCCTGCTGGTATTGCAAAAGCCCATCATCCATTTTTTCAATACCAGCCAAAATCTTCAATAGAGAGGATTTGCCGGTGCCATTGCGGCCAATTAAGCCAACACGCTCCCCTGATTCCAGTGAGAAAGCGGTGTTTGCGAGGAGGTCAACGTGGCCAAAAGCCAGTTTTGCATCAGTAAGTACGATTAAAGCCATGGCGACATTATCGTCACTTCGTGTATTAAGGTCAGAATTATTAATTATTTGAAGAAAGATGCGCTCTTTGAGCGGTAGAATTTAAGAAAGCAATAAATCATGACCTGTAAATTAAACCCCTCCAAGCCGCGCCTCATCTTGTTCTGTGGCCATGCGGGCACGGGTAAGTCAACCCTGGCCAAGAAGGCACTTCCCATCATCATCAATAAAACAGGCGAAGACTTTTTCTTCCTGGACAAAGATACTGCCTATGGTGCATTTACAGCCCAAATGATGAAACTGACTACAGGCAACCCAAATGACCGCGATAGCCCCTATTACCTCGAGAACATGCGCGATTGGGAGTATTCCGGCTTGCTTGATATTGCACGAGAAAATTTAGCCCTTGGCGTCAATGTCATTCTTGTGGGTCCATTTTCAAAAGAGATACAAAGCAGAAAAATGTTTGAGGCTGGAGAACTTGGCATTCCAGAGGGCGTCGCCATTCAGGTGGCGTGGATTGATCTGAATGAAGACGAAGCCAAGCGTCGGATGGAGTTACGCGCAGATCCACGTGATGACTGGAAACTAAATCATTGGGATCAGTATGTGCAGCGCAGAATTGAACCACCCTCACATCCATCTTTACAACGTTTCAATAATCTCGAATTTGATGAGATGAAATTTCATCATTTAATTGATTTCCTGATCAAATAAATAAGGCCCGCAAGGGGCCTTATTTTTCAAAATAGGAATACCCTTCTTAGAACTTGTATGTCACACCAACAGCAGGCATCCAAGGATTCAAAGTGAGCTTACCGAGATTGCCACCACCCAAGTTATCAATATTGGTAGCCATCGTAGCGTATTTCACATCAAGATTTACGCCCCAATTTTTATCAAAGAAGTAGTCAGCGCCAATTTGACCCACCACTCCAAAGCTGGATTGATCAACCGTGACACTATTTTCCAAAGCTGGGAAATTTTGACGATTACCGAAGATGGTGTAATTAATACCGGCCCCAACGTATGGCACAAATGATCCAATCTCAGTGAAATGGTATTGAAGCAATAAAGACGGTGGTAGTGCGCTAATTTTTCCAGCCTGACCACCGCCTGCAGTGATATTGACTTGCTGCGGATATGACAACACCAATTCGGTTGCAATATTTTTAGTAAAGAAGTAGGTGACATCAAACTCGGGAATGACTTGGTTCCTTGCATTCACGTTTAGTGTCTGTGCAACACCGGATTGACCGTTATTCCAAAGCAGATCTACCGCCCGTACACGCACCATCCATGGATTATCATTTTCAGTGGACTGAGCCTTTGAAGTAATTGGAGCTAATGTGGCTAAAACTGCCATTGCTGCTACTAGAGTTTTAATACGCATGATGGTTTCCCCTTTGTGATCAATGTCGATGGAATGATTTTCGAATTGATCACTAAGAGAGAATTTGATTCAAATCAAATGCAAGTACCCTGCAATTTTTTTATTGGATGAAAAACAACGGTATTTTGTCTATTACTTGATACAGATCAAATTGAAGTTACTAATGCGATAAATAGTCAAGCGCAACCGCTTCGGCTACTTTAATACCATCGACCCCTGCAGACAAAATGCCGCCAGCATAGCCGGCCCCCTCACCTGCTGGATATAAGCCTTTGATATTCAGACTTTGGAAATCAACACCTCTCGTAATGCGTAAAGGTGATGAAGTTCTAGTCTCCACCCCTGTAAGCACAGCATCTTTGAGCGAAAAGCCCTTGATTTGCTTCTCAAATGCCGGAATAGCCTCACGAATTGCCTCGATCGCATAATCGGGCAAGCTGGGTGCTAAGTCGGTTAAATGTACGCCCGGTTTATATGAAGGTACGACCGCACCAAATTGAGTAGAGGCTTTACCCGCCAAGAAGTCGCCGACCAGTTGACCGGGGGCTTCATAGTTCGAGCCACCAAGCTTGTACGCCTTGGATTCAATGGCGCGCTGAAATTCAATACCAGCCAAAGGACCGCCGGGGTAATCTTCTGGAGTGATGCCTACTACTATGCCCGCATTAGCATTGCGTTCATTACGTGAATATTGACTCATGCCGTTCGTAACTACACGATTGGGCTCAGAGGTTGCAGCCACAACAGTACCGCCGGGACACATGCAAAAGCTATACACTGATCGGCCGTTTTTAGCGTGATGCACCAACTTATAGTCGGCCGCTCCGATTAAGGGGTTGCCGGCATGCGGCCCTAGGCGCGCCCTATCAATCAGTGACTGTGGATGCTCAATTCGAAAGCCTACCGAAAAGGGTTTGGCTTCCATAAATACGCCAGCATGATGAAGCGCCTCAAAAGTATCACGCGCACTGTGTCCCAAAGCTAGAACCACATGATTGGCGGGTAAGTCAGCTTGACCTTCAATTTTGACGCCTACGATCTGATTATTGGTGATATCAAAGCCAGTCACTTTGTGTAGAAAACGGATCTCTCCACCTAATGCAATAATTTCTTGTCGCATCTTCTCGACGACACCCACTAGGCGGAAGGTGCCAATATGAGGCTTGGCGACATATAGAATTTCCTCGGGTGCACCTGCTTTTACAAACTCATCAAGCACTTTACGACCGTAAAACTTAGGGTCTTTAATTTGACTATAGAGCTTTCCATCCGAGAATGTACCCGCCCCACCTTCACCAAATTGCACATTAGATTCTGGATTCAGTACATTTTTTCGCCACAGACCCCAGGTATCCTGAGTGCGCTCACGCACCGGCTTGCCGCGCTCCAGGACGATAGGACGGAAACCCATTTGCGCCAATAACAATGCTGCAAAGATTCCGCAAGGTCCAAATCCGATTACCACGGGGCGCAGAAAGTTTGACAAATTTGTTAGCGCTGGGTCTTTAGCAACAAAGTGGTAGCTAGTATCAGGTGATGGCCTAACATGAATATCGCCATCAAATTTTTCTAGAACTTTCGCCTGATCTTTTACCGAAACGTCTACTGTGTAGATGAAAGCCAATGCAACATTTTTTCTGGCATCGTAACTGCGCTTGAACACATTGAACCGAACCAACTCCTTGGGATCTATTTTTAGGCGTTCAAGGATGGCCACCTCTAGCGCCTCAGGGGGATGGTTAATGGGTAAACGCAGTTCAGTAATACGGATCATGAATTCCAACAATACGGTGCAATGGGGCTATTTTAGAAAATAATACTGCCTCTTGGGAGATTATTAGCTTTAAAGGCGATAATGCCTCATGGCTCTACGCGCAACCATCCACAAAGTCGACCTTCATGTCGCAGATTCTGATCGCCACTATTACGGCAGTCACTCTCTCACCATTGCCAAACATCCCTCTGAAACAGAAGAGCGCATGATGGTACGAGTCATCGCTTTTGCGCTGCAAGCCCACGAAGATTTGGTGTTTACCAAAGGCTTAAGCGATACCGATGAGCCAGATCTATGGATAAAAGATTTAACCGATGCCATCTCACTCTGGATTGAGATTGGGCAGCCAGATGAACGCCGCATTCTAAAAGCGTGCGGTAGAGCCGATCAAGTAGTGGTGTATTGCTATGGCGGCCATACTAGCAAGATTTGGTGGGATGCGATCGCCAATAAATTGAATCGTGCCCGCAATCTTCAGATCATTTCCATCCCAGCCGAACAAGCCAATGCATTAAATAGCTTAGTTGAGCGCAGCATGGTGATTCACGTCAACGTGCAAGATGGCGAGGCCTATGTATCATCTGATAAAGGTCAAGTCACCATCACTCCAGAAATGTGGCGTAACAAGCAATAAGCGCAGCATAAGCTCGGCAAATGCAATCTCTGGTTTTAGATACCAATATCCTGCTTGATCTCTTTGTATTTAATGATCCTGCAGTCATTCAGCTGAAAGAGGCCTTAATAGCGTGTCGATTCAAGGCATTTGCAAGCCAAGAGAGCCTTCTTGAACTTGCAGATGTCATTTCACGCCCCCTCTTTTCGCTGGAAGCTGCAAAGCAAAAAGACATCTTAGAGCAGTGGCAAGCTTTGACCTACACAATTGATCGAGCCGATTTGCACCCCGCTCCTTGGAAATGCAAAGACCCCGATGATCAAGTATTTCTAGATACCGCCTTTACAGTCCGCCCAGCAATTTTGATCAGTAAAGACTTGGCTCTCTTAGAGCTTGCGAATAAAGCCTCACAAGAGCATATTTTGATTACAAAAGACTGTAGTCAGCTTCCAGTTTAATTTGATTGCACCTGCGATTGCAGACCCTGAGCAGCCTGTGCAGCAAGCTCAAAAGAATGCAGGCGTGCGCGATGATCAAAAAGTTGGCCTGTAATGATGATTTCATTTGCGCCAGTTCGATCAAGCCAATGTTGCATGCCTTTTTGTACGGTATTCATATTACCTACAGTTGAGCATTCAAGCATCTGCATCATCCCCGCCTTTTCATGTGGCTCACAGAAGCCATCAATATCATCGATAGGGGGTGGCAACTGACCACGGGTATTACGACGCATGCGCACAAAATGCTGTTGCAAGCTCGTAAAGAGATGCCCAGCTTCGTCATCTGTATCGGCAGCCACCACATTCATTAAGAATGCCGCGTATGGTTTAGCCAATTGCGCTGAGGGTTTAAACAAAGTTCGATATGTATGCATTGCCTCCAGCAATTGGCTAGGTGCGAAATGCGAAGCAAAAGCATATGGCAATCCAAAATGGGCGGCTAATTGAGCGCCATATAAGCTGGATCCCAAAATCCAAATTGGCACATTCGTATCAGCACCAGGAATCGCTTTAACCGCCTGCCCTTCTTGTATGGGGCCAAAGTAATGTTGAAGTTCCCGTACATCTTGCGGAAAGCGGTCATCACCTCCGATCAAATCACGGCGTAAAGCTCTAGCAGTCATTTGGTCAGTACCGGGCGCTCGACCTAAGCCCAAATCAATCCGCCCTGGAAATAAAGAGGCCAAAGTACCGAACTGCTCGGCAATCACCAAAGGGGCATGGTTAGGCAACATAATGCCGCCTGAACCCACCCGAATGTGACTGGTTCCGGCAGCAACATGCCCAATCACCACTGCGGTTGCTGAACTAGCATTACCAGTCATATTATGATGCTCGGCCAACCAATAACGGGTATAGCCCCAACGCTCTGCGTGTTGCGCAACATCGAGCGTGTTGCGTAAGGCGTCAGCTGCAGTAAATCCCTGTGGAATGGGAGATATATCTAGAATGGAGTATGGGGTGGAATGAGCCATCCTAAGATCATACTGAGAAAGTACCGTTTTGACATGGGCACACATAAGATGGCAACCCCAGATGGTGGACTCTTTAAACCTGGAAGCACACTGCGACATGTAAAAACAGGCGGCTTCTACAAAGTCGTTTTGTTGGCTAATATCGAGGCAAGCTTAGAGCCAGCCTATGTATATGAATCCATGCAATCTCACGATTTTTGGATTAGACCCCAGCTTGAGATGGAAGATGGTCGCTTCGAAATCATATCGGAATAAAAATGACACAAGAAAACCAAGACCGAATTACAAATCTAGAAATTAAGATTAGTTTTTCAGAAGATCTCATCGAAAAACTCAACCAAACGGTTTACAAGCAACAGCAGCAAATTGAATTCCTCTATCGAGAATTAAAGGCCCTCAAAGAGCAGGCTGGCAGCAGCGGTAGTGGCGCTGCTAGTACTAACCCCCACGATGAAATCCCCCCGCACTATTAATCTACTGATACTATTTAGCTAGATTTACTTCAATCAAAGGGGATCGCATCATGACTAACTTAATGCCATTTTTAATTCAGTGGGGCTTAACATCTCTTTCACTATGGGTAGCTAGCTATATTTTTAGCGGCTTACGTTTTGCTGACGGCAATTCTTTAATCATCGCCGCCCTAGTGCTGGGCTTTGCCAACGCAATTGTCAAACCCCTTCTGATTCTGTTTACCTTGCCCCTGACCGTGTTGACGATGGGTATCTTTTTATTGGTCATTAACGCCCTGGTTTTAATGTTGGTTGCTGCGCTTGTAAGCGGCTTTACCATCTCGAGCTTCTGGACTGCATTCTTTGCCAGCCTCTTTATTTCGATTTTTAGCCTCTTTGTGGGTGGCTTAGTCTTTTAAGGCAGGATTAATTCATTCCTGGATAGATATCGGACCAGGGGTGCAGTGCATCTGCGCATGGCTGCACCTTAGTTGCCATAGACTTTGCATTCTCAGCAACAATCGTAGCGCCGCTAGTCAGAATGCCTAAGCCAATAGAAATCGCACTATTGACTACACTCTCTTTATTAATTGCTGTCTTTGGCTGCATCAGGGTACCCTGAATTTTAACCAGCCCACCCAAATCAAAACCCGTTGTCAGTCCCGATTTTTCATGGGGAGCAATACTAAGATCTACTTGCTCTGTTTTCAAATTGAGGCCCCCCGATAGAACAATATTGAGGCGATCTGTTTGCACTCCCACACTATTGGCAATGGATATCTGACCATTGCTAACGGGTAAATAAGCGACGGCGCACTCTAAAGTGGTTTGGGTCGTTTTTTTGCGCAGTGGGTTAACGGCATCCAAGAGAGTCACCACAAAATCACCGCCATCATTCAAAAAATTTGTACCCATAGTGGCCTGCCCTACAGTAAATTGAATTTTGCCACTGGAGCTAGCAAGTAATTGATGAACGCTTGCTCCAGCCCCCTTGAGATTAAATGCCATCTTGATTGGACCGCCTGTAGCCTTGTATTTGACATCCATGTTTTGCAATAAATTACCAAGGGTAAAGTTTTTTGCATATCCTTGAAGAGCAATGATTGGAACGGGGCCCTTAAATTGAGACAGAGTCCCCTTCACCTCGGCTAAACCAGCTCCCAATTGGAATGTCAATTTCTGTAGATCAATTTCATCACCCTCCATTTGCAGACTGGCATCAACATTTTGCAAAGGAAGTCGATCAGGCAATACCAGTTCCCCAATGTTTACAGTAATTTTTCCATTCACCTTTGGTAGTAAATCAAATGCAATTGGCTTAGCACTGAACAGATAAGGTGATGTGCTACTTGGTGATGGCTTGGTACTCGCAAGCCCTTGAGTAGAAGTGGTACGTGCCGCGCCAGCCAAAGGAATCAAGTCAAACGATTTAGAGCGCAAAGAAAAATTCAATGTGGGAATTTGTGCAGGCATTTTTTGGGCAGTGCCAGCAATCACAAGTGACTTACCATTCAAGCTCAGCTCCAGATTGGCATCCATTGTGGTTGGCCTCACATCCCAATCATTTATCAATTTATAAAGTTCACTTACTTTTCCTTTTACTCCGAGAGTCCAGCCGCTTGTCTTGAGCGCAAGATCGATATCTGTTTTATCCCAACTGCGAACCAGGGAAAGCTTGGGGATTTCATAAACCTGCTCAGCTTCACCGGCATTCTGAAAGTGGATGCGGGCATCCGTCACAGTGATTTCTTCAGGAGAATTGAGAGTGCCCACCCCCATATCGCCTTGATCGCTAGGAAGCCCTGAATTTGTATTCGAGTGCACTGAAGTTGGCGTCAGTAACCAATTTCCAGTGCCGTCTTTTTGGGTTTGAAGGTAAAGGTCTAGACCACTCAATTTGATATGGCCAATCTCGATGTTCCGCTTCAATAACGGCAGTAGCTTGATATCCAAATCGATCCGTTTTAGTTTGATCTCAGATTGAGATGCCCAAGAGGGATTACTTATGGAGACTTGCTCGGCCACTACACCCATAACCGGGAAAATAGACAAACTCACTGGGCCACCAATAGCGACATCTCGGCCGCTAGCCTCTTTAACAGAGGATTGAATCAGAGCAGTCAGGGCAACAGGATTAACAAAAGTACTGGCGTACCAAACTCCAGCGCCAATGAACAATATCACCGCGGCTAGCATGCCCAGAAGGATGGAGACCTTTTTATTCATCACTAATTAGATTCTAACTCCCAGCCCCTCCAAAAAGGATGATTGGCCTAGAATAGAATGAATCATTACAGAAAAACCACCCCCTTTTTTATACAAATGAATATCAACACAAATCCCCCTAAATGCCCTGCTTGCCAAGAGGACATGAGCTATCCCGATGGCCCTAACTATGTATGTGCGCAGTGTGGCCATGAGTGGCCCATTGCCACTGAAGCTGAGGAGATGGAAACTGGTTTGATCGTAAAAGATGCTAATGGCAATTTACTAGCTGACGGAGATACCGTTATCTTAATTAAGGACCTGAAGGTAAAGGGTTCCTCGACCACCCTGAAGGTGGGAACAAAAATCAAAGGTATTCGCCTTGTTTCTGGCGATCATGAGGTGGATTGCAAAACAGAAGCTGGAAATATGCTGCTTAAAGCCTGCTTCCTAAAAAAAGCTTAAGCGCTCGCCTTTTTTAAGATTGCATAAATCCGATCTTTAAGTAGTAACTTCTCTTTTTTAAGGTTCTCGATTTCTTCCGGAGTACTGGGTTCTTTGTGATCCTCCATCTTGATAATTTTTCCATCGAGCGCATTATGCTTATCGAACAAATGCGAAAAATGGCGATCAGATGTTTTTAATTTGGTAATTAATTCGCGATATTCAGGGAACATAAGTCTTTTTCCAGTTTAGGTTATTCACGACTACCTGGGTTCAGTGTAGCAAGTTCGAGATCAAATTCAATAGTCAAGGCAGCGCATAACAGGGAAGTTATGAAGAGCGCTTGATATTTGCAGGAAAACCCCCGCATACTAGTTAGAAAACAGTATAGAAAGTGCAGTAATATGATTGTGTATCAAGCAAATTAACTAGCAAAAGAAGGGTAATTAACCATGGCTACGAAAAAGTCACCAGCAAAGAAGAAAGTAGCTACCAAGGTGGTAAAAAAAGCCCCTGTAAAGAAAATTGCCAAAAAAGTTGTCGCCAAGAAAGTGGTAGCAAAAAAGGCGGTGAAGAATGTAGTAAAAAAACCAACTGCTAAAAAAGTTGCCGCCAAAAAGCCTGCAACTAAGAAGGCAGTTACAAAAAAAGTGGTCACCAAGAAACCAGCAGCTAAAAAAGTGGCTAAGAAGACTGCACCTAAAGCTACTACCAAAGCCCTCAAGGTAGATCAATACGGTCTAGAATCCGATGATGAGTTTTATGGCTTGTACTTTGCAAAGTCCACTAAAAAAGGCTTGGTAGAAGTAAAGCCATGCACCTTCTCGTTGATGTACTGGTGGAAAGGTCTGTTGGGCTATCCCGACATGATTGAGATCTCTAAGGACAGCAATACAGCAATGTTACAGTTTGAGTCCACCTTTGGTGGTGGCGATTCAGGCGAAACTGAATTAACTGAGAAAGACGTTTTTGACGTAGATCACATCATCGAAGTCGATGAAGATGAAATGATGATCTCCCTCTACTCTTACGTTCCGATCCCAGTGCCTGAGAAATTAATTGGTGCATTAGGCTTATCGATTCTCAATATCAACCCTGAAACTCGCTACGGTAGCCTGGAGATCTGCTCTACCGAAAATGAAGAAGGTGAAACAGAGCATTTCTTACGCTACCGCGCAGCAACTTACTTGCGCGGTATCAAATCTGGAAAAGTAGAGGCTATTGAGAGCATGATCACTAATGGCTCTGAATTTTTTGGCCTAGCGATCGATGCAATGTGCGTCAATAAGTCTATTAAGAAATGGCTTTTAAGCTAAGTCTTAGTAAGTGCAGTTATAGATGTAAGTATTTGGAAATCGATCATTCGATGTAGGGTGGGCTGTAACGATCGTTGCAGCCCTTTTTCCTAGTTTTTTACACTCCAATAATGCGGCCTCATGCGCCTCCGTATCAGTTGCGCCTTTGGGAGCATGCACTCCTACAGTGCCATCGGATTGACGATACACAGCAAAATCACTGACTGGCGTACTGCAAGCCAATAGAGTTTGCACTGAAAATCCAATCAATATGAAGTGATAAAAACGCATTAAACCCCCTAAAATAGTCATTATTTTATTCTCGCATCTTACCCTGTGGGCCTCCAATACAATGAAGAGCATATGGAAAATAACACTAAATTAGAGCGGGGTTTAGGCCAGCGCCAAATGGAAATGATTGCCATTGGCGGCTGCATTGGTACCGGCCTGTTTATGGGATCTGGAAAGACAATCTCCCTAGCTGGTCCGGGCATTATTTTTATTTATGCCGCCACAGGCCTCATTTTGTATTTTGTGATGCGCGCTATGGGTGAGCTACTGGTTCACAACCTGAACTACAAATCTTTTGTAGATTTTTCAGAGGATATTCTTGGGCCTTCTGCTGGGTTCTTTGTAGGCTGGTCTTATTGGTTTGCTTGGATTGTTGCCGCCATTGCTGAAATTACAGCAATCTCTGGATATGCCTCATTTTGGTGGCCTGATCTACCCCATTGGATTTCAGCTCTCTCTACCGTCGTTTTGCTTTTTACACTCAACCTCTTAAGTGTCCGTGCATTTGGTGAGCTCGAGTTTTGGTTATCCATCATTAAGGTGATCGCCATCATTGGCTTAATTGCTCTTGGTCTTTGGCTGGCTACCACCGGCTTTATCTCTCCAGAGGGAATTGCAGCCCGAGTCAGCAATCTCTGGTCTTACGGTGGATTCTTTCCACACGGAGTAAGCGGACTTTTGAATGGCTTGCAAACGACTATTTTTGCCTTTGCCGGCATGGAAATCATTGGGACGATGATGGCCGAAGCGGAACATCCAAAGAAGATGATTCCTGAAGCGATTCGAAAAATTCCTTGGCGCATCATGATTTTTTACATCGGTACCGTTACCGTACTGATGATTGTCACCCCGTGGGATGCCATCCCTTCCGATAAGAGTCCTTTTGTTGGTATGTTCTCCTTGGTAGGCATGATTGGGGCAGCCTCCGTAGTCAATTTTGTCGTGATGAGCTCAGCCACCTCCTCCAGTAATAGCGGTATCTTTGCCACCTCCCGCATGCTGTATGGACTGGCACAACAACACCATGCTCCAGCCATTTTTGGCAAGCTTTCTACTTACCAAACTCCTACAGTGGGCATCTACCTTGGTAGCGCCATCATTTTGATTACATCTTTGCTGTTGGCGACCAAAGACTCCATTATGGAAGCTTTTGATCTTGTCGGCACAGTTGCTGCTCTTATCTTTATCTTCATTTGGACCATGATTTTGATTTCCTATTTAGTCTATCGCCGACGCTTCCCTGAGGCGCATGCCAAATCTGAATTCAAGATGCCATTGGGCAGGGTCATGCCATACGTTTCGCTTGCTTTCTTTGGCGTCGTGCTTTATGCCCTCACGCTGAGCGAAGACTCACTGATTGCTCTCTATGTTTTACCAACCTGGTTTATTGGCTTGGGCTTGGTCTACTGGCTTAAAACGCGCCATAGCGATGCTCAAAAGAAATTGTTGTCCGATTACAAAGCCAAGGTAGCTCGCCAAAATAAAGCCGCGCAAGAATACCGCAATAAGCTACGTCAACACTAAACCCAACAACAGAATGTCTACATGATTTTTCAGATCCTTAACTTCCTATTACAAATTACCGTTAGCATAGTAGCGGGCGCCTGCATACTCCGCTGTTACTTGCAATGGCTAGGTTTTAATCTCGGAATCGGTCAAGGCAAATCGCTTGCTACCTATCTCCTACCAATTACCAATTGGCTGGTTCTGCCCTTGCGGAAAGTCACCCCAAGTGTTGGACGCTTAGATAGTGCCAGCCTATTGGCAGCTTACATCGTTGTCTTACTCAAGGCCATTGCCGTTGCCACTCTCATTAGCATTCCTCTTGAAGTGCTGCCGCTGCTGATATTTTCTTTGCTGGACCTTCTGCAGATGACTCTATCTGGCCTGATTGGGCTCGTTTTTGCTAGCGTTCTACTCTCCTGGGTTGGGCCTGGCTCACAAATGCAGATCATTTTAGGGATCTTAGTTGAGCCTGTACTGGCGCCAATTCGCCGCCGCCTCCCCAATTCGGGGGCCTGGGACCTTTCCCCGGTGGTTTTATTGGTGCTGCTACAAGTGCTGCAGATTGTTTTAAACAACCTCAAATAAAGCCGCCCCGCCCTCAGCGGCCCCTTGGGGTCTGGGCGATAATAAAAGATCATTTTTTACTATTTATACCGGAGCTTTAGACATGCCTGCTTACCGTTCAAAAACCTCAACTGCTGGCCGCAATATGGCGGGTGCCCGCTCTTTGTGGCGCGCCACTGGGATGAAAGATGGCGACTTCTCCAAACCAATCATTGCAGTAGTCAACTCCTTCACGCAATTTGTACCAGGGCATGTTCATCTTAAAGATTTAGGTCAATTAGTTGCTCGTGAAATTGAAGCCGCCGGTGGTGTAGCAAAAGAATTCAACACCATTGCGGTAGATGACGGCATTGCTATGGGCCACGATGGCATGCTCTACTCTCTCCCAAGTCGTGACTTGATTGCAGACTCAGTGGAATATATGGTCAATGCCCACTGCGCTGATGCGATGGTATGCATTTCCAATTGCGACAAGATCACTCCTGGAATGCTCATGGCTGCAATGCGCCTGAACATTCCGGTGATCTTTGTTTCTGGTGGCCCAATGGAAGCAGGCAAGGTGCGCTTAGCTAATCCTCAAACCCATGCAATGGAATTTAAAAAGCTGGACCTCATCGATGCGATGGTGATGGCTGCTGATGACAAAATTAGCGATGCTGATTTAGCGGAGATTGAACGTTCTGCTTGCCCCACTTGCGGCTCTTGCTCAGGTATGTTCACCGCCAATTCGATGAACTGCTTAACGGAGGCGCTTGGCCTGTCTTTACCTGGTAATGGCACGATGTTAGCAACCCATGCCGATCGTGAAAAACTCTTTAAACAAGCCGGTCATGTGATTGTGGATCTTTGCAAGCGCTATTACGAGCAAGAAGATACTTCAGTATTACCGCGCTCGATGGGTGTCAAGGCTTTTGAAAATGCCATGGCACTCGATATCGCCATGGGTGGCTCGACTAATACCATTTTGCATATCTTGGCCATTGCCCAGGAAGCCCAATTAGATTTCACGCTAGCCGACATTGATCGCATTTCTAAAGTTGTGCCGCAGCTGTGTAAGGTAGCTCCAAATACCAACAAATATCATATTGAAGACGTTCACCGTGCCGGCGGAATTATGGGCATCTTAGGTGAGCTTGATCGCGCTGGCCGCATTCATACTGAATTAGGCACCGTGCTTGGCAAGACCATGAAAGAAGTACTCGACGAGTGGGATATTGCCCGCAATCCCAGCGAAGCAGTGCAAACTTTTTATAAAGCAGGTCCTGCTGGTGTTCCAACGCAAACAGCTTTTAGTCAAGATACTCGCTGGCCAAGCTTGGATCTAGATCGTAAAGAGGGCTGTATTCGTTCTTTTGAAAATGCTTTTAGCACCCAAGGCGGTCTAGCAGTTTTGAAAGGCAATATTGCACTCGATGGCTGCGTCGTAAAAACAGCGGGCGTAGATGATAGCCTCCTAGTTTTTGAAGGCCCTGCTCATGTAGTAGAGTCTCAAGATGAAGCGGTTGAACATATTCTGGGTGACCTAGTGAAAGCGGGTGATATTGTGGTGGTGCGCTATGAGGGCCCTAAAGGTGGCCCAGGCATGCAAGAGATGCTCTACCCTACCAGCTACATTAAATCCAAGGGACTTGGTAAAGCTTGTGCCCTATTAACGGATGGTCGCTTCTCTGGCGGTACATCTGGTTTATCCATTGGTCACTGCTCTCCTGAGGCGGCATCGGGTGGCGCTATTGGCCTAGTCAGAAATGGTGATCGTATTCGCATTGATATTCCCAACCGCAGCATCAATGTATTGCTGAGCGATGAGGAGCTAGCCAAGCGCCGAACTGAACAAGATGCTCTAGGCTGGAAGCCAGCCCAGCCACGTCCGCGCCAGGTTTCTGCAGCCCTCAAGGCCTATGCCTTATTGGCAACTTCTGCTGATAAGGGTGCGGTACGTGATTTATCGATGCTTGGTTAATGAATACGGCTGACTGATATGGTCCATAAGATTGCCGCCACCAAACCAAACCCAATTGTAGAAATTGAAGTTTGGCGGCAATCCGATAAGACCTTCACAGTTGAACTAAGCTGGAGCTCAGGCTATGTCTTGGTGAATAAAGAACCCAAACTTCCAGAGTCTTACAACCCCACCCTGGGCATTGATGTAAACCTAGCATTTGATCCATTTGATGGCTCATTACATGATGCCTATGCCAAATACAGCTTTAGTGAAAATATTGCCCAAGGCGAACAAGAGTTAATGCTCAAGATGTATGAAGACTCTATGCATGAGGGCCTCACCTCTTTGGGCTGGAAGCAAGTAGAGGCGCAATGTTGGTTTTATGGTGAGCTAGAGGTCACCCCAGAGAGCTAGATTTAGCGGTCTTGATATTGCTCTGAAATTGCTTTAAAGCTATCTAGCTCTGACATAAAAGCATCCACCACCTCAGGATCGAAGTGGCTTCCCTTTTTAGATAAGATCTCATTGACAGCCTCATCATGGGTCCATGATTTTTTGTAGACTCGTTTGCTCACCAAGGCATCATACATATCTGCCAATGCCATAATACGAGCCTCAAGCGGAATAGCCTCGCCTTGTAAGCCACGTGGATAGCCAGAGCCATCCCACTTTTCATGGTGACCGCCGGCAATCCGAATAGCCTTGGCAACCATATCAGACTCCAAATCACGCTCCACATCTAAGGCGCCTAAAACGGATTCACCAATCAAGGTGTGGGTTTTCATAATGATCCACTCTTCATCAGCGAGCGGACCATCGCTCTTAAGCAAAATACTATCCGGTATCCCAATCTTGCCTATGTCATGAAGTGGTGCAGCCTTGACCATTAACTCAATGGATTCATCTGAAAGTTGCTCAATATATCGATCCTGGGTTCGTAGGCGCAACGCCAGCAATCGAACAAACTCTTGCGTACGCAGAACGTGGTTACCGGTTTCGTTATCACGGGCTTTTGCAAGGGCATTGAGCGTCGCCAAGTACTGCTTTTCTGATTGCTCTACTTTGCGATTGGCTGAATGCACTTTCATTAAATTGATTTCATGAATTAAGCTCTCTTTTTTCTGCCATTCAATCGAACCCATCAGCATGAGAAAAGCAATATATTGAATAATCCCCAGAATAAACAAAGGGGTGAAAGTAATAATATTGCCCATGCCGCCTTCATATGCGAAGCCAAGGCCGTAAAAGAGGGTTGCAATCATACGCAAGCCCCAGAAAAAAGCACCAACTAAAAAAATATAGCCTAATAAAGAAGCTAAATAGATTTTATTATTTTGACGATATCTAAATGCAAGCAGCCCCGTAAAAAGATTAATTAACATTCCAAAAAATGCGACTACACTGGTTTGATAACGGGGATCGTAATGATTGCTTACAAATATTAAGATACTTACCAGAGCAATAGAAGCGATGATGGCTTCAAAAGCGACCCATTTAAAAAAAATATTTTTCCCCAATAAACTACGGTAGGAATAATAAAAATAAACATAGGCCGCCATGTTGAAGGCGTTTCCCAAACGATGGGCGTGACCAATTGGCAACACATCTTTTAGCGCGATGAGGAAAGTGGCGGTACCAACCAAAATTGTGGCTATCGCCCAACTGGTAACAAAGGGTAGTCTTTCATTCTTAAAATGAAAATATAGTAATGCAGCCCCTGAGTAGGAAAAAAACCCATAGAAGATAAAGAGGGAGAAGATGATGTTGCCAGATAAACCCAAGAGCAATCTCCATGCTTTTTAATATTATTAGGACTACCCTACACGAAAATAATTTACCAGGAAAGAGGGATTAACCATATTGCTTTTTTTGGGCTATGTTCATGGGATTTCATTTAAACAGGCAAAGATCCCAAAGCTATTTATTAACCCTCAAGGCAGGGCAAAAACAAAGGATGCTATTTCTTGCTTGAGAGGGCTGAATTTAGGCTAACCCACTAAGTTTTACGCAGTTTTCCACTGTCTAATATCACTTCAATAAAGTGCTCGCCATAGCGCTCCAACTTAGCCTGACCCACTCCCCCGATAAGACTGAATAGCTCTAAGCTCGTAGGCGCACTTCTAACCATTTCTTGCAAAGTGCTGTCATGAAAAATCACATAAGGCGGAACCCCTTGTTCACGCGCCAATTCGGTACGCTTAGCCTTGAGTGCCTCCCAAAGGGTTTCATCGGCAATATTATTAAAGGGGTGCGTGGATCTTTTGCCTGTAACGGATTGATTCGCCTTATTCTTGGAGTAGCCAGTTTCTTTGCGCAACCAAACCTCTTGCTCGCCCCGTAATACTGGCAGGGCAATATGATCAACTAACTTTAAGCCGCCATGTAGGGCAATATCTGCATCTAGATAACCGCCTGCCACTAATTGCCGATAGACGCTACCCCACTGCGCTTGATTGAGCTCAGCGCCAATACCGAATGTGCTTACTTGCTCATGAAAGTACTGTTTCACTCTCGGCGTCACTTTACCGAGCAATACGTCAATCAAGTGGGTGACGCCAAAACGCTGACCGGTTCGGTAAACGCAAGATAAGGCTTTTTGCACTTCCTTGGTGGCATTCCAACTTACCACTGGCTCGAGACAGTTATCGCAGTTGCCGCAGCCCCCAGGATGTTGCTCTCCAAAGTATCTTAAGATTGCCTGATGGCGGCATGCAGTCGATTCACAATAACCTAACAAGGGATTTAACTTTTGGCGCTCCACACGCTTACGCTCTTCGGAGGCTTCGCCAGAATCGACCATTTGACGCAGGCTCACCACATCTCCTAAGCCATAGGCCATCCAAGCATTCGCAGGTAAGCCATCTCGCCCTGCCCTACCGGTCTCTTGGTAGTAACCTTCCATGCTTTTCGGGAGATCAAGATGGGCAACAAAACGGACATTGGGTTTATCAATACCCATACCAAAAGCGACTGTAGCCACCATAATGACTCCCTCTTCACGCAGGAAACGCTTCTGATTGGCACTACGCGTTTCTACACTTAAACCGGCGTGATAAGGCATGGCATCCCAACCTCGGTCTTTTAACCATTGCGCAGTCTCCTCTACGCCGCGGCGAGATAAGCAATAAATAATTCCAGAGTCATTGGCATGTTCAGCATCTAAAAAATGTTCTAACTGCTGTTTAGCACTATGCTTTTGCAGTACACGGTAGCGAATATTAGGTCGATCAAAGCTAGAGACAAACTGTTGGGCAGACTCTAGCGAGAGGCGCTCAACGATTTCAGCTCTAGTGGGCGCATCTGCAGTGGCAGTTAAAGCAATTCGAGGGACCTTAGGAAAGCGCTCATGCAACACGGTTAACTGACGGTATTCGGGACGAAAATCATGACCCCATTGAGAAACGCAATGCGCTTCATCAATTGCAAATAAAGCAATGCCAGGGCCCGTGCTCAGCCTATCAAGCATCGATAAGAAACCAGGATTCATTAAACGCTCAGGCGCGACATAGATTAAGTCCAGATCTCCAGCCAACAGTTGACTGATGACTTTTTGTGACTGGGCTGCATCCAGACTGGAATTGAGGTAGGAGGCCTTCACACCAAGTTGGGTTAAAGCATCAACTTGATCTTGCATTAATGCAATTAAGGGCGAAACCACTACCCCAACGCCACGTCTTACAAGTGCGGGGATTTGATAGCACAAGGACTTGCCAGCGCCCGTAGGCATTAGCACCAGCGCATCTCCACCGGCTACGACATGCTGAATAATCGACTCTTGTGCACCCCGGAATTGATCAAACCCAAACATATCATGAAGGACTTGGTGACTCGATTGCAACTGAAATGCTCCTTAATATGATGGGCTCAAAATGCTCCAGAAATAAAAAGCCCCACAATGTGCGGGGATCTTTAAATATCCACCATTCAATTGCAATTGAATGAATGGTAGCGACGAGAGTGCAATTATTGCAGACTACTACAGCTCATGCCATTGCTAGTCACACTAAAGTTTTCTGAGTTCTCCAAGCGCTCATCATTGCCCGGATGGGTTGAGAGAAAAGTGAGGGCCGGACCTTGCCCCAACTCTTTCATCTTCGCGGCAAAGCGATAGCTTCCACAAGGGGAATATCCAGCTGCCAAGGCCAACTTCATTCCAAAGGTATCCGCATCTCGTTCATCATCGCGGTTATATGTCAGGCCCGCCGTTTTTACTGCATTACCAACGAGCAATCCACTAAACGGGATGAAATAACTAGAAAGCATACCCAGAGCTTGGCTTGCAGCCGTAATACCAATGTCGCGATTCTTGCCATAATCGGGCTGGGTGTGTCCTAATTGGTGGTGCCCCAATTCATGCCCCAACACAGTAGCTAGAACATCTGGATCATTACCGAATTGCAAAATAAATCCATTGGTCAAAACAATCAAATTTTGACCGTTCTGCAAGCTTGCAAATGCATTGATTTCCTTACTCTCTGAGAAAGCAATGCTAAATGGAATGGGGCTGACTGCTGCTAACTTCTTGCGTACAGTTGCTACATTTTTTTGGGGATCACTTCCAGTTTTTGTATTCGCAAGCTGATTCCACCAAGCATCATTAGGAACATGTACAGCGGTCGATGGATCTGATTTTTTCGTCGAGCATGCCACTAAAAAAATGCTGGCCATCAATAACATTAGGGCACGAAGAACTCTTATTGGCATGAGGTCTTGGTGAATCTGAGTAGTTTATTTAATTGACGCACTTGAGTTTGCCTTAAGCCATCGTGTGCTATCCACAATAACTAAGCTATCTAGGATTACTCCTATTGATCATTGGCGGAGAGGGAGTCCAGTTTTTGCCCCTCCTGTGCAGTCTACCATTCTCCATAGAACCCTTGCAATATATAGGCTCTATCGGTAACCCTACTCCAATCGCACCCATTCAAGTTCACTAAAATCTTGGTTTAAACGGTGGGTATGAAGGAGGGAATTTTGAGTGCTTTAGAAAAAAGCAAGATTGGCGGAGGCACTCAAAAATCAAGGTTAACTGCACGCGGTATAACTTCACTTACTACTCCAGGATATTACTCTGACCCTGATAACAAATGCCTCTATTTACAGGTATCACCAACCTCTAAAGGAATTAGTAGAAGCTGGATATTTCGATACACCAGCCCAGTCACTCTCAAGCGCAGGGAGATGGGGCTTGGATCCACGGATATCTGCTCTCTTGCAAATGCGAGGCTTAAGGTCTTAGATCTTCGTAAAGCAATCTATGAAGGAATTGATCCCATAGAGGAGCGGCAGGCCAAGAAAACTAGTATTCGAGAATCTCATCAACACTCCATTACCTTTGCAGCTGCAGCCGAAAGGTGTATTCAGACCAAAAAAGCAGAATGGTCAAATACCAAGCATCAGGACCAGTGGACTAGTACTATGGCGAAGTTTGTTTCACCGTTGATCGGAAAACTGCGAGTTGACCAAATTAATACCAGTCACATTGTGAAGGTTCTTGAGCAGACTATTAAGAATAAAAAGGGTGAGATTGAGGGATCATTCTGGAATGTTAGGACAGAAACTGCGACTAGAGTTCGTCAGCGGATAGAGGTAATACTAGATTGGTGTAGAGCTCACGAATATACGCAAGGAGAAAATCCAGCTCGCTATCAAGGCGCACTAAGTCACTTATTGCCAAAGGCAAGCAAGATCAAAAAGAGTGTTCACCACCCCGCTCTACCATTTCAGAAAATTGGGGAATTTATGTCTGAATTGCGAAGTCATAGTGGCTACTCAGCACTTGCATTGGAGCTCTTAATTCTCACCGCAACAAGAACAAGTGAAATCATCGAGGCGAAATGGGATGAATTTAATTTGGATAGTAAAGTTTGGACAATTCCTGCCGAACGCATGAAAGCCGGAAAAGAACATCGTATTCCACTAAATACTCGTGCAATGGAAATTCTTGAACATCTCAAAACAATCCGAGTGAACTCCTATTTATTTCCTAGCACCCTGCATAAGGAGGGCTGCCTATCAAACATGGCTTTGCTTTCTATGATGAGGAAAATGGGTAAGTATTCCGACTATGTGCCTCATGGCTTTAGATCTACTTTCAGGGATTGGGCTGCAGAGACCACGGATTACTCAAATGAGACTGTTGAGCTAGCTTTAGCGCACACTATTAAGAATAAAGCTGAGGCAGCCTATAGGAGGCAGGATCAATTGGAGAAGCGTAAGAAACTGATGGAAGACTGGGGAAATTACTTGAAATAGCTCATAATTAATTGAATTATGAGCCAGGAGGTTTTATGTCGTTTGATGATACTGCCGAAAAAGTAAGGCGAAATGTAGTCATCTTGAGTTCAGCAATAATAATTGCATGGTTTCTCAATCTTCATGTAGACCAGGCAAGTAAATTATTTGGAGTTATCGAGTTCGAGTCCACTCCACCAATTAAGTTTTGGGGGTTAGCGATAGTTATCATGATTTATGTTTTTTTAAGATATTGGTTTGATGAAAAAACAAGATCTCAAAAAAACCACTTACATTCAGAACTCTCAATCATTAAACTTAATGTCTTAAGTGCTTACTTGAAATTTGAAATTTCACAATCATTCAAAAAAAATAAGGCACCTCCTTCAATACATAACTTTGAAGAACTTAAAAATCCCGATTTATTAATTAGATATGAAAATCAAGAATCCCTTTCAGAAGTTAATATTGATCTATCCATAGAAAGAAATCCTGAGTCTCTCTGGAGTGGGTGGGTTTTACCAGATTACCAATTAGAGTGGGATAAAAAGCACTTCTCCACAAAAACTGGTGGCAATCGATATCAATTTATTCTTTCCAACAATAGAAGAAAATTTTTAGAGCTAGTTAGCTATATGAATTTATTCCTATATTCCAAATCCAGTGTTGACTTTCTTATGCCAATTTTGCTGTGTGCTATTTCAGCGGGAATTTGCATCGGTCAACTTGTAAGCATTTATTTAAAATCATTTAACTAATTGCTCTCTCAAAATGAGGCACATCTACAAAGCCCTTAAAATTCCCTCCCCATCTATTCTTTGGGCCCAGACTTTCCCAGTATTCGCCAACTGTGCGGATGAGCTCTTTATCCCAGACTAGCTTTCCATTCCAGAAGAAGTTCAGATCAATAGCGCAGCGTCTCAAGTGATTGCTATTCATGGTCTTGGATCTACCGCTCTTGTAATAGATCTCTTGCTGTTCTGGAGATCTCCAGAGCTCTCCTCCTGTAATAACCCATCCTTCTGCAGTTGCAAATTGGATAAGGCGACTAACATCAATAAGGAATGCCGCTTGCTCTGCCACTAAACCACTCATACCTGCTCTTCTTTTTTATTTGAGCTATTCATACGCATTTCAAAGATCTTCTCTACTGATCTTCCGCCAAAGTAAGCCAGCATGACTAACTGCCCCCACTCACCTAGGAGCTTTACATAAGCCTCGTTAATGTCGATGCCCATAGCAGATAGCAATGCAAACAGTAGATAAGCTGTCAGTATGTAGACCAACGTTCCCGGTCTGATGTTCTTCGAGAGCTTTGAATCACTACCCATGTCCGATTGCCACCTATGCGTAGCACTCTCTTGAGATGTGCGATGCATCTCTGCTAGAAGTTTAGATTCTTCTATCTCAAGCTCTTTTTGCTTAAGGGTGTATTGCAGTAAGAGCTGCTCTTGCTCAATCTCTAACTGCTTCAGCTTAATGAGATCTTCCTGACTGGGGTTGTCCGGAATGCGCGCACCAATCTTGCTTTCAATAAATTCCTTGCCCTTAGCTTGGACTGCGCCCGCAAGTAAGCCAAGACCATTGACGGCCAAGGTTTGTACTAGAGAGGTAATGATTGGAATCATTCTTGTATCTATTCTTTAAGTCAGCGCCCCATAGCCGCCTGGGATATGTTGGTAGTGGGGCGCAATTAAGCGCACCCACATACCATCGTTACTTCAACACCCACAGCCGCACCCGAACTACTTACCGCTAGTGGTGATCTTCCCTACTACTAGCGTTTCTTAGCTCCTTTGATTTCTTGTGTTGCTTCTGGCTCGAGAGCTTTTTCCAATAGTTGCTCTTGGTTTGGGATCTGACCCTCTGCCATTAGTCCTTCCACTATTTCCATCAATCGATCACCATCATCCTCACCAAAGACTTTGGCCACAACCTCATGGCCATACTTAGCGCATAGGCGGTCGTACTCCTGCTCTGGAGTAATCGTTGTTTTTGAAGGACGCTCGAACACCGTGACGTTTTCGCGCCCAAAGAGATTTCGCAGTATGTTGGTCTCATACGGTGGTACATGTACATGAATGGTAGTGAAAGCATCTCTACGCACTACTGCTTCTACCTCCTTGATTTGGAAGTCACTATGAATAAGTTCTTTGTTGTTCATGCTGTTATTCATTCGTGCCTCCTTATTGAATAGCCAATACCGCATGGGCATTAGCACGTGAGATAGATAAAGCACAGCGTAGGTTCACCATGGCGTACATAGCGAGCGTGTCGTGCGGACGAATTGGGGCCACGATATCTAGATCGTCATCGCGAAGCTTCATAAAGCGCGTATTAAGGAAATAGCAGCGCTTACTCCACTCCACAGTTCTATTAGCCATGGCATCGAGTTCATCAAACTGCGGATCCCAGATGATCTCTACACCTTTGAAGGCTAAGCCTGTGTTGACGCCCGCTCCTACCCCAGCATCGATGTACTTGGTCTCACCAGATCCAGCGATATGGGTCACTGTCACTTGTTTGCGATAGGTATCAATGAACTTGCCACCCGCAATGATGAAATCCGGACTGCCGCCATGCTTAATACACTGGCGCCATGCGGTCTCCATCTCACCCACTAAGTTTCCTGGCGCTGTTGAAGTGATGTCCTTGACCGCGTAGTTGCGCCAGTAACTTGCCTTGGCTCGATCGATACCACCTACCGTGCCAGCATCCGGGGCCAGGCTTACCAAACTATCAAGCCCTACCAAGGCATCTGCGCCATGTGAGCCGTCCCGGTGCAACTCTAGATCTAACTTATTGAGAAAGCCTTCTCTAAGGACTTCTAGCTGCTCATCCAAGAGATTAATCAGTTGTACGCGCTCGTTATATTCCAATTGGAAACCTCTCGCCCCACCCTCACGCACCTTAATGCCATTGCTAAAGAGGCGGTCATAGTCGATATACAAACCATCGACTGCTCTACGCCATGGGAATGAGGCTTGCTCAGTGGTATTACGCTTATTGAACTTGACCGTCTCCTCACCAAAGGCCCAGCTAAAGTTACTGCCGTGTTCTTTGCGGATGTTTTCGACTACGTTTTGCTTTGCGCCTAATAAGCTCTTACGCCCTTCCATGAGTTTTTTAAGGAAAGGTCTCTCTACGGCGATTTGATCGACCGGTAGATTACGCAAGTACTCATCTAAGGAAACCTTAGCTAACTCTTGCAAGTCTGTATTTGAAATTGGCATATGCCACCCCTATCAATATGTTTATCTATTCGTGAATTAATTGGCTTCACTCCAATTGATAGAGCGTGAACCTACCCATTGCTACGCTGCTAGTCGCGACTCTAGCTTTAACGCGATGGCTTGAAGCAGCAGCTTGAGTGATTGGCTCTCACTACATGAATTGATTATTGGCGCGTTTAGTACGGGGCTTGGATATTTCTGGGGTTTTTGTTGAGTTGCTTTATTAGCTCGCAATAGGTCTTTATGCCCAATGTGTCATTACGCCACCTTGGGCATAAAAGAGCGTTTCTTTGGTCGTGGCCGTCAAGGGTGCGCAAGCCACCCCTTTGGGGTGCCCTTGACGGAATTACTCTCTTGTAAATTCATTAATAGGAATGTGGTGATTTATTTTGTTTGACTCTTTGCGGCTTGACCTCTACATTGCTCATTCATCTAAAAGAATAGCGAAGGAGTTCCATGGACAAAGAGCAGTGTTATTTCTCGCTTGATTTAGAACTCAATAATGCCCAAGATAATTCCACAGTAAATCCAAAGATCATTCAAATAGGGTTAGCGGTAGGAAGCTATCATGACTATGTCAATCAATCCCTATCTACGTATAAATGGTTCTTAGATCCTAAAGAGCCTATTTTTGAGTTCATTACCCAATTAACGGGCATTTGTAATCAGGATATTTCTGACTATGCAGTTCCACATGAACAAGTAGCTAAAGAAATTGGTGAAATTATTACTAAGCGCAATTGCTTTGTTAATCCCATTACCTGGGGCGGTGGCGATTCACTTGAACTGAAATCTGAATTTAAAGATCGAGGTATCAGCTTTCCCCATTTTGGTCGTCGCTGGATCGATGTCAAAACTTGGTATAGCCTGCACATGCTTGCTATGGGCAAAAAACCCAGTGGCGGCCTATCCTCAGGCCTTGGTTCTTTTAAGCTTCAATTTGAAGGCAGCCCACATAGAGCGGATGTTGATGCTCTTAATACCTTGAGGCTTTTCTTTGAAATCCTTCACAGGCACAATCAGATTTATCAACTGGTAACCGATGCAAAGGCTGTGAAATAGCCTTATCAAAAGAGCCCAAATTAGGGTTATTTTGATTCTATAAGCACTTTTGTTGACATTAAACTATAATATATGCATAGTTGTTGACAATAATGGATAAATTGAGGCCCTATGAGCACTTCTGTTGACCAGCTACCCCTCTTGCTTTTTAGTTCAAGAGAAGACAAAACCAACGCCCAGAGAATTTCCCGCTTGGCTAGGTCTGGGCGTTTGCGTCAAATTTATCGCGGCATTTACACCAGCGATCTCACCAGCCCGCTGGAACAAATCATTCGGCCCAATTGGCGGCAAATTACTGAATATCTTTATCCAGGCTCCGTAGTAGCTTACCGCTCTGCTCATCTTTGCAAACCAGATGATAGCGGCAATGTATTTTTAGTATCTGGCAATAGAGCACGTCAAATAGAATTTCCGGGGCTGACTCTAAATATCTTGCCAGGTCCTCCTGCAGTTCAATCGCGCAAGGATTCGCTTAACGATACCCCTTATGGAAAACTCTTTATATCCTCGGAGGCTAGGCGGCTGTTAGAGAATCTCTATAGCCGCAAAGGCTCAGATCTTCGCACTATGGGTCGCCCTTGGGTTGAGTCTTATTTAAGTAAGCTATGCACTATTCGTGGTGAACATAAGCTCAATGCACTACGTGATGATGCTAAAGCTATTGCCCCTGAATTAGGTCTAGAGGTTCAATTTAAAACACTGAACACGATTGTTTCCGCCTTAATGCAAACTGGTAAGGCTCGCTCTTTAAGAGCAGCTGATGCATTAGCGCGCGCAGCTGGTAAGCCTTATGATCCTGATCGCATTGAGATCTTCGAAACTTTGTTTTCTGCTTTAAGAAAGCCTTTTTCAATCATTCAAGATCCGGCGAAGACTGGCAAAAGTGCATTTAATTTTGCATTTTTTGAATCGTACTTTTCGAACTACATTGAAGGCACTACATTCACCGTCGAAGAGGCCTCCGAGATTATTTTCGATGGGAAAATCATTCCAAAGCGAAATGAAGATTCACATGATGTACTTGGTACCTTTAAAGCAATCATGGAGCAACCCTTTCGCTCTAAGCCTCCAAAAGATGAAGATGATTTCTTAGCGTGGCTTTTGCAATGTAATCTCCAAATACTCTCTAGTCGTCCAGATAAAAATCCAGGCGAATGGAAAGAGCAAACTAACCAAGCGGGCAATACCATTTTTGTTCACCCCGAGCTTGTTAAAGGCACTTTGCGGGAAGGATTCAAGCGCGTCGCTTTACTAGAAGACCCTTTTGCGCGCGCATTGATGGCGATGTTTGTTATTACTGAAGTACACCCATTTATGGATGGTAACGGCCGAACGGCGCGCCTAACGATGAATGCCTACCTAACTCAACATTCCGCCTCTCGCATCATTATTCCCACAGCTTATCGTGAGGAATATTTACTGCCATTAAAAGCGCTATCTCAAAATAATGATCCTGATCCTTTCATTCGATCCATGACTCGTGCATGGCGTTGGACTGCTGGATTTGATTATTCGAACTTCCCGAATCTTTGGGAAAAAATGAAGGTTTGCAACGCATTTACAGACAATCCTTCGCAGTATCAATTGCTTGATCCTCACGATATAAGCTAAGTTGTAGACGAAAAAGGGCTATATCTGCTGTTTTGTAGACAAAATGAGGTGCTTATGGTGCCTAAAAACATTTCTGTCTACATGCCACTGATTTTGAGTGGCATGTAATTCACGGCTATCTATATCCCCATATTGCCTAGATGCTGGGCAATTCGATCCATGGGATTGCCTGCACTAGCTAACGGCGCTCCTAATGCTGAAGTTCGCGCCCGAATCGGTTGAGGGCTATGGATTGCAATAGGTTTGACCCTCGCAAAACTAGTTTCGGGCCTTCCAATCGCCTCATAGATAGACTCAATCATGGTCTGCCACTGCTCTGGCTGATTGCTCTGCACAAAGACTTGCATGTAGAACGGGTCTGACATGTATTTGTTAAAGCAGATCGCCTTATCGGTGTGATCAATTTCATCTGAACGGGTATTTAAGAACTTGAGCATTTGCAGCTTTGCTTCTGTGACCAATTCGGAAGGCTTTTTCTGGCTATTGGCGAGAGTCATCACATTGCCTACAAGTTTGCCTTCTATTTCATATTTACGAACTGCATCTTGAAGTGTGGCCACCATAGATTGCAAATCAACAACCTGCTTTTCTAGGTCGCGTTTTTCGTTAATCACTTTCTGAATACGTTCACACCCTCGCTTTGATTTGATGCCACTAGAGGATTCTGTATTAACACTAGGGTCGCCATCAGGATTCGAACCCGTAGGCCCAGGGTTCAAAGCCCGGTTAATTAGATCTTCAACTGTCTCAGCTTGAATCTCAGTCTTTGGAAGTGCATCAACGGTAATAGCGACTGGTGTGGGCAATATTTCACCTAGGTCATGGGCTTGTGGTGGCGCCTTATCTGCTGAAGCAGGCATAAAGGATGGCACATGCACCTCGCCCTTTACAGGTGTAAATATAGACTCGGGCTCCAGAGCTTCAGACTCCTCTTCCAATGCTTCGCCCTCATCAAGATCCTCAGATAACTTGGCAAGAGATACATTAGGGGTCCTACTTAAATCATCTAGTAAGTTGGATGCTTGACTCCGACTCTGGCTCTTACGCTCGGCCTTTTGTGTTTGTTGTATTTGAGCGCTAATCTGAGCGCTACGCTCCTTATCCAATTGAGCTTCTGCCTCCCTAGCCTTTGCTTGCGCTATCAATTCAAGCGCGCGCTCTTCTCTTGCCTTATTACGCCTTGCGGCGCTCTCGGCAGCGTGCTTCTCATAGGCTTCTTTTTCAAGTCGCTCACGCTCTTTCTTAGCCTCTCTATCCTGCACTCTTTGAATTGATCCACCCTTGCTTAGTACCTCCGACTTAAAGCCCTCCACTTCATTTGCTACTTGCGTCATTGCCTGTCTCCTCTTTTAATAAGTTGCTGTCGTAATGCATTACAGCGTTTGTCTTTTTCCTAGGTTCAGATAACCAATTCATTCCCAAATTTGGGTCGTCATCGCGTGACCATCCCTCCGCTTGCTTTTCTACATTCGGCATAAATAGATTTGAATCGATACGATCGTCATATCGAAAGAGGGTCTCGTGTAGGAGATTACGGATATGCTCGTAATCCATTCCTCTGGCTTGTAGGTTTTGCATCTGAATTGATAGATTCGTAATCATGGGTAGAACCTTGAGCCAGCTTTCTTTGTCTTCTATACCGTCTGGCGCCCCAGTAGTACCTGCACGAATGCGCAAGTCCACCATGTCAAAGATTCGGTCTTTGGTGAGTTCTGGCCAGTCGTAGGTTTTCTCCATAGTCATGACTAGTTCACCGTTGACCATAGTGGTCTTGGTACTTGGTGGCCCCATGTAGCGCTCTACTTGTTCTTTAGTGAGTTCTTGCAAAAGTACCTGGGCGCTGTATTGCGCTATCTCTTGCAGCCAATCCTCTATCTGGTCTTTGAATTCAAATACGCGCCCTGATAAGGCTCTTTGTAAGATGTTGGCTTCGGTGGCTGTCTTAGGCCTCACTACCGTAGAGCGCGCAGCATCTTGAAGGCCTGTGACTTGCTCCCAGTCATAACGCACTGCACTGGTGTCATAGACGATGGGGTCTATCTTGGGGTGACCCCTAGGAATGATTACTTGATTTAGGGGCTTGCCTTCAGTATCGACAATCGTGATCTCGCCGAATCTTGAATCTGAGTGTTTCTTAATGGTCTTTTCATTGATATCCGCTGATGCGACCCACCCAGGGATACATAGATCTCGATGTTGATTAAAGCGATCTCTTGCTTCGTTGTGTTCGTCCTGAAGACGTTCTGTTAGATCCACAAGGCTTGGGCCAATGAATTGGCCATCGACAACTTGGTAAGGCAATAGAAAGAATGGGTACCAGCGCTCTCCCGCCCTTGGTGGTGAATAAGGTTCACGTAGCCATTCTGTCGCGCCCTCCACCATGGTGTAAACACGCTGGGTCGCTCTATCCCAGATCTCTAGGACTGCAATTTGCTGATCATCAGTCACTAGACCCGAACCAGCGTTCATCTGCATTGAGGCTAGGCGCCTGGCTTTCCTATGCGAGAGTTCGCCTTGGCCTGGCTGGTAGATCTTTGCATGGTCTAAGTTCTTTTTGTAGAGCGCTTCTGCTTGGCCGCGTTTCATGGGGATGATTTGGCAGATCCAGTCGGCATCGGTGTAGTCCCAGAACTCACAGATTGAGGGGTCGATGAGAAGGTTTTCTGTAAGGACTCTATCGATGACTAGGCCTTCAGCAGATTGGACCTCTGGTTGTTCTTGAAGTGACTTGATGAGCTCTTCTAATTCCGCCCTCTTGACATCATGATGATGTTGATCATCGTCTTGAAGATCTCGAGCTAAGTCTTCTATGGCAAGAAGGTTTTCTTGTGCATCGTTGATGCGTCCTTGGATATATGCATCCTTGCTGGGGTCTCGCTGATACATCACTTTCAGAGTGCCGAAGCTACAGGTCAGCGCTGCTCTTACAGTGGACTTTGCTCGATTCTTGAGTTGGGCATGCTCCAGCGCTCTGTTGGTGACTTTCTCTAGCGTTTTGCAGAAGAGCTTAATGTCCGCGCCCGAGTGGGTGGGTGTTGTTGAAATTTCTGGGTTGCGTGCATACACGTTGGGCAGGACTGCTGAGATAGTGCCGTGTATGAGGTTGGCTCTCAAGCTATAGAAGTCTTTACCAGTGGGGTCGGCATTCCAATTAAAGCCGGCTACTGTGCTGCGGTTATGTCTTACGCGTTTATGGAAGGTTGCCCAGTGAGCGCGCGCATGAGTGATGCGGGCGGTCCATTTTTGTTGAAGGGCTTTTGAGTCTTGAGGCACATCCTATTTATAGATTGCGAATCTCGCATCGATGCACTTATCTTGGATTTATCATGGCGGGGTTTCGCACTCACTCACTACAAAATATTTCCATAAAGTGGTAGAAATTTTATAAGTCACAAATATATTTTCAGTTATCAATGCCATCTTTATTAAGAGGTCAATATTACTGATTGAGTTGCGATCTTAGAGAAGATAGACTTAGATGGACAAGCATATTGGATGTTTGTTTAATTTTCCAAGGAGAAGTCTTTTCTCCTGTAATTCATGAGATATGTGCTTCCTATGACTAGTGCATTCGCGAATAACTCATCTCAAAGATATTTCTCTTTGCTATGTTTGGTAACATTCCTTGGGTCACTATCTCTATCTACGTTGATATTTTTATCGGCACTCTTAAATGAGGAAGGCTACTCTCAACAGGCTATTGGCTCAGTCTTATCTGCGCCACTCATTCCAACCTTGATTGCATTGTTTAGCGCGGGTGCTATCTTGCAAAGAATTAGCTGCATTCGACTCATGATCATTAGTCAGGCATTGATGATATTGGGCTTTATAGGCCTTGAGTATGCCCTTAGCTCGATCCCTCTTTCGACAATTTTTCGTGGGCTAATTGTTTTTGGGTCTGGCTTTTACTTTTCTGCCTCCATGATCTATATAAGGAGCTTATTGAGTGGTCCAAGAATAATCTATTTCTTTGGGATCTATGCATCAATGTTCCCGCTGCCTAATGCATTTGGTCCTATAGTAGCCCAGTGGTATTTTAAGAATCATGGATCTGATGGATTCTTTTTGTATATGGCATTACCGGGACTACTAGCATTACTGACACTCATCGCCCTATCCATAATCTTTAAAGGATTTGACCGCTCCAGTAAAACACCTGCAATTAGTTTGCACTCTTATTATCAAATTCTGTGCGCAAAGAGATTTCATGCCTTAGGTTTGGGCATTTTTTCTATTGGGGTATTGTGGGGTTTTGTTACTGGGTATATGGCTTTATACCTAAGCCAACACAATTTCTCGGTAGGCTTATTTTTCTTACCAATGAGCCTCGCCCTTTTTGGCTCACGTTTTGGTCTACTGGGCATATTAGGCGGATTCTCGCGCCCTATCTTGGTAGCTTGCTCGTTTGGCTTGATGGCGTGTGCATTTGCTTTGGTATTTAGTCTACATAGCCCTTTACCGATTATTATCTCCGGCATCTGCTTTGGGGTTGGCTACAGCCTTAGTTTCCCTATTCTCAGTGTTTGGGTTTCCGATTCATTTGATATCGATCGGCGCCCAATTGCGCTTTCAGCGTTTAATGCGAGTTTTTATTGTGGGATTTTCGGGGTTCCTAGTCTTATAGGCTATTTAGCCCTTCCACCGAACTCTTCTTACCCACTCTTTTTGCTCATGGCTCTGGCAATTGGCATGGGAGTATTTTTTTTGACAGCTTTCAAGAATCAAGTGCAGCAGAGGCAAGCATAAATTGAATGGCTTATGGGCTGCAATTTACATTGATAGATGCCAGCTCTAGCTTGACTTTGATTTACTTAAAAATGGATAATCTTATTTAATGACGAAGCGGTATAAGTAATCAAACCCCCAAGTAGCTTGCGACAAATTTCGTCACCATCGTAAGCGCGTTTTGAACGCGTCAAGTTTGGGTACCGCACCTCTTCCAAAAGTCCTTAATTGAGGGCTTTTTCTTTTTAGGCCCATGATAATTATTTAGAAGTCTTTGCTGGTAGGGTTGGAATTACATTCATGCCTTGCGCGTTTATGAAAGGTTGCCCAGTGAGCGCGCGTATGAGTGCTGCGAGCAGTCCATTTTTTAAAATGGCTTTTAGTTTTTGGCTGGGCATATCTTGTGTACAAATTCAGACTCACATCCAAAGGACTAATTTTGGATTTATGTTTCAGAAGACCTAAAATACAAGCTTCTATTAGAGGGTTTTTATCTGCGGTAATTAAATGTATAATTAATCCAACATACCCGCCATGCCTCTCCTGGAAGCACACTTTGGCGGGTTTTTTATTGGGGGATTCTATTGACTACATTCGATAAGCCAGCACTCACACATTTAGAACATATTGAGCGTCTTCGAAATCGAAACCTTCTAATAAATGATGATGATGAAGCAATAGATTATCTAAGCAACATTAGCTACTTCAGGCTTTCCGCATACACCCGCCCCTTTTACCTTCCAAATGTCGCCGAGCATACCTTTATGCTTGGAACGGTCTTTTCAGATGTCATCAATCTATATTTATTTGACAAGGAATTACGCCTACTTCTTTTGGATGCAATTGAAAGAATTGAAGTAGCGCTACGCACACAAGTAGCCAATACGCTTGCCAAACATCATGGACCCCATGGTTACCTAGACCAAAGTATTTTTGATAACCGCTATGATCATCCTAAACTATTGGAGCTTATTGCCAGTCAATCTAAAGGTCGTGATTTAGAAACTTTTATTAGCCACTACAAAACAAAATACACAGGAGCGCCAAAGCATCCTCCAATTTGGATGGCTGTTGAGCTACTTACATTTAAAGAGATATCCACTTTATTTAGTAACTTGAAGCTTCCAAGAGATACCCAAGCAATAGAGGCACATTTTGGTTGGAAATTTACCTTACTTAAATCTTGGTTTCGTAGTGTTTCTGATTTGAGGAATTTATGCGCCCATCACTCTAGGGTCTGGAATCGTGAATTTGGAAGCATCCCTGAAGCCCCAAAAAGACCTCCAAAAAAATGGCCAGCCATACCCGCATCCATTTTGGTAAGTTCGAAAAATAGTGTTCAGCAATATTTGAACCCACAACGCAGGCTGTACTTTCAGTTAATTGTGATTCAGTCTTTAATGAATAGAATCTCTCCTTCGAGCAATTGGGCTAAACACTTGCAGGAGTTGCTTGATAAAAATCCTAAGGTCTCACAAGTACACATGGGGTTTCCCAGCAACTGGAGAGAACAGCAATTTTGGCTTAGCTCTATCAGTCAATAAATTAGGCTGATTTAAGCATTCGCTTCTGATGCTCTTCGAGCCCTCATCACCCCATACCTTGTAGCATCCCAGGCGTGGTCTTCTGCATCGGTATCTACATCTTCTGGGTTTAATGAGTCTGGTGGTAGTTGAGGGATGGTTCTTAGCCAGTGTTTACAAGTACTGAATATCTTGAGTCTATCTTCAGCCAGAAGTCGGATGATTTCTTGGGCTCCGTTGACTCTGCTTCTGGGGGCGTTATAGGCCTCAGTCCATTTCACTCCCTTATCCCTGAAGATTTGACCTATTGATCGCTCTGCCCCGATCTTTGAAAAAATAGATGGGTCGGCTAGGTTCATGCGGTATTCATAGCCAAGGCGTTGGTCGTGTATTTCGATCTTTTTGATCTTTTCGGCTACTACTGTTGCATCCTCTCTGGTTCCCGTATTTTCTTTATCGCCATATCCATAGAGTTCTCTCCATAGGTAATAGACTCCATCATTGGATAGAGCAAACCAATAAACGGCATAAGGTCTGGCATAGCCCCAATCCATAGATCGCCATACCTTCCATGTTGGTGGAATAGCAAATGGCTCTACAACGTGTTTAGAAGGCTGCCATACGCCCTCTAAGAAACTTCCCACGTGGATATCCCAATCTCCCTCTAACCAGGCTCTGCGTCTGTTTGGGTCGCTTAGCGACTCTAGGCTCATGAGATAGTTGGGGTCGTTTTTTAGAAGAATGGTGTTCTCATAAATCGTCGAATGAATTCGCACCCTTGGGAGTGCCCCCTCTTGTCGAATAATTTTTCCCGCTGGAATATTTCCAATCTGAAATCGTTCCTTTACTGATGCATGGCCTACTCCAAATGGATTGCAAGTAGCCCTCACCATCCTAGGGATTCCGGGTTGCGAAGATCGACAAGTACTGAGCATCGCCTCGTAAAATGAAAGGTTGCGCCAGTTAGTCAACTCTTCAAATCCCAGCCAGCAATTTTTATTAATTAGGCCAGTTTCTGTAATGTAGTGATTACTTTTTTCAACTGTTATATCCATTGTTAAAGAGGAGCCACATGATTCATACACTACCCAACCATCTTTTAGTCGACGATTCGTTTTTTGAATTTTCCCACTGTAAGGATGAGGGTAAGCCATTACGTCATCACAGCGGCTACCTGTATGAGCGCTGTCCGAAACATCCTCAAGCAGACTTACATGGACGCGTTCTTCAGCACCGCCGTGAAATGGAGCGCCACCTGGGTCGATTTTTAAAAGGTCATGAGGTTGTTCATCACTTAAATGGAAAAAAGGATGACAACCGAATTGAAAATCTTGAGCTGCTTGGATCTTCTCGGGAGCATATGCAAGCACACTCGAAGCGCAGAGATCTAGCCGTGATTGAAAGGGTTCGAAAAGCTGCGCAAAATCCCAAAGCCCCGCTTCATTCGCTTGGCATAAGCCCAGTCCTTGCTCGCGCCATCTGCCGTGATAATGGGATCGAGTGGATTGCGGCGGATGAGACAAGGCTTGATCCAACGAATGTGCAGAAAGCATTAAATGGTCGAAAAACGGCCGACGCTGCGAAAATTCTGGGGGTGTCTGTAGGAACTCTATATCGTAATTTTCCCGACCTTTTAAGCAAGCGTAAACCCCCTGGTTTTTTGGATAGCCATATGGAGGAGATTTGCATCCTTGCCATGACCTTGAGCACCGATCAAATTGCGAAAAACTTCGGGACAACTCGGACGACCATGAATAAGGCTTTTGAACGTTGGTCAATAACTGGTGATCTACCGATTGAACTTGTGAGCCGATTAAACGCTGATGGTCGTCGTAAACGTAAGCTCTGACGCATTCTTTGACCTGCGGCTCAAACGTACGAGTAATGCGCTGCTCTCCATCTAAGGTGATAACCTTATCTCCGACGCGAAGTCTACCTATTTCAACAAATCCATCTGAGGTTAAGACTGGCGTATCAAGTGTGACGCAATACTCATGACCATGGTAATTCCAGTAGTCGTCTTCATTAGCCCCATATCGAAAGTACAGCATCTCTCCAGCGGGCCACTTCCACACGTAGTCGGATTCATTGAACTTGGCGCCCGGGAAGATTTGATAGAACCAGCGCTTGCTTTTGGCCACTACGTCAGCCAATTGAGGATAGGTTAGGCGGAATAAGGCACCTCGCCAATGATCCCCGAAGCCTCTACCTACATGCTGGGCATAGCTCATGAGTAAGGTATCGGTCTTGCCCCCTCCCCTGGTGCCTTCAAGCAATACTTCATACACAGGGCATGTCAGAAACAAAGTCTGACTACCGGGCAATGGCGCCCAGATGGTTTTCATGGGCTAGTGTTTTGCTTGGGCGGCTTGCTCCCACTCATCCATGCTCATGGCGCTTGGCACGACTAGGACTCCACTTTGTAGGGGTGCGCCATCTTTACCGGTATGCTCTATTGCGGATAGACGTGGGTGCACATACGGCGCTGCATGCCTTCCAACAGTGGCAGCCATGTTTAGCAGCTTAATTCGAGCTTCACTTGCTGACTCTTTTTCACCAAGATCCTCTTCGCGAATATTGCTGGCATGCTCATATAGCTGATGCATTACCTTCATCATAACTTCTAACGGAGTAATCCCCTGAGTTGCTACTGCTTCGGCTATCTGACGGGTCCTCTTAGTTAAGCTGCCAGACTTGCGCCCTGCCCCAGGTCTAGCTCCACCTTTTGATTTCTTTTGATTGTTTTCAATCATGGCAGCTTGATCATTGTCAGAAGATGGGGTTGCAAGGCGACTGAATCTCCAATGGGATCTTCAAACTCAATAATGATTCTTTGAAACAGATCAAATCGGCTTTGAGCGCCTCGATGCTTTACAACCGTACCTATGCGTCCACTGGGAGTTTTGACGATAGATCCTATGGGAAAGTCTTCCATATCTGGGCGATCAATGACGCCAACCATAGCTTGGTTTACTTGCTTAGCTTGCACTGGATGCCTCCTGACGCTTGCGTAGTTCTACGAAGATTCTGGTTTTGAAGGCGTCATAGCTTTCCGAACCCTGAGCTCGCATGTCTAACTCCCTACCCTTGGCATCTATCCCCTCGTTACTTTTCCACCAGATATCTTCAACTGGGTTGATGGTTTGACTCTTTCTTCGCATGCCCTTCAGAATGGCCATCACAAATCCCACATTAATCGGTGTTGAGCTTGAGGCGCGCCTCCTGGTATCTTTAGCCTGCAAGATGGCGTCAGCCACTTCCTTTTCAGAAATGTCCCACCTAAGCATCTCGTTGATGCGTTCATCATCAAGGGGGGTATTGATACCCTCCTTTGCAAAAAGTTGAACCATTTGTGCTGGACTTAGATTGCTCGTTCCTTCATTTTTCATTTCCACCCCATTGTTTTGTTTGTCTGGTGTATGGAGATTGGTGTTTGGTGTCTGGTGTATGGTGTTTGGTGAGCATTGCGATGGCAATGCGTTCGCATTGCGATCGCACTGGGAAATGGTCGTACTGTCAGACAGTATTTGGTCTACTGATGATGACTGCCAGCGACCTTCTGCGCTCCGTCTGGCTTTGATTTGGCGATCCTTGAACCTTGCTATTTCATGGTCGCAACGCTCTTGTCTCCAGCCATCATCCGTTAGAGCAAAAAATTCATTGAGGACTGAGATCACTGCATTTTTTTCTTCTTTAGATCTGGCATTGATCAATCTTTGGACAAACTTCACATCCATGGGAAGTGGTTTCTCAGTAGCGTAGTACTTTCTGATCAGGCGACTATAGGTGGCGTCCTCTATAAAGGTGAGATGGGCAGTAGCTTCTGCATAATCTCCAATGTGATGCTCGTAGTAATTCATTTAAAACTGTCTCCGTAGCGTTCTTTTTCTTGCGTAAATTATTTAATGCAAGAGATGAATCTAACAATCGGAAAGCGTATCGTCAAACGTGTTTTTTCTGAATTTATTTTGAATTTATTTATCCACTAAATCGCTGTAATCCTTCTTTAAGAAATTCGAGATGCTTTATTGATTCTTTTGAGGTATTAATTGATCTATGTATGTCCATCAATCTCCTGATGCCATCGGAAATTACTGACAAGGCTGTAGCCCTTTACTGGATTGACTTGTATCACTTATATGAATAAATATTTTTTTGTAGGCCAAAAATAATTTGTGTTCGGAGGATGGGTATTGACTTTTGATTGACCATCAATATTTCATTGACTACATTGCTCTTCAGTAGCACACATATTCATACATAACATGACAAGATGGAGAACAATTTGATGGTAGCAATTCGGCTTTACAGTTTGTACCGTTCTTACGGTTACACGAAGATGAGTTCAGCAAAAATGGCTTTGCAGGTTTATCGAAAAAATATGAAGCGCGTCCGTCAAGGAGGTCGTCATGAGTAATTCAAATTCAGAAGTAACCTTAATGAGAATTCCACAGATTTTGGAAGTCATGCCAGTTTCAAAATCTAAGTTTTGGCTCATGGTTCAAAAAGGCGAATTCCCAAAGCCGATCAAAATTGGGAGATCCTCTTTTTGGACTATTGAGCAGGTTCAGACCTTTATCCGAGAAAAGACAAAGCAATCCACCAATTGAAAAATGGGCATCTCCTAAGGGTAAGCTCATTACATGAGCTACTAATTTCTTATTCTCAATAACTTAGGAGATAACAATGCAAATTGAGACAGCTAAAAAGTATGTAGTAGAGGTTTACAGTGATAAAGGTCCTTTAGAGGCAAGTCCATGGCACCTAATAGGAGAATTTAATAGCGCATCCCAAGCTACAGAGGCCTGCAAGCGAATTGTTGATGACTTCTTGTATAAATCATTCTCCAAGGGGTTGGATGCGAAGGCTCTTGCAAATCAATTCCTTAGTTATAGCGATATTCCCTGCATCAATCGAGGCGACAATCCAAACATATTTGATGTCTACACATTTCTCGATATGAGATGCACTCAATTTAATAGACGAATACTAGGTCTCCTTTAAAATTCTGAGAGTGTGTTAACCTGGCCGAAACAGAAAATATTCAAATGTCCCAATCAATACCCGTCATAGATCTATTCGCAGGACCAGGAGGTCTGGGTGAGGGATTCTCATCCCTTAGGAAACAGGGGAAAAGTGCGTTTCAACTAAAGCTCTCCGTTGAAAAAGAGCAATGGGCACATCAAACATTGATGCTTCGGTCACTATTCAGGTCATTTGGAAACAAAGTTCCTGATTCGTACTATGACTACATAACGGGGAATATAACTAAGCAAGAGTTTCACTCAGATAAGCAAGTTGCAAGCCTTCTAGGTGAGGCGGCTAATGAGGCGAGGAATGAAACTTTAGGGGTCACCTCTACTAAAGATATTGATCAATGGATTAAGGCCGCCATTAAGGGCCACTCAAAGTGGGTCTTAATTGGCGGCCCGCCTTGCCAAGCTTATTCCCTAGCCGGCAGATCAAAGATGATGAACTCTGATCTGGAAAAATATGAATCTGATGCGCGCCATCTTCTCTATAAAGAGTACTTACGCATCATTAAGGAGCACGAACCCCCAGTCTTCATTATGGAGAATGTAAAGGGCATTCTTTCTTCAAAGCTTAATGGCGAACTCATTTTTAAAAAAATTATTAAAGATCTCAGCAATCCAAAAAATGGGCTGAAATATGAAATTAGATCACTTACCCTTGAAACTCCCTCAGAAGAACTTGAGCCCAAAGACTTCATAATTGAGTCTGAGCGCTATGGGATTCCCCAGGCAAGACATAGAGTCATACTATTTGGAGTGAGAAAAGATTTAGCCAAAAAGAAGCACCGCATCCTTCAGGAAGAGCATCAAATGGTGGCCGTTAATGATGTATTGAAATCAATGCCGCATATACGGAGCAAACTCTCTCAAGAAAAAGATTCTTTGAAGGAGTGGTGCAAGACAGTACAAAGAACTAAATCAATGCTTAGCGACTGGAATCCAGAACAGAAGAAAACTCTAATTGCTGAAATGGAGCGAAGTGCTCAGTTAAGTCTTGAAATAATGAGCGCTGGGGCAGCTTACCTTAAAGGTAAACCAAGGTCACTAAAAAACTCTGAACTCAACGACTGGCTAATCGACCCGAGACTTAGCGGTGTGATTCAGCACGAAGCCAGATCGCATATGCGCTCAGATATTCAAAGATATTTCCTTTTATCCAATTACGCCAAAGTCCTTGAAAGATCTCCAAAAATACGGGAGTTGCCCCCAAAATTACTCCCGAACCATCGGAACGCTAGCTCTGTAAATGCGCCATTTCAAGATCGATTTCGCGTACAGCTTGGGGATCAGCCGAGCACAACTATTGTGTCGCATATCTCCAAGGATGGGCACTACTACATTCACCCAGACCCATCTCAAGCCCGAAGCTTAACAGTTAGAGAAGCTGCCAGACTTCAGACATTTCCAGATAATTACTATTTTGAAGGAAATAAAACGTCTCAATATGGGCAGGTTGGAAACGCCGTCCCCCCGCTTCTTGCCAACAAGATTGCAAAAATTATTGCGGAATTTTTGCAATAGCTAAGCCCTAAGATCAAAATAAATCAGAGAAGAATCCAGATTTCGGATTCTCTAATGTGCCAATTAAGACGCCTCTATCAAGCAATCTATTCTGTTCCTCACAAGAGGTTTCGGGAAGTAAGGCGCAAGAATGACATGCTGCCAAGTTACAGTTATCTGGGCCCTGACCGGTACTCTCAATACATACGGGGTCGGAAGAGCACCACGAAGCTTTTTCAATTGCCCTAGCAATTGTCTGCTCTAAATTTTTTGGCTTGCCCATGCTTACCAAGCCACCCATAGTGCCCTCAGAATCTCCGGCAGCCGTATAAATTAGGACGCCGGACATCTTAAATTTTGGGTCATCGGAAACATAAATTCGCTCCCTTAGTGACGCAGACCCATACCCACAGTCATAAATTAATTGATTGATGAGGAGATGAGCAAAAGAATGAATCATCATGAACTTAGGCGTGATCTCTTTTTGATCTTGGTGACGTTTAGTTCTCAAATCATCAAACCTAGTAATAATTTCTGCAATACGCTTTTGGTGAAAGGCACCATGCTTTTCCAGCCACTTATCAATCTTGGAATCATCAAATTTTAAGAAAATTCCCTCACCCCTAACGATGATTGCCGGAAGCCAATCTAAATGTTTTGAAGAGAAGAGCTTTCTCTGCGCCTCAACAGACAGACTACTTTCAGGGAAGATTCTTGAAAAACCTACAAATGCCCTAGTCTCTCGTAATTTCTCAAGCAAAGAAATTCTATGAAAATAATTATTTACCTGGGAGCCATACTCAGAAATCTTAGAGCTTTTAATAAGTAAATTTGTTTTTGGATAGCCCTCATTTACATCCCTGCAAAATATTTCATACTCTTGATGTCTATACTCAATATCTATATTTGGATCAGCATCATCTGCAGACTCTTCTTTAGAATTTTCTGCACCATCAAACAATTCTGTAGTAATTATTGGTAATAGAAAATTAATATCTATCTCCCAATCTAGACCCGCATTGCTGATAGCCTTCTCTAAGATATCCGCAGTAAGTATTTGCTTTGGAGAGATATTCACCTTTTCAATTAAATATCTAGATATCTTTTTGTTGTCCAAAATAATGCGCTTAATGACATGGAGATTAGCTGCTTTAGCAAGTTCAGCAGGATTGATCTCCCCATCTAACTCAGGATGCCATCTACGGAGCAAATTTCTTGCCGCCTTTTCGCTCACTAAGCCATTATCAGAAACTAAAGCAGCCTGAATCAATGACTCCTTCATATCCCTATCTTCCAAGAGGGCTAACATCGCTTCAGTTAGATTACGGTCATCTACATCAGGTATGTATATGGAACTAACAACATTTGGAAAATATAGGTTTGAAGCCCCACGTAAGAGTGGATATAAGTTTTCACCACAGACGAGCTTATCACTAGAAGAATTTTCACCAATAGCTAAAACAGGATTATGGCCAGAGCAAAATAACTTCATCTTGGTAAATGCAGATGGGCCATCACTAGCTGAATCACCTTCAAATGCACCGGCTAAAGATCTTTTTGCAACAACTTCAATTTTATTTTCGCCAATAAGTCTCTCGGCTGATATCTCCACACCCGCTAAAGATGCACTTCCTTTTGACGTCATCCTTAACCAGCACTTTGGGTCATTAGTATCCCAATCAGGGTTATTTGTTTTAAATACCCACTCTAACCAAGGGAAGTCCTGAAGGTGACCATGCTTACAGGCCGCCACAAAACGGACCTGTACAGTGAGGCGATCCGGATGAGATTTCCCAGCATCCTTGCCGGTCCCAATTAGCCCAGTACATTTAGGCGCCGAAGTATGGTGGTACTTAGATGCAAACATTTTTCCGCATCTCGGGCAAACATGCCACAAAGGAAAGCGCAAAAACGGAAGCTTTAAATTAAGATTCAATCTTGCAGCATCCGTACCTCTATCAGTATTGCGGTATTCATTCCTACGAAAATCTGGTGGCTGAACAAAATATTCAACGCCTAATCGCTTTGCGAGCCTCGTTTCCTCCTCTATAAACTCCCTATGGTCAGGATTAAGAGGATCGAAAGGCCAAGCATCTAACCCAGCATGTATTAGTGAAATAGGGCCAGGAAAGTCAACCATGGCTCCAATGCCAAATGGAGAAATTGCCTGAGACCTTCTAACTGGTTTATTCATGACTATCCACTTCGTTAAAAAACCCGGTTATTACCCCTTCACAACTAGCATCTACATTTCTAAGAGACGAGAGGGTTGACCAACTTCTATTTGTCCATTCGGGCAGCTCAACTGACCCAGCTGGATGCATTAATGGGGCATTCTGCGGTGGAAGCCCAAAGCCACCATACTCGGCTGGATCCCAAATTCTCCATTCCTTAAGACGCTGCCGCATCTTTTCTAGAACATTGTCACGTTCCTCGGGCGCTACACCAACAACCCTATCTTCAATCATTGATTCAATAAGATCCTTTAGCTTGGAGCCATCCTCAAGCGGGAAAGGTGAAGGATGGATACCCTCTTGATCAATCCTCCCGAGCTGCCTTACCGCAGCAACAATAATTCCATGAAGAGCTCTATCAACAGCTGGCGCGCTAAAAGGAGTGACACTTGTAGGTTCTACTTGCGCATAAAGTGCTTGGTGATAACTTCTAAATCTTTCGAAGTGACTTCTGTCTCGCGGCTTACTTTGCCCATAGAGGATACATACAAGTCCAAGCTTGTCATTATCACGTCCAACACGACTCGATACTTGAATATATTGAGAGGTAGTTTTCGGTTGACCAACAATAGCCATTAAAGATAGGCGAGGTATATCGACTCCAACTTCAATAATATTTGAGGCTAAACAAGCATCGACAATATCATCATTAGAATTCGCAGGATTATCCGAAAGGGATTTGCTGAGTTTCTCCAACTCTTGAGGAACTTGATCCCCCCTAATCCGGCTAGTTAGCTCTGTAACATTAAAGAGCTTTCTAATATTTTTATAAGGTATTCCATGCCTGTCAATCAATACTCTTAGGTAGTCACGCGCATCGGATACAAATAAGGTTGCAGCACTGCCAAGCTCTCTAATTGAGTTGAAATAACAAAGTAGAGTCCACCATGGATCCTTCTCTAAATTATCCTTATTCATTGCACCGGAAAATTGAAGAAGAGTAGCAAAAACTCTTGCTTCCGTTGTCTGCAAAGAACCATGTCCGGGCGCCATTACACCAAGATACCTTCTTCCTGGTATTAACTGATCAAATTCATCGCGGGCCTCCCTAGAAAAGAAGGAGTCTCCAACATCAAGACCGGATGGTGGAAATAGACTTACGTTTTCTCTTGCATATAGATTTTTTACCTGCTCATTAGCGCGACTAATTGTTGCAGTAGATGCAACAATTTTTGGCTTAACGTATGTACGATCATCTACACAAAGTTTCTCAATCAGCGTTTCATATAAACCTACCATCGACCCGAGCGGGCCGGAAATTAAATGTAACTCATCCTGAATAATTAATGAGGGCGGTATTCCAACTTGGTTGCCCTCTACGTCAATCCCGAATATTGATCTAATTTCTGGCTTCCATGCCAATGTGGCAAATTTATCGACAGTACCAATTAAAAGATTAGGCGGATTATCAAATATATCCTCATCGATAACTACAATTGGCAGATCTGAGTTACTTTGCGCAGGCTTCGAACTAAAGTCGCACTTAGGATCACTGCATCTATAAACAACAGTTTCTGGACTGGTGGATGTCAACCTCGCTTTTTTATATCCATAAACTGGGGAGCGCTCTTTACCCAATTCTGGGCCAAATTTCGCACTACACCAAGGGCACTTGAGGAGAATAAAGGGGTTTTCTTTACTAGAGTCTGCTTGCAGCGCCTTTAACTTACTCAAGGCATCTACCCTCTTATTTGGGGCGGTATCACCCCCGACCCACAAACCAATGCTATAGGGTTTTTGTCCAAGCATGGCCACATCTTGTCTCCGTATGTACTCCATTGCGCAGAATAATAATGATGCTCTTTGGAACTGTTGTGCAGTTAAGAGGCGCAATGTGTACCTCATTAAAACATCAACGCCCCCGGCCTTATTGCCAGCTAGGTGATTGTAAAAAATAGTGAAGGCCGTTAAACCCAAATAAGCTTCTGTTTTTCCGCCGCCAGTTGGGAACCAAATTAAATCAACAATATCTCTATCTTGTGAATCTGGATTAACAATACCTTCGAGAGATAGCAAAAGAAATGCTATTTGGAATGGCCTCCAAAACCCTCTCTTTTCATTTGGAGTTATTAGATCCAATGGCTTGATCTCTGGAATCCAACCTTTACCACCAGCTACAGGCTCCCGCACTCCAGAATCAGATCTCAATTGAGAAATTAACATTGCCTTATTAGCAAGTACAAATGCCTGCCGAGCTCTTTTTGACTTCTCATCAACGCCATTTAAAAGATCTACACCTCTCTTTATACGGCTTAAGCATTGCTCACATCGATCCAGCAAGTAATTTGCGGTCGGATACAAATCACTATCTATCTTTTGGTCTTGATTGATAAGTCCTTTTTTAAGACCCTCAATCCACTGTTGGTAAAGAGAGATTAATTGATCAATCTCTTTAAAACCATCGTCAGCTGTCTCTAGGCCGCCAAGCTTGCGCATACTTGATCTAAATAAAACAGGGCCACTTTCGGTCTTCAAATATAAATCCGGGCTTATGGTAGGTATCTCATAAGATGGCATGACATCTGACCATACTTCTGAAACTGCATCCGGAGAAACTCCATCCCAATCAGCAGCGCAGCCATGCCCAATCGCAAAAGTTTTGTACTGCCTATAAAGTAATTTATTAACCAATTCGTCAGAGCTTGGCAAAAGGCCATCGCCAGAATCCATAGAAAGATCTGGGTACGATAAGATTGCTCCTACTCCCGAACTACACCTCACCCTAATACCTGCTTGGAAAAGAGCAACCTCATCTACCGACTTTTCTGATACGGAGCGATTCACCAATGAAATGGTTATGAGCCTTGTATTAGGGTCGGATTGCTGCAATTTCCTTTTAATTAAGACGACCTCAAGATGCTTACCAGGCACTTCAATTTTTTTTGAAATATACGGGGCGGGATCCAATAACTCAGAGTTTGTAAAAGCCAAGGATATAAAGCTGCCATCCGCAGTAGTTAATGGCGACCTAATCCAAATGGAGCGCTTAGATAATTGCGCGCCCACCTCCCCCTCTTTACCGCCGACAGTAATTTCTCTCTTAACGTAGTAAGCAGGTGCAATTTCTTTTTTTTCAAGTCTATTAATTTTGCTCACAGAAACCAAATCAAGCGATAGGCCTTCCTTCTCATTTGATAGATCAACCATGAAGCTAAGCCCAATAGCCGAAGGTTTGAAGGAGTTGGCAAGATTTACATCAAGCTCTTCTGTATCGTCAGCCTTTAGGCTCTTTAATTGATTTCTTTCAACTTGAGCCTCAAGCTTCTTTAAAAGAGAGAGCTCTTTATCAGAAGCCTCGGGGAGCTCTGCCGCATCCATAGACTGGTTTGGTTCATTTAATTCCGCCGTCTCTGTAACCATTTGGGGGTATAGGATTCCAGCGCCATATCTTTTTGACGGAGGATCTTGCCAAATAATTTCTTCGCCATTTAACTGCTTCTTTGGCGCCCTAAGCTGCTCCCAAGTAAATATTTTCTCTTTGCCATCAACATCCAATGCACATGACTCTCCAGCTGGATCTGGGCCAACAATCTCAGCCCTGAGCCTCTCTGCAAGCCAGTCGCGATTTTGGAGATTTTCTAATTTACCCATTTACGCCCTTGAAGTCTTTCTTAATCCAATATCTAGCAACTTGTCATACTGAGATCTGCATGCTTCCGAGAAAAATATTGTCAAACTTATTCTAGCTCTAGACATTCCAACATACAGCAAAGCCTTGTATGTGTCACTATCAAGGCTATCTATATCTGTAAGCAAAATAGCTGGAGCCTCCATTCCCTTGAAAGCATGAATACTCGTAAATTTAATATTCTCCGATTGGGAAGACTTATATGGAGCAATATTCAACTCTGGAAATTTTAAAGAAACAGATTGTGCACATGACTTCTCATCAGACTTTGGTGACAAAATAACAATTTCGCTAGGTTTAAAGTGCTTTAGCAATTCGTTGAGCCTCTTTCTAACCAGCCCCTCTTGAATTTCCGCTGAGGAATAAAATCTTGGATCCACAACACCTGATTCATTATCATTAAGAATTTTGCTATAGCCTGGGGTTATGCCAGCCGTAAGTGTCAAGGTTTCAGCGATAGATTCAGCATTCCTACAGTTATTTCTTAAGGAGTACTGGGAGAGACTTGGCGCCCTAGCCTCTAGTGCAGAAAGTATCGACTCTCTAGAGCTTGAGTTGCTATCGCTATATATTGCCTGCCTCTCAAAATCTCCGAAAAATACCCAAGAGCCACCAGCCAATCCGCTATTTAATGAAACATCCATGACATCTAAGTAATTTTCATTAAAAATTAAATCTTGAGCCTCATCTAAAACCAATACATCAAATTGACTCTTAAAATTTTCATCACCTAATATTTTTTCCAGCGCCTTTTGAGGTAAAAGTTCTGACCAATAATTATCAGCACGACCTAAATTTCCACTTTCTTGGCCCAATGAAACCAAATAAGAATGAAAGGTTCCACATGCAAAAGATTTGCTATATAAATTAATTTCAAAAGCCATCTCGGACTTTATCCAGTCCGCCAACAGCGTGTTGTAACAAAAAAATCCGACGCGTTTGCCTTCGGATAATTGACGCCTCACAAATTCAATAGCTAAAAATGTTTTTCCGGTGCCGGCAGGACCGCTAATTAAGAGACGCTTATTACCAATAAGACTATCTAAAATGACATATTGCTCTTCGGTAAAGTTTTTAATGCTACCCTCTAGGGACTCAATATCATGACGAGGAGAAACTACATATTCAAAGTTTTTCCGCAGTAAATCTATCGCACGGTCTATTTGGTTTTTGGATAATTTTGATTTTTCATGATCGTACCATCCGGCAACCTTACCAAGTTTGACCAGGTAAGATCTGGCCTGTTTAAATATATTAAGAATATTGACTGAAATTGGATGGCGAATAAAAAGTCTTTTATCTATAAATTGCCATGGGTGCCACTCAGGTGATTTTTCGTCGAAATCGATGCGTGTAAAAATTACAGCACTAAAAAATAATGTAGATTGAAAAATAGGATCTTTATCAATTAAATATTTCCTAAGAGAATGCATTCCTTTGGAAGCCTGCTTAAAAGGCCCCTCAATTGAAGTTTCGTAAGGATATATCCATTTCCCATCTACTCTTTTTACATCGCATCCCTTGAGCTCTATACATAGGATTCCTTGGTCCGGAACCAAGATAACCATATCCAACTCGCCTTCAATTTTTGTTAAATGTCTCTTCAAATCTAAGGAGTGCAATGCAACCCACCCATCGCACCCGGGGTCATCTCTTAACTTCTTAAAAAATTCAATCTCGCCAAGGGGCGTATTAGATGAAAACGTTGGAGGAATCATCTTAGCCATTTATTTCCCCTCAAATCATCAATTTTATAAAGGCTTGACTGGTATACATACGATATGGATTGATCAATTGACGCAACACGCCTGATTAATATATTTTGGCCAAGCTGTAAATCAAGGCTTTTTGCACCGTCAGTTGAATCAATATCCAGACCCTCAATTTTTTCCAGAAGCCCCTCTAATACTGTTTGCCTAGCTTTATAACCAGCCCTTTGCCGTGAAACTCTGTAGTCATGTATGTCACTCCACTTCTCTGTGGCGTATGCCTTTATATCGCCAACAGTGAGACTTAGCTTGCCCTCATCCCACAGGACCTCAATTAATGCTCGGAATTCAACTTCAGAATTGGGGGCAATTACATCTACCCCCTCCCACTGTTTGATCTTACCTGGAACTACATTCACGCCTTTAGATCTCATTAAATATGCAATTTCTGAATAATCTCTAGTGAGCAACAATGCACCAAGCGCATTCTTCCAATCAGTAATTTTGTCCAATACGCCATCATCCTCTTCTTCATCTTCAATTCCATCGACTTCTTCATTGAATAGAAAGCCCGAAGAATTTTTCCGAAGAAGTACGTAGTCACCCTCAACCAAATCTAGAATATCTACATGCGATAAGTCGTAACTAAACTCACCTTGACGGACGGAATCAGTACTTTTATCTATATGTAATACCTTTCCTGAAACGGGCATAAACGCACCCTCTCCACCTTCAAAGAGTATGTAATGTGCAGGAACTGACTGCGCAGTTTTGGTGCGACTTCCACCATGAATATCAATCCAGAAACTTTCCTCCGCCCAAGAATTTAATTCAGAATCACTACTTTCAGGCGTAGAAACTGAAGCCACGATCTTCGAGGCTTTAAATTTTTGAATCCTTTGCTGAAAATTAGGAGAAATCGGTAACTCGATTCTAGATGGGGCATAAAAATTTTCATGCTCATACAAAAGTAAGTTAACTTCGGGGGTTACCCCAGAATAAAAGATGGTCTTCATTAAATCCATCGAAGCTCTCATTGGGGGTGAAACGATAAATATCTTTTGAAAGATTGAGCTCTTTATCTGTTGCTTTGCTTCAATATTTTTAAATTTCAAACCATAATTAGATAAACTACTTATCGTGAAATTAATGCAGGCCGGATCATTGCCGTATAAAATTTTTCCAACCAATCCCATTGACTCTGATTTACTTAAAAAACCTTCTGAAATACTCAATAAACGGTCAAATTTATTATTCTTATGTTTAGACCACAAGAGCTCTATGGAAGCTTCGAGAGCGCCAAGCATAGACGGATCAATATTCTGCTTTTTAAGTAAAGATGCAATTTCTTGATATCTCTCTTTAAGCCTAAGGGCAGGATCATCAAGAGAGACAAGTGTTGAATTTAATATGGTCTTAAAAACCCATAACAATCCGACTAAATTCTTAGCATCTTCGTCTGACTTATCAAGATTTTTAAATATACCCATTACTGCACGTGTAACAGCCGCAACAACAGCATCCTCAACCTTATGGGTAATTATAGTAAATTCCGTAATATTTTTAAAGCGGCTTGATGCACGGGAATATTGAGAGCTCATATTTTTATCATCTCAAGAACGAGTATGAGCTGATCTCAAAACCAACTGGAAATTTTTCTGCAATGATATGAGATGACTCATCACTAAAATTAACAGTCTCTGCGGCTAATTCCAATTCGCTAACAAACTCTAGTTCATTCTCATTAAACTCTAGCGAATCGAAAACAATTAATAGATCACTCCTCAGCGGGATATGCTCTCTGATGGAAAAGGCGCTGGGGCCATCAAGGATTACAAGCTCAGCGCTAGAATCTAAATCCCCTTTAGGATGTGAAATTTTCATCTTTGAATGCCTACCATCTCCAAGCTTCTCAAAACCAAGTAAGGACTCAAATTTAATTGGGTCCTCGCACTGATCGCCAACCCCTGCACATAAATAATCAATCGAAGATTTAAACTGGTTCATTTTTGTTACAAGTAACAGATCCTGACCATCCGATTTAGCCCATGCAGGAGATACATCACCCAAGAGATGCTCCATAAATGCGATGCTCGCATTAATTGCAACTTCCCTTTGCGCAGATGCCGGCTTTTCCAGACTAAATTGATATTTATTAAATTGGCCCTCAGGAATCAGGATGATGGAGCCAACATCCTTAGTCTTGCGAGATTTTGTAATCTCCAATTTAATAGCGGGCTCAGACGCAATTAACTCTATACCCACCACTTTTCCGATGAATAAATCTCCAGATTCAACCCTCTTCCAGTAAATTTCCACACCAGAATCAAGCGTAGAAAATTTTGTCCAACTTAATCCATCTTTATATGAGCCTATGCTTGAGATCAAAGCCCCTAGACTAATAAACGCAGTTGCAATCTCTCGACTGGGAAGGACCAAAAATGTTATGCGCCTAGTATCTTTTTTATATTGGGATTTTGCCCATTTACCTAGATAAATACATGCCTTTGCCCATTCTTCTATCAGATCACCGGCAATATTAATCCTAGCTTTATCTGAAATATATAGCGGCTTCCGAAAGCCAATTAGAGAGTCAAAAGTTTCTATTTCCACTGGCAATTTATTTAGATACAAACCCCAACTCAATCATCTCCGCCTCGATGCGCAATAACTCTTTTGCCTGCTTATCACTTGGAAGCCAGCCCTTTCGAGAAGCAGCGATTACCAAGTTTTCGTCACGTCCGTAAAGTGGCGAGAATTGCTTGCTCCAATCGTGTAATTTTTTCCAATAATGATCGCCTAGGGTAATGACTTGAATTTCAGCATTAATTTTTGCATCTAACCTCCCCTGAGCTCTGCCCTCCTTCATTATTTCTTGCTTTTCTTCGGAGCTTAGGAGTTCTTTCTTAAACTCTGTAGATAATTCAATTGAGGCTAGCTGCACCGAATTCCAACAATCAGCTTTTTTACACCATTCACCAACGTCCATGTTTGCAACGGGGGTCTTATTTATGGTTTCGGAAACAACTTGAGCTACGCGCTCTAGTTGGTTTGCCATTGCTGAAGATACGCTTTGGATATTCCATATATGCTTGAAATTCACCATATTTCCCGGTGAAAATTCCTTAATCATAGAAGCTAGCTTAGCAATTGTGTAGGTAACAATTTGAGCTCGATAACCTCCCTTATACCAATCGGCATCAGAGACCATTTTCTCAACAAATTTAAAGACAATAATTCTAGATATTGAATCGCGGTAATAAGCATCGTTAATAAACTTAGCACCATCTACACCCCATTCATCATCGATATATCGCGCAAAGGTGCCAGGCTTATCTCCAGAAAAATTCTTTTGTGCACCTAAGCTAACAATATGAGGCAGCATGCGCCAAGAATTTTCTGATTTAGCTAAATCAGTTTTCAATACAAGCTGCGATCTTGGATGTTCACGCTGGTAGTCTTTTTTCTGCTTCACAGTCATTTTTGACTGCTCATTAAGATATTGCCCTTTTGCCCTTTCATAAAACCAATAAGTATTAAATTGGGCTCCAGCAGCTGCAGGCGCGAGAATTCTCCGAGAAAGCCTCTCGTAACCCATATGAAACGGGTGATTTGAGAAGAAATCAGAATCGCTTACTTTATTTTGTTTATTTGAAAACTTTGCGATATCTTGAATCATATTGCCCAAGGTATCACTATCTCTAGCCTTAGCAACCGTTAGTTTCATTTGTACTGAAATTTTTGATAAGTCTGCCTTATCTTTTTTCAAAGCTACAAATAATGAAGCCGTTGTTTGACCGCCATTAACAATCTGAAGATATTTTGCAGAAGTAATCCTATGGCCATCACTAGCAATATCCAACTTTACATCTGTTGCTGTTGCAGAAATACCATTGTTATAGATGAAGAATTTATCTGGAGCAGATCTAATCGTCCCTTGAATACCTTTATTAATCTTCCCCGTGGTGTTTAAGAAAGATCTCACATTACCCTCTAAAAGCCTGCTTCCATACTTCTCATAGATTGACGCCAAAGCATCGCCTGGTATGACGCACATATAAGCATCAAAATCCTCGCTCTTGCTGGCTGGCAAGCAAGATAAACCATTCTCCGTGAACTCAGTAAAGTCAATTTCAAGTTCTTCAGTACCTAATGCAGACATGCCCACATTAAATAAGCGAGAAATATCCCATACGTGATATTCAACCAGCACCCCATCAATCTCATCCTCCGGTAGGTCTTTAATGCGATCACTCATTACGGAGTCAGTTACTAAATAAAATCGATATCTACTGATTGAGTTTTTAGATGCTTTAATTAAGTTTGCAAACGCTAGCACCTGAGAATCTAAATCATCGGGATTTTCAATACTTTCAAATCCGCTGGCCAAGCAGAATTCAACAAATGCTCTCAATTGGCCAAATATTTGATCGACCCTAGTCCGGGTTACAGTCTCCAAATTTGGGTCGCCAGAAAAATCTGCAATTAAAACTCTAAGGGAGTTATCTGCCTCGTCAAACTCAAAACCATCAATACGTATTAGCCGATTTCTAAGGCCTGTTCCGCTGTACTGGCATGGGATGAAATCTTGAAACTCTTCAGCCTCTGATAGGCGATCGGAAACTTCGTAGACAAAGGCAGAGTCACTCGTGAGTGAGTGATTGGTGACCCGAGAGCGAACCCCCTCGAGAAAATCATCACGAAATTCAACTAATTCCATTGCAGTCCAATTTAAAGTTATCTGAAGTTACAAAAAACTACATTTCAAGGCACTAAATCATAAAAATTACTTCTAATTAGCAATACTAACAAAGCGGCCTTAATTGACGCCATATGCCAAAAACAGGCTAAGTCTTCACTAGCTCGCTTAATGAGCTATGAAAGGCCATTCAAGCATTTGTAGATATTTTTATATTTACAGTATATATTAACAGTTATTGTGTTAATATATACTCATGGAAGATAAAAAATACACCTTTGAAGAGCTTTGCGCCCTATCAGGCCTAAGTTCCAGGACTTTACGTTATTACATCCAAATAGGCCTGGTAGATAAGCCAATAGGACAAACCCGGGCAGCTCATTATGTGAGCCCCCACCTTGAGAAGATCCTTCGTATTAAGCAGCTATCTGAATCCGGGATATCGCTTGAACGAATTCGTGAAGTGCTATCCGGCGAACCCCTTGCCCTGCCTGAAAGGTCTAAGAGACCAGGCCATGTGGAAGTGCGAAGCCACCTTTGGGTAGCAGATGGTATTGAGCTGCAGGTATCACCAGAAACAGCTGAACTTAGCCCTGAGCAATTACGCCAGTTCTTAAAAGGCGTACTGCAGGCATATGAACAAGTAAAAAAGGATTCGCAATGATTGAATTGGATGAAGTAGTTGGCTTAAGTACTGATGATGGCGAGCAAATGGCATTGCAATCCGTTAGCGCAAAAGGCAAGGTACAAGGCCTTCTATTAGAGATGACTATTCGCCAGCAATATAAAAACACCACCAAGAAAACCTTAGAGACTGTTTATACCTTCCCTATGGGTTGGGGTGCTACCTTCATGGATTTAAGCGTTGAGATGGGTGGTAAGCGCTTAAGCGGTGTCATAACGGAGAAGAAAGACGCTGAAGAGCAGTATGAAAAGGCTATCAGCAAAGGTGATGCGCCAATCATGCTGGAGAAAAATTCTGATGGACTTTATACCGTCAACTTAGGCAGTCTCAAGCCCAAAGAAGAAGCTGTTATTGAATATACCTATTCTCAATTACTGAGATTTGAAGAAGGTCATGTAAGACTAAACCTTCCGACTACCATTGCCCCTCGTTATGGCGATAGTAGCCAAGGTGGAATTAAAAAGCATCATGGGGTTGAGGCAGATTTCTTAGTTGAATATCCATTCTCACTCTCCCTACTCCTTAGTGGTGGCATGGAAAAAGCGACAGTTGAGTGCCCTTCTCACCAAGTTCAAGTAACAACAAATGAAAAGGGTCTTGAGGTAGGTTTGCTGCGTTCTGGTTTCTTGGATCGTGATTTCATTCTTAATTTAAGCAAACTCGAAAATGAGTCTTTCTTTATTGTGACCCCCGATAAGCAAATGGGTCCTGAAGGCTGCACAGTATTAGCTAGCTTTTGCCCTCCCGTACTAGCCAATCAAAAAGAGCTTAGTGCTGATATTAAGATTTTGGTTGATTGTTCGGGCTCTATGGCAGGCGATAGCATTGAATCAGCCAAGAGAGCACTACATCATGTCTTAAGCAACCTACGTGAGGATGACCGTTTTAGCTACTCCCTATTTGGTAGCAAGGTCAAACATGAATTCTCGAGCCTTAAACCGGTAAATCAATTCAATATTGGCACTGCCTCATTACTAGTAAGTAACACTGAAGCAAATATGGGCGGGACAGAAATTGAAGATGCCCTACTTTCTACATTCAAATTAAAAGGTACTGAGAAAAAGGCAGACGTCTTACTCATTACCGATGGTGAAGTTTGGGATACCTCGAACATCATTGCCGCAGCTAAGAACTCAGGTCATCGCATATTTGCAGTTGGTGTGGGCACCTCTCCCGCTGAAACATTGCTACGCGAATTGGCTGAGATGACTGGGGGCGCCTGTGAGTTAGTCTCCCCTAAGGAGGATATTGAAAAAGCGATTGTGCGGATGTTTAATCGCATTCATCTACCAAGAGCTAAAGAGATTGAGATCAATTGGGGAACAAATGAGATCCCAGAATGGACTGTTGGGACTAACACTGCCATTTTCAGCGGCAATACTCATCACGTATTTGCGGGATTCAAAAACATTCCAAACAAGCCTGCACACTTAAGCTATCAACTTGGGGATAGCCTTGAGCGAATTGGCGTTGGTGCAAACTCAATTACTCAAGCTAATGACGGCAATCTTGCCCGCTTAGGCGCATCACAAAGATTAAGCGCACTAACCGAAGAAAAACAACTTTCTTTAGCGCTGGAATATCAGCTTATAACTGAGCAAACCAATTGTATTTTGGTGCACGTAAGAAGTGACGAGGAAAAAGCCAGTGATATGCCCGAGCTACAAAAGATTGCGCAGATGCAAGCTGCTGGTTGGGGTGGCGCAGGTACAGTTCATGAAACAGTGCTGCACTGCATGGCCCCTATGCAAGATAGTATCCAGTATTCCATGTCCTCGGTTAGCGCTTGTAGCAACTCTTCTAGCGATGTTGATTACAGCCAATATGATTTACCGAGAGTATTTAGATCAAGCCGAGAAAGCACTCCAGCCCCTACTCTTGGCTCCTCGTATGACTCTAAGACTAAGCTTGATAGAGGCGATGATTATTACGAAATACCTGCGTTCTTAAGAAGTCGGGCCGAAAATGACCAGGCTGCTCCAGCTAAGGTCGTTTCTCTACTGCCACAGGATATTGCATCGCTTGCAAATCATGATCTGCAAAATAGAAATCAAATTTCTTCATTTGTGAAGTCGGCAGAAAGCCACCTATTAAGCGATGAACTCAAATATGCCCTCGATAAGCTTCAGGAGTCTATGAGTAGCGAGCAGGCCTGGACCATCGTAATGTCTTGGATCTTGTTTAAATTATCTGATGCCATTACTTGGAATGAAAAAACAAAAGAGACCATTGAGTTATTGGTGAATGAATTAGATCCAAAGCTATTTAATACCGGCTTAGATGTGGTTAACCGAGTATTTGATTTACTTAAGCCTAAATTCTGGGGGTCATGATTTGCTGTGCGTTGGGTAGTGCTAGGTTGTTGATTTAGTTGATTGTTTGATATTTGTATCGGCCAAGAGGATCAGGTATGAGTGCCTTAAAGCCGGAAGACATTGTCTTTTCATTGAAAAAACCATATCTACTTGTGTACTCTTTTTTCTCATTTCCTTGAGATCTCCTTTCGGGTACGAGCAAGCTGACAGCCGGGAAAGACCGGCATTTTCTTTGCAAAAAAAAATTCAGATCTAAGTAATTAAATATTTAGTAGCCCAGCCTATGAGCTACTGACTTCTTATAAATGAGTCATTATTTTGGAGGATTCATGACGGCTCAAGTATCCGAAAGGCTCATCTATGGCGGGAAAGAAATTTCTCTTTTTAGCAATCCCTTATCGCTATATTTAAGACAAACAGGAATTTCATTTGTTTCTCCTCACACTGCAAATTGGCGCGGTTATGTAGGAACTTGGGAAATTATCGAAACATCAGGAGTTGAGCGTTTATATCTTGTTCAGCTATCCGCGCATAAGACCTATGAAAAGATTATCGGTCTGTCAGACGTCTTCCCCGGATACGAGAAGATCTTTGCACATTGGTTCAATGGCGAATTACGTTGCCCCCAAGGAGAGTTGCTTAACTACGTTCATGGGGGCTATGCCAGTACCTATGAATACGATCTTTTAATGGAATTCAAGCAAGGTGTTTTGGTCAATAAGCATGCCCGCCATAACGAAGCGCTCAAACCAAAGGACGAAAAAGACTACCCGCCCTTCTTAAGAAGAGGTGGATAGTGAATTCGTTCATTGATTTCTTATCAGAAATTAGTCTTTTTGGACTCTCTAGGCTTCAGCTGCTTGGTATCTATACCGCTCCTGGACTATCTTATGCATCCTTTCATCTCTTTAAAGAATATCGTAATCGCCCATCTCAATTTGCCACCGATCTATTACGCGCCCTAGGTAAAGAGAAAAGTATTGTCGATCGTGTGCTGAACGTATTGGTTTATGCGATTGCTATTATTTGCGTTGCAATTGGCTGGCCTTTATTTGGAATCTGGGCCATTTTTGAATCTCGCAAAGAAGCCGCTCTTGAGATTGAAAGAAATAAACCCGACTTTGACTGCGCGCCCGAATACTTAGTTATACAGGTTAATCCTGTAGATGCAGAGATCGCCAGTTATGTGATCGATCCACTAAGAACTGTTCCACCCCTACCCTTTGGTCACCTCAATAAAGCCTGGGGTAATTTTCTAGCTGATATGACAGATGATGCGGATGAGATGTGGTCTTTTCATATACCAAAAGGCAGTAAAACTGGTAAGTATCAGAGGGAATGCGCCTCAGAAATTCGAGGGTTTGCTAAGGTGCGAGATGGAAAGATATTGGCTGAATTTATAACCGAGTCTGACTAACCCAAGCTAATACGACGAACTACTTTAAGATTGGCCACTTAAAACTCATATAAGGTTTATAAAATTTCTTTAACCAAACCAAGTCATCCTTCCAGTCTTGGACTGCGTATTTCATTGATGGGTTGCTGCGTCTATTAAGTATTAGCGCATGTATGTGGTGTGACATCTGGAACAATCTTCTACGTGAGTTTGGCTTACCCCATCTAGCCATGTATTCATCTGAGTCGACATACCATCTCTTTAAATGATCATACGTACCGGCAAAAGAATTACTTAAAATATTTCTTCTGGAGTCTTGATCTAGACCCCTTTCAACACCCACCCTATAGCCAACACTTACTAGAGGTGATTGATCAACCAATCCATCGCTAGCGAAAACTAGCGCAACACTATCTGAAATATTTGCGAGCGGCCATGGAAATTCAAAATTTTCCATTAAAAAAAGTAAGCCGGGATGATCCTGAGAAAACTCGTTTAGCAAATCTTCGTATGACTCGGGGGAATTTAAGGGATTTTGTTTGGCAGCAATTGATGAAATTAACAGTTCTTGAGAATAGAAATGAATCTGCTTATGCTGCCTTGCTATTAACTGCCCCTCAACCTCTTGCTCATCAAAGTCCCTACCAATAATAGCAATTTCGGCCTGATTATTTGGAGCGTCAACGGGTATGAAACCTTTTAACTTGAGGATCGTCTCAAAATCTTTTCTTACCCAAGGGCCATCACCACAAATAGCTATCTTTTTCCCTGCATAACCAAGTTGTGCAGCAGTAGATCCATTTTTAATTAAAAACTCAACAAAATCCCAGTTGTCTAGTTTGATTTTAACTCCGCCAGAAACTTCCTGAGCTTTCTGCTCGAGTAAATTAATCTGCTTTTGTAGTTGCGAAATTTCTTTTTTAGCTTCTTTTACGTCTTGCTTTTGAAGTTCAATAATCTTGATGGTTTTCTGGGATTCAAGCAAAACCTCTTTTAGCTTTTTACCCTGCCTCTCAAGCGCCATACTAAGCGAGATATTCTCCTTGATGGCATGTTGTTCTGCCTTCTTTGAGAGCGTCAATTCTTTTTTAATATCGCGTTCTTTAGACTCTAGAAGTACCGACTTGGTAGTTAGCGAAACCTCTTTTGCATGAAGATTGGCTCTCTTTGCGTTTAACTCTGCCGCTATAGCATCTAATTGATTAAGCTTTTCTAACTGTCTTTCATGAGTCCTAAATTCAGCTGCGAGTTTTTCTCGTGCTTTTGTTAGCTCATTTTTTTCAGCCTCCAAGGCTCTTTTAGACAATATAAGAGATGATTCGCCAACTGATACCTCTTCTTCGCGACGGCTAATCCACCTCACTCTCTGCTGATATGAATCTTCCTGCTCAACAGTCCCCAAAATAGTATCTTGAAAGACTGGCTCTTTTTCAATTGTTATGGGTTTTGTGGTCAAAGGATGTGACGCAATAACCTCTGTGCTAGTCTTTGCAGAATTTTTAACATCAGAACCAACCACCTTTTCACTTGATCGGAAAAGATCAACATCCTTTAGGTCGCTTAAGGATTTAAAGGACTTACTTTTTTTCATTTTTAATTGTCAAAAAGAGAAAGGATTGCCAAATATTACCCGCTATCAATGACTCAAACAATATATAAACACTGGATTACTCATAAAAAATCTGTCCTCGCATATCTTTTATAAAGACTTGATAAAAATCCTTCCAGTTTTGAAGCTCCCCTGGCTCACAGACTGCTCCTGGTCTTTGTATGGCTAGCTTTCTAATAACAAAGATATTGTTCTTTACTTCGTTATAGGTGGCTTCATACTCAATGCCGCCCTTCTTATAACTGACATTAGGAGGAATACGCGTTACCTTGGTGTTGTTAGGAAATCTGATCTGATAGGACTCCCCCACCATTCTGGTGGAACAAACGTATGGCACTGTAAACTTCTCGGGCGGTCTATCGTTAGCAATAGCAGCCAACTCTCCGGGCGCTAAGCCAATAGGCACTGTCATTGCTCCCGGTCCTGGTACATTTGCTATGGCGTCTAAAGTGAACTCAGTGTCGGTTGTAAAAGGTTTGTCTAAGTCATAGACATAACTCGTGGTGATCTTGCCTTCGCCCGTTTGCCTAAATTTAGCCAACTGGTTTTTAACTAGCTTTTCTGAATAAGTGGTTTCGGCACCCTCATATTTATAGCGAGCACTGATTGCTGCGCTTCCAAAATACATGGTGTGAGCTTTGCCTGTAATGCGCCCATCTTTTTCAATCTGCATAGAGATACCAGTAGCCATCTCGCTATCTTCTTTCTTAGGCTTGGGTGTGCGTCCTACCTTTGCTAATTTAGTGAGTAGTACAGGCTTATCCATCTCATCCGAAGGCAGTGTGCCGTAGCTCGCCATCTCATCAGTAGAGTCTAGATATAGATTCCAGGCTGGGATGTAGGTGATGACATGATTAAAAGGCCCCAGGACTGGGTATTTGGGGAGCACATAGGCATTGCCTGAGTTAATTAATGCGCTGGTTGCATCGATGCCCTTGGCTGCTAATAAAGTAATTAAGAGTGCGTTGTGATCTTTGCAGTCACCATAGCGATTTTTCAGCACACTATTAGCATCGTGCGGCACGATTCCACCATCAGCAAGGTAAATAGCAACATAACGGATGTTTCTCGCTACCCAGTGATAGATTACTTTGGCCTGTTCTTTTTTGAGGTCCAGTTTTGGATCATTTTGAACCTTCTTTTCTAGCCCTTTTGTGATCTCATCAGCTTGCTTCTGAATTTCTGGGGTGATGATGAATTTATCTTTAATGCGCTCTTCATATGCCCTGGCAAAAGCCTCTTGACTTGGGAAGCTGGAAATATAAATATGAGGAGCATAGTCGTTACTAGAGACCTGATATGGCTCTTTCTTGTTCATCTTGAGGTTTTGATAGGTGTAGCTCACATGACGTACGCCATCAACTACTTCATCCCTCGTTTGTTTGACGTCTTTAATATCGGTATAGAGCTTTAAGTCTTCCGGATAGCTGAGGTTGTACTCATAAGACTTCACCTCCACATTAGGCGAAAAGATCAGCCTGGTATAGAAATAGCCTGGTAATAGCGGCTTGTAAGTGGTTAGCTTAGTCTTGTAATAAGTCTTGGAGCCTGGCGTTACCTTTGGAAAGATGATGATCTTGTGTTTTTGATCCGAGAACATAGCAGCGCCAGAGCTATTGTCATCCTCTACAGTTCGTATGGCATTGGCAGCTACCGGGATCTTTTCTCCCTTAGGGGTGATTGTGTAAGCTTCAAGCACTTCTAACTTAGATAGCGTGGAGTTATATGGCAAGTCGGCTTGTGATTCTGAATCAACTACTAACTGCGATTTCACCAAGTTAGTGAGTTCATCAATCTCCACTACCGTGCCATCGGCCTGAATAGTTTCTGTGATGACAGCTTTTTCAATTGCAGTAAGGGACTCTAGCTCCCCCCTGCCTGCACTCGTAATGCCGACATTGGCGAGCAATAAGAATCCGAATAGGACTGCGGCAAGACTACTAATTGATTGAATTGCAAATTTCATAATAGTTTTAGCGCTTTACGTAGGATTGAATGTAGGCTTTGCGCATAGTTATATCGCTGACCATTGGCATACCAGCATGTTGCATAACGATCGCAGAGGGTTCTTGCATCATTGCCTTGTATGGTGAATAAAGATTACCTTTTGAATCCCTAAGTTTGAACTTGGGTAAACCTAAAATCTTTGCGGCATCTACATAGGCAGCAACTGCCAATGGCCTTGATAAAGGCACAGTGGATTGCCCGGTTGGAGAAACCTGCAGTGGCATGAAGGTAACGAATACAAGGGTACTTAGCATGGGCTCTTTATGAAATTTGTTAGTTTTTTCATTTTCTTGAGCCACTAGCTCATTAGGTGATCTTGTGGGTTTTTATTCTGAATCCATTGAAACTTTTTGGGAGTTCCCCATGAAATACCTCATCACCCTGCTTTTGATTGCCCAAGCGGTTCTTTTGGTGCGCGGAGCTTCTGCCCAGGCTATTTATGGTCCGACTGGTGAATACCGCGGCTATAGCCAAACATCGCCAAGTGGCGTAACTAATGTCTATAACGCTACCGGCCAGAATGTTCAGTCATTTCAGACCGATAACGGGCAGACAAATTTTTATAGTCCTCAGGGCGCGTATCAAGGAACTTCTACCACTCCTGTTTACGCTAGTCCCAATACAACAATTAATACTCCACGCCAAGCACCTCAGGCGCCTTCTGTGAAAGGTTGGTAAGCAATGAAACGATTCCTTTTTATAGGCGCCCTTCTTATCTCTAGCGGCAGCTATGCTCAGGTAACAAGTTGGGAGAACTCGCCTCTGAATTACAACAACAGCCCTCTTAACTACAACAATTCTTCTTTGAATTACAACAATTCCCCTTATAACTTCAACAATAGTCAGTACAACTACAACGCCAATAACGGCGTTTACGACAATAGTGGCAACCGGATTGGCTATGAGACTCAATCTCCAACTGGCGTGACTAATGTCTTTGATAACAACGGAAATCGGATTGGCTACTCGCCCAGCAAAAGACAATGATCGCCGAAATGATTATCGATACCGAGGAGTTTCTGGCGGTATTGAAACGATTAAAGCCCAGAAAAACGACGAAGGCTTCTTTAGCTGAAGAGCTTTATATTGCGCTCTTTAATGGTGAGGCCATCTTCTGCGTAAGAGGAGTCCAAACTAGATGTTTGGTTGAGAAATCAATCAATTGGAGGGGTTACATTGAAGTCAATTCTGGGGTTGTACTGTCATTCTTAGCGGCACGGCCTGCGGGGCCGAATATTAAGCTGAGCGTTCGTGGTGATGTATTTCAGATTGAGAACATTAAGGTGCCCTGTAAGACCATGCAATCCCCAGAGTGGATTACTGCAATGAGCTTTGAGGCCCACTTACATGATGATCCCAAAGCTAAACCTCACACCATCAATTTGTATTGCCCAAAATGCGGCAAGAAGCGCGGGGAATTCTTTAAACAAAAGATTGTGAAGAAAAGGGAACTGGGTGATCCACCTCCCCCAAAGTATCCAAGCTCAAGAAAATGTGCAGCTTGTAGGCACGAATGGCTAGAATTTAACGACCCATTATGAATAAATTACTCTTCTTGGATTTTGATGGAGTACTCCACCCAACCCACTTCGCTGGTGAAGACCCTTTCAATAGGGTTCATCTACTTGAGGAAACTCTTGAAGGATCAAATATTGAAATTGTGATTTCTTCGAGTTGGCGCTTCACACATAGCCTTGAAAAGCTACAGAAACTATTGCCAAACTCAATCTCCAGCCTGGTTATTGGCGTTACTGGACCACCAGTCATTGGCAAACATCCGCGCTATCAGGAGATTGTGAATTTTTTACAGTCACATGGAGCAAGCAACTGGAAAGCCTTGGATGACTCCTACTGGGAATTCCCAAGCCCTTGCCCAGAACTCATTCGCTGCAACCCCAATACCGGAATCTCAGAAAAGCAGATTCAGGAATTAAGCCAATGGATGATTGCCTGACAACTGCTTATTGTCAGTAAGTATTCCAGCCGCCAGCACCATTGGGCAGAGTTTGTATGAGGTTTCCATTAGGCGTGTAGGTGTTGTAACCGCCCGCACCACTGGGCAATGTTTGAGTCACTCCTCCATTGGGTCCATATGTGTTGTAGCCACCCGCACCATTTGGCAAGGTTTGTGTGAGTTGTCCATTTGGAGAATAGGTGTTGTATCCTCCCGCACCATTGGGTAATGTTTGAGTTAACTGTCCATTTGGCCCATAAGAGTTGTAACCGCCAGCCCCATTAGGCAATGTCTGAGTGAGTGCTCCGTTGCGGCCATAGGTGTTGTAACCTCCTGCGCCGTTGGGTAGAGTCTGAATAGGTTGCGCGAATGCAAGGTTGCTTACAGCGCTAAATATCGCCAGGGTAATTAATTTTTTCATGGTATTTTTTCTTAAGTTATTAGAGCGCCATTGGCTCTAGATGAGGTTCAGGCTCATAGTCCTCGAACTCAAAACGCATTTGCCCAGATAAAGGAGTAAGGCATTGCAAGAATCGATCTGGCACCAAACCCACTTTTTCATGCCTCAACTCCCCTTTTTTGGGCAGGTGATAACAAATCGTATGGCCCTGAGCCAATACTTGTACGCGCCAGATTGGCATGACCTCTGTATCAAAGCCTGGCCAACGCATCAAGCCCATAGGCTCAATCACCTTCACAATCAAGCCGCGATTAACCGAGAACTTGCTATCGGTAATCATAGCAATACAACCTAGTTCACAACGTAAATGAATATGTCCGTTTCTAGACATTCTTTAACCTTTTAAATTCAATATATTCATACTCGGTATGCTCCTCAAGAGTCTGCCCTAGTAAATCTATTACTTCATCTCTTAGAAAAAAACGTTTAACCCTGTTTTTATCTCGAATGAAACCATCTTTAAGTAATAGCCTGGGGTATCTAAAGCCATTGTGGGTATAACTATCAGTCCAGACCTTAGGCGAGTAGACCTCGCTAATACCTGAATGGATCAAAAGGCAGTAGTCAAAGTAGTTTTTATCGCTATCTGCGTGAGCATTGCTATAGCTATTAATCGTGTCAGCAAAGTCATCATTTAAAACAAATTCGTATGAGCAATCCCATTTAATTGCACGCTTATCCAATATCTCCTGCTGCCGAGTAGTCCATGGCCCGCCAAAGTACAGTGCAATTGGCCTGCGATAGATCTTCTCGTCTTCTGGGAGGGTGTGGTGTATTACAGGATTTTGCAATTACTCAACACCTTCCAAACTGTCTTGTTCATACAACTCCATTTGCAATTGCTCTGACTCGGAGAATTCTTCTAACAGATATCCTTGGGGTGGAGTAAGTCGCCTGAGATAGATGTCAGGAGCTGGTCCTGAGGTGAATGATTCAATACCGGTGTCGCATTCATAAAATAGCGCACCACACTCAGTGGCCACTTCGACATTCCAGGTATAGAGCGGTTCGCTATATCCTTGCCATTCCTGAAATCCGCCGGACGACACAATGCGCACAATATTGCCAAGATTTTTGGGGATCTTGCAGTTCACGGTGATGGCCAAATCACCAACGGCGCAATTAAGCTTTGCGAATTGTTCGCTCATCTTCTTCTCCTGTATTGGGCGCGTACCTTCTCTCGCTCTACGAATAGGAGGTGGCCAAAGATACCTTGGCTACACACTAGAAATAGGCCGAATAGAAACCACAGCGCTAGGCTCAGACTAAGCCCATTCGATGAAGCGGCCCAACTCAAAAACATAAAGAAAATACCGATAAATTTGATCATTTTCAACTCCCTACGGATTAAGCATTTAGCTCTGTATAGGTAGATTAATTACTTGCTAGCTCATTAAATGAGCCTTAAACTGATTAAAGTTATAAAAACAATAAATGTCCTATTTGGAGCCCTGATGAGCGATTTAGAACGTCTACACCGCATTAAATACATGATTCAGCAGCGTAAATGCGTCCCCAGGGAGGATTTCTTAGATGAGCTTGAGATCTCCCCTGCCACCTTTAAGCGCGACCTTGAGTACCTACGCAGCCGTTTAAAGGCCTCTATCGTTTATGACCGCTTCATGGGAGGCTATAAGTTCGAGAATCCAGATCAAGTAGACAAGATTGAGATGCCTGGGCTTTGGTTCACTGAAAAAGAGGCTACTGCTCTTGTATTGATGCAGCACCTCTTATCTTCACTAGATCAAGGTGGTTTGATTGGCCCACACATTGAACCACTCACAGCCATTATTGATGGCATCTTGGGTCAAAGCGAAACTTCAGCCAAGGAGCTGCGTAAACGTATTAAGGTTATCGGTCTTGGCTCTCGCAAGAACTCTATTGAAAACTTCTCCGAGATTGGCGCTGCCCTTCTTAAACGTAATCGCCTTGAAATTGACTATTACTCAAAGGGTAAAGGCGAAGATACTAAGCGAGAGATATCTCCCCAACGACTTATCTACTACCGTGAGAATTGGTATCTTGATGCCTACTGTCACATGCGTAATGATCTGCGTAGTTTTGCAATTGATGGCATCAGAAGCGCAGTATTAACAAATAAGAAGACTCAGGAAGTGGCCGAAAAGGATTGTCATGATCACTTTGCCGAAAGTTATGGCATCTTTTCAGGTAAAGCCACCCAGAGGGCGAAGTTACGCTTTACGCCTGAGCATGCTCGCTGGGTAGCTGGCGAGCACTGGCATGGACAGCAAGTGGGCAGCTTTGATAAAGAAGGCTATTACACCCTGGAGTTTGATTACAACCAAGATCCAGAGTTAGTCATGGATATTCTGAAGCATGGCTCAGGCGTAAAAGTGATTGCACCAGCCAGCTTAAAAGCAAGAGTAGCAAGCGAACTTAAAAAGAGCCTTGAACAGTACTAAAGTGAAAAATTTAATTCTTGAACTCCCACATCGAGCGCCATTAGAAATCATATTCGAGCGAATCTCTAAAGAAATTGAATTAAATACTGGTATGGATGGCTTGATGATAGAAACCAACTGGGGATTTAATGACCTGGGAATTCATGGACAATATATCGCTCAAGCCATGGGTATTGATGAAGATATTTTCAGGTTTTATGCTGAATCTCTGATGAAAGAACAACTACCCACAATAGACATTATTCCGACGCAAAGCCTAACTCCAACCTTAAAAGCAATCGCCCTAGTTTCTACGCCTAACTGTGAATCGTATAAACCTTTTTCTGGAAATACAGAACGTCCAAGTAAGGACTTTTTTTACAACGTTACCTATGAGGCTTTAACTGCGCTAATAGGAATTGGTTGTAAAGATATTGGTATTGCGGGGCTTACAGGCTCGTTACTGTTTACAGAAGATCCGCAATACAAAAATGCAGTGGCAGAAGCTACCTCCCATATTGCCCATGATTTCCCTACTCTTGAAAAAATTCAAATCGTATCGTATGGTCCAGACATTTCTTTTGGGATTAACTATTTTAATGCTCATAAAGAAGAGGCGGGGTTGCATAAAAAAATTGTAGTTAAATCGAAAGATTGGTTTGGGATCAAAAGAATTGTTTTAGATATACCTAGACGTTTTTAAGATCCAGATAAACACTCAGGCAATGCGCATCAGTTCGAACCCAATTTATTTTCATAGCAATCTCGACAGAAATACTTGCCATTCATTTCCCAGGCTCGTATACCAAGTTTCTTGGTACACCAATAACAATATAGATTCGTAGAAGGAATAAATTTTCGCTCAGTTGAGCCTGGTAAACCATCCAACCTGACTTCTATTGCATTTGGTTGGGCTTTCGCAAATACATACTTCCAGGCCTTGCTAATAAGTTTGTATTTGAAGATGCAATACATTGCTAGGATTCCCGCTATAAAGCTAATCGTCAATATCCAATTTTCCGCAATCCATGTCAGCATCGCCAAAACGACCATATTGGCAATATAGATACCCAGTAATGCCAATAGATAAGGCCAGATTGCGGCCAGTATCAGGACAGAAATAATTGTCCCAATGATCCCTCCAGAATCATTGTCATCTGACATGAGATTTCCTTGGTGCCTGCGTACTCCAGTCATAGGCAAGATCGATAAAAAGTGAAGCTTCCTGCGAAAGAAATTGTGGAGAGGGAAAGATGCCAACCCTTCCTAAATCTAATCGATCGGCATCCCAGCAAGTTTGAATTGTTCTATTGGTTGAAACCTCCCCACCAGAATGGTGCTTCATCGCATAGCAAAGCGCATCTAGTTGCTTTGGGGTTAACTGGTAAAAGTCTCCATGGATGCCATGAGCAAATTCTGCCGCCCGCTCTCCATGCTTAGGATCTCTACCATCATTAAAGCGACAACTGTCATGCAAGAAGCCAAAGAGCTCTACTACCAATAAATCGGCCTTACGGATTTGACCGATATTTTTCCCATGGTTGAGTACCCGCGCCCAATGATTAGCCCCATGTATGCCCTGCCAATCAAGCTTGAATTCGCTTTTAATGAGGGAAATTAAACCTGATCGATCAAAGTCCATCGAAATCCTTGCTATGAAGATATCTATCAATCTTTAAGTGCAACTTTAGTGCGGTAGAGAAGTAATACAACTTTGGATTAGCCTTTATGTAGCGGTACTCCTGCTCAGTAATTCTTAAGCTAACTCCCCTAGCCCAGTAGTAGTGGGATCCCTGATCTTCTATGGCAATCCCAACATATTCATACTCGGATGATTTTTGAGGTCTTAGCACTCTTGGAAAACCATTTTTTTGCAACTGCTCTATTTGTATTAACTGAATATTCATTTACTTCTCCTCTTTAGCCAATTTGACAAATGTCTGGGCTTGGCAATTCGGTTTAAATCTGCCCTTAAACACATGCTGCTCGGTTCGCTTAGTGGATAACTGCCTCCACTACTTCAGGCTTTCCCTCTGGATTCTTTTTTTGGTTCGTCACCAAAAACTCCTTTGTTTCTAATGCAACGATTAAATAGGCATCTGTTGCAGCTCTAAAAGCCTCATGACCATCCTCTTTGCTAAAGATGTAGGTAAGGCTATAGATCAAGTTGTCACCATCCTCGCCATCAACGGTGATCGTATTAACTTCATCGTTATCCACAACGCGCAGCCCTCTTGTAAATTCTGGCTTATCCCCATCAACCCAGCTCATATCGAGACGATCGATATCAAACCTGAGGCTACGAAAGAGATTGTTTATAGTGAATCGGGCACCGCCTAAGTATGTGTAATCGCGCATAAGACCTCCAATTAATTGATTCATGTCTACAAACAAATTATCAAGACTGGAAGGCTCAAATATTGAGCTAGAGAAGATTTTGCTCAATAAAAAACCCACCAAAATAGGTGGGTTTGTCGCTTTTGATTACCCACTTGGGGTCTCATCTTTTTAGCACCTTACTGCGTTAGCAGGTTGCTGTGGCGACAAAGCCATCTCTTGATGTAGATTGAATTATGCAGACTTTTGATTCATTGTGTCAAGATCAATCAGCGCTCCAGGCCCTAACAATTTTGAGCATAGCGATAGTATCTTGCTCGCAATACTTGAGCATTGCACGCCTTACTACTTCTTTTCGCTCTGGAGTGGTTTGGCTATGGATAGCTTCTTTATATGCCTCTTGTGCCATTGCCCCATCACTAACCTCTAGATTTGCATAATCCAATTCAGGTGCGATTGTGGGCAGGACATCTTTGATTGACCAAGAGCCCTTCATATCAGGATGGTAGTAATAATTACGCGCTAGTGGCAGCAAATCAAAGAAGCGCTCAGGAATAGCCAATAGCTCTGAAGCGAGATGCGGAAGGGCTGAGGCCAACTCTTTAATACGCGCGCCCTCAAATCCAGCGTTGTAAACAATTACAGGTCCATCTTTAGAGACAGCCTCTATCAATGTTTTTGCAAACATTTCCCGGGGGTCATTTCCTGAAAGATCTAAAAATTCTTTATGGGCCATTGATCCATCAGTCTGCTCGATATGGCATGACCACTGAAATGGGAGTTGCATATAGGGTCGCGTGCCTGCCCAAATCGGTACTGCAAAACCAATGGTCTCAAAATCAAGGTAATAGCGTGGGTAGGGCAAGGCCTGTATTTGTGAAATTGCCTCTTGCTCCAAGATAGCATTCCCACTCAGGGTTGCCGTATGAACCTTAAGATGTTTTGGATTGCTTAAACGATCCGCAGGTACTTCGCGCAAATCTTTGTATCCATCACCCCTTAATTCCGAAGCGATAGCTTTGCCGTAAGGCAAAATTTCTACTGGATACTCCACGCCCTCTTCAGGCGGAGAGCAATAGTCAATAAAGTCACAGGTAAAAGGATCTGTACATTGCTCACCAGGCGCAATCGCAGGCTCAACTGGGGAAGCTAAGGTTTTTTCGGCGGCATCAACCCAAGATTGCACCTGAGACATATTCGGCTTTACCTGGTTTGATAAATCAGCCTCAGAAAATAAACCTTCGTAATTTTCATCGCCTTGATAGACAAATTTATTATTGATATAAGCTAAGGCCATACTGGTTGGCGAACAACCCGCCTTCTCCATGACCCAACTTTGAACTGTTACATCATCAACATGGTAGCTTTTCACGCCAGTAGAAGATTTAACCTCCACCAAACGATATCCATCATTTTCAGGGAAGAGTAAATCTGCGCGAATCATGACATTGTCTTCAAAGAAGGCGCCTTCGAAGATTGTTTGGCGTTTTGTTACAGCCTCTTTAGTTTGGGCGATAGCCTCTGCTCGATTAAGAGTCTCTATAAAAACTCCGCCTGGATAATTCTGGCGAGCGATATCTCCAACTTTGTTGCCCTCATCAAATCTAACCTGGGTTGCTGCGCTAATTTGGACGAGCTCAGGCCGATTTATTTGCAGCCATAGGCGTTTAGGGCACTGGCGGTGGGCAATGATCTTAGACTTGCTCAGACTTGCCATAAGATTTACTTACCTAGCTCAGATTGATACTCGGCCCTGCCTTTTTCAAGTAAAGAATCAAATACCTTCTCTAACTTAGAGTTCGATCCCCTAATGCCAGCCACTACCGATGCCGCCCACTCAAAGTATTCCTGCTTCCTTTTGGTATCCCAACCACTTGGGGGTGAAGCCAAAATATCTCGAAGATTGCAAATCTTGTCGGCAAGCTTGACTAACTTAGCCTCATGAGATGAATGAGGTGCATGTACAATTTGCTGCAGTTTGCGCTCTGCTTTAGGTAGCGACTTATCATCAGTAACCTCCAATACGATTGAGGCTACATTCTTTCCGAATGCTTTAGTTAACTCTTCTGCTGTAGTTTCAGTATCTTCAATAGTGTCATGTAATAAGGCCGCACATAAGACATCCCAATTTAGAACCCCGCCCTCGTTGACGAGAACATCGACTAGTGAAATTGGGTGATTGATATAAGGCGATGCCTCAACATCCTTGCGACGTTGATCTCGATGCTTGGTTGCAGAAAACGCAAGTGCAGTGACAAATTGATTAATCATGATTCTTTCATTCTATAAGACGAATGAAATACTCCTAGCGATGGATATAAGAGGCATATAAGTAGAGAGTGACATAGCAAAGGCTCACAATTTGAGCCTTAAATCCTACTTCAAATGAAAACGCTCTACCCAGCGCCCCGCCCTCTTAATTGACATGTTGCGCGGATCAGTTGAGTTCACCTGATGAATGGCCCACGCACGCCATTTTTTGTAGCCAGGAATCTCTTTGCTCGCAGATTCAACCTTCTTATCTAGAGCATCAATTAATTCCTGAATTTTTTCAGCCCTTCTAATGTCCTTTAAGGCTTGACTCATTAAACTCAAACGAGTTTCAATTATTCGATCAGTCTCCTGCTTGCGGCGAAGTGTAGCTTTAGCCTTTCTTTCTACAATATTCGCAATCGCTTCATTTTTCTTATCAACTTGACGTTGATATAACCATTCGATATTACTTCTCTTGCGCTCCTCAATACCCATTAATAGCTCAATAGCGAGGTCTCTTAGGATTTCCGGGGTGATATCTACATATTCTCGATAGTCTTTGTTCTCCGACATTCGATCTTGGTCGCTTGTCCAACTAAAGCCATAAGCCTTTCCGGGGGAACTCTTCCTGCGATAAAAGTGATTGCCATCATCAAAGCAAACGAATCTAAAGTAGTGGTAGCTACCATCCATGTCGACGCTCATAGATTGCGTTCTAGGACCGTGAACTTTTACCCTGAACCCCAACTTCTCGAAGTAAGTAAAGAAACTATTAAGTGCTGACAACAGTCTTAGCCCCGCAGGATGTTGATACCTAGGCTTGTAAAAGCAGTATTTTTCTTTTGCGATATCAGCGTCGTAGCCCAGCAATCTCTCAGTAATTGGATGGGGCTTGCTAATGCTTTTGGGAATAGGGATTAAGGGAACGAGAGCCTCAATCTTCAACCTCACCTCATCAATCGTCTCATCGAATTTTGGAGGAGGTGGCAACTCCATTTGAGCCAACTCCTCATCCGTTTTCTCTGGTTCGTCGAAATAACCATACCGACTGCGAGAACCCCCGCCAATATGGACAAATTGAGATTGGAATGGGTATAAAGTTGGCAACTCAGTCTTAGCAACCTTCTTTCCATTCGCCAGTTTTGCCCAATACCCAAGGCCAGGCGTGGGCACTTTTGCTGCTTTACAGATTTTTCTTAATCCAACATCGGATAAATCAAATTCAGCCGCTAGTTGAGTCATCGGCTTTGACCATACTAAGTCATACATTTCCTGCCTGGTTAGCGTTCTGGGTGTCATATTCGCCTTTCAATCTGAAATCAAAACTTGGAATTGATATTCAAATTGTAGGAATATGGTGTTCTTAGAACAACCCTAAAACTAGATCAATCTTCGTTAAAGCGCTCACGCGTCCAAAGTGCCCTGCCCTCGACCTTACCGGTGCAGATCTTTGTTTTTTGATGTGACTGCTCTGATTGGACTGCCTCTGCAAAGGCTTTTTCTTGGGCCTCTTCCTCGGCCTTCATTTTTGCTAGTTCTGAGGCTGGTATGACCTCTTTACTCTCAATCATCTGCTTGAGGGTTTTCATGCCCTTAATTTTCCCTACAAATTCAAGATCGTCCATAGTGATATCTTATCTAGAGACAACGTTGCCTGGCTAGAAATTTAAAAGTAAGCAATGTTTCACTGGTGGGTAGGCTGGTGGGTAGTAGCAGCCAAGAAATACAGAACCTTATAAATAATGGCTTTCAGGTCGATACTGGCGGAGAGGGAGGGATTCGAACCCTCGGTACCTTTGACAGTACGCCTGATTTCGAGTCTCCACTAACGACCTTTTAAAACAATAGGTTAGATGATAATCGTTTCCGCATGTGGTGGTGATCGTCAGGGATTTGAGCCTTTATTTATAAGGGCGTAATTTTGAGTGCGGAAATGATTTATTAGTGATTGCGCCGACTAACGCTATATCAAGTTGCGCAAAGAATTTCTAGTATTTTGATGATGATTACTAGTTATTTGGTGATGACGCACCGTTATTTCACGATGAAATATCGTTATTTGGTGATGTTCATCACGAAAATACCACTGTCAAAGTCATATAAAAAATGACTTTTTGCAAAAGAAGTCGACGCATCAAAACAATAGTTATTTCATGATGATAGTTGAAGAAATAACACCTAAATAGTCAAAACAGACCCCTGTTTTGGCGGAAAATCGGACAGGTTCATCTTATTGGCAGGCGGTGCCAAGAGTACGCAACAGAAAGATATTAAAAAAGCAATTGAATTAGCTAAGGAGTTTTAAATTATGAAAACAGCACAAAAACTAAAAGCATTCGATATTACTCGCTACCTTGATAGCGAAGAGGCTATTGCCGAGTACTTATCCCAAGTATTAGAGGGTGGCGACAATGATGAGCTTATTCGCTCATTGGGTCATATTGCCAAAGCTAAAGGTATGGCTACCGTTGCCAAAGAATCGGGTTTAGGTCGCGAAAGCCTCTACAAAGCATTGACTGTGGGATCGCAACCCCGTTTTGACACCATTTCCAAGGTTATTAATGCGTTGGGCTTAAAGATTAGCGTTCACGCCTAACCACTCCTCACGTGATACACATGTCTTTAATGGTGTCATCAATCAAAATGAAAATTATTGAACGTATAGTAATTTAAGCAGCATCAATCACAAAACACGGATACCCAAAAACAATTGGAGCAAAAATTGACAAGCCACATAAATAACGATGAAGAGATTTCACTAGAAATCTATTTGGGCCTAAGAAAAGCCATGTTAATGAAATCGCCCCACGAAAACGATTGCAGCTTTAAGGCAGATATGAACAGTGAATGCGACTGCAAATATGAGATTTCCTTTGCAAACCTCCGCTACCCTCTTAAGCCGCTTACCCTGCAAAGAAAATTCTTTCCAGAAATAATCGACTAATGCACTCAAACGATCTCCACGCTTTAACGCCCGCTTTCGTAATTCTTGCACTGTCAATTTTTATTGCCTGGCGAAATCTTAGGGAGCCTAAATTTAAAGATGAGCGGACTTCCGCAAAGAACTATCGCCGCGTCTCTCGAAAAAGGAAAAAAAGCGTCACCAAATTTTCTGAGAAACACCAAAACTAAGCATTGCTTGGTTTTGGACTAGTCCTGGCGCAACAGATACGCTCGCCCCAAAAGAAGTGAGTCCAGCGACGCCGACAAGACCGACGCTCACTGCACTTCTGCCGCCGTAGAAGGCTGTTCCGGCAGAAGCGTACACGCCATTCCCGCCTGTGATTGGAGCTGTTCTAGCGCTGGCCAAGGCCCCAGCCATGGCAACGCCACTTGTTAAGTTATTAATCTGTTGCTGTTGGCCAGCAAGCGCTTGCTTAATGCCGAAAATATCCTGAGTGTTCTGATTTGTCTGAGACTGAATCGAACTAATTTGAGATTGAACACTTTGCACGGCTGAATTCGTTGCAGCTAGATTTGCATTGATCGCCGCTGCGGTGTTGTCTGTATATGTTTTTGATTGAGTCAAAGCAGAGTTCGCAGCAGTTGCCGCGAAGGTCGTTACGTCCGACTGAGCTGCGATTGAGACAGTTCCGACAGTTCCAGACTTTGTACCGATGCTGGTTTGAGCTTGATTGGATGTTGTCAACGCTGTGTTTGCAGTGCTCAAAGCTTGATTTGCAGTAGTTGTTACAGTTGCTAAGCCGCTCTGCAAGCCGGTGATGGCCACACCCTGATTTGCAACAGTTGTGCTCGTGGTCACAAGTCCTGCGGCGGTCGAGTTCGCAAGAGTGCTGACTGTTGAAATATCAGTTGTATTTTGCGTTACTTGTGCCTGGGTGGCCACTAAAGCAGTGGCCGTAGAATTCGCAGTTGTCAAAGCCTGATTTGCAGTAGTGTTCGCGGCCGTTGCAGTTGATAGAGCGAGACTTGTTGAGCCAGTGCTTGTACTCGCTACTGCAGATTGCAAAATTGCAATATCGCTTGTATTTTGCGTCACCTGAGCATTTGTCAAAGTCAGGCCGCTTTGAAGTGAAGTGATATTACTTGCATTTGTCGACACTTGCGTTTGTGTTGAGGATAGTGATGCCGCCGTAGTGTTTGCAGTACTTGTTACAGCAGAAACGGCGTTGTTAGTTGCATTTAACTGGGATCCATTGACTGCCTCGGTACTTGTTGCGTTGATAGCACCTTGCGCAACATTGCTGACATTGACTGTGCCAGAACCGTTGGGGCTAGCAAGCGTAATGCCGGTACCCGTAGCGTTATATTGGACGGAATTGGCGGAACTGCCGCCGCCAATCGAAGCCGAGGAAATCAGCGATTGAACTTGGCTAAGGTTGGTTGCATCAGTTGCATTAACTCCTGGCGCAACATTCGAAATAGTTCTGGTCAATCCTGTATTTGCATTGCCAACAGACACTGTGTTCGTTGAAGAGTCTCTGCTACCAGCACCGAGAGCGACACTGTTCGAAAAATTAACTTGCGCACTGTTACCTATAGCAACTGAATTTGTTGCGCCAACGCCTGTTTGCGCTAAATATCCTATACCAATCGAACCCGTGCCATAAACAAAGCTATTTTGCCCTATTGCAACTGCTTGGGCAGCATTAGCAATAGCGTATTGCCCGATCGCAATAGATTGATTGCCATAGGCACTTGCGCCGTCGCCAACCGCTGTCGAATTTATAGCAGCAATAGAACCGGCTCCAAGCGCCGTTGAAGCCGTGTCTACTGCACTTGCGCCGTCGCCAACCGCTGTCGAATTCCCGTTAAATGCCTCTGAACTTGCCCCGACTGCAGTATCTGTAGTTGTCTGAGCATTGCCGCCACCCAGCGAAACTTGAGCATTTCCCAAGGCCGAAAAAGTGGCAAGAATTGCTAGACAAAATATCCTTTTTTTCATGTCAGCGACTCCGAAAAAATCAGGAACAGCATCGCAAAAAATGGAGATGAGATTGCTAAAATCTGACTGTCTAAAACGAACGAAATTGCCAGACCAAAAATGATAATTGCGCCCGCAAGAATGTAATTTAATAATTTCATTTTCGCTCCAATTTCTGTGATTTGGCAAGCGAGATGAGATCGTAGATAGAAAAGCTGGTGACTTTAAAATCTTCGGAATACTTCAAAGATGGCAGCAAAGTTTTTGATAAATTTGCGAGTTCTGGATTTTCATTTTCAGCTTTGAGAATATTATTTTTCAGAAGTTCGCCGTGATCCAGGACGGCGGTCACAATACCTGATTTTTGATCGTATGAAATAACTTTTAAATTTTGATAATTTGCGTCAAAACAATCAAATCCGGTTAAAACTTCATCTTTAATTTGAATTTTTGAGCATTCCTTTTCGAGAGATTTTTTAAATGCAAAAAATATTTTTTCGTCAATTTCTGCTTGCCGCGCTTCCGCCTCCTTGACGAATTCTTCTGTCATTCGAATTTCAAGAGCAAACTGCTCAACCTCTTGTTCAGTGGCGACTTTTGCACTGTTTTCTTCCGTCGCTTGAGCTGAGATTGCTGAAATAGCTGAAAATGCGATTAAAGCTACTGCTAAAAATTTCAATTTCATTTTTGAGACTCCATTTATGTTTAAAAAAACTACATACATATGTCCAGGTCTCAAATGAGGTCCCGAATGGGTTTTCGAGCCGGCTTTCGAAAATCAAAAAAATGGGAAAGCAACCTACAAATCGCTTTCCCGCGGAATTAATTATTAAATATTGTTAAATATTAAAAAATACTATTTTTAAGTAGAAATCAGCGATAGAGTTTAGTTATGGTCGAAACAATATTACGCATCCTCCAATTCATTTTTGCTTAGCTATCTGCTAAAAGATTTCGCAGACTCATTTTGTGCGGATTTTGCTTTTTCTTTTGTACCAGTGCTTTTTGAAGCATCTTTCGTAGAATTCTTCTGCGGCAGATTTGAAGTGCGAGATTCTTTTGAAATTGACTCATTAATACTTTTTGAGTCCCCCAATTTTCTATCAGACTCGCTTGCTTTGTTCACCGGATTTTCAACATCTTTTTGAGTGTTTTTAGAGCGATCCTGATCTTTATTTTTATCTGGAAGACTCGCATCTTTCAATTTGTCGAATACCTTCTCAAATGCATCTTTTGAAGCCTGGTAACTCTGATCTTGGGATTTCTCAGACTCACTTCGATTGTTAACAGCCTCTTTTTTAGCATCTGGCTGATACTCTGGTGCTTTCAGCTCTTTTTCTGATATAGCTTTTTCAATCATTGCGTTTTGACGCTCAAGTTCTTTCGTTAAATCTTCAAAATTCCCGTTAAATTTGGCTGGCTCAATATTTACATCTAGGCCTATATCTGCTGCTTTCTCGTGTAAATCTTGATTATTTTTCATCAATTCGGGCAATGTCTCTTGAGATTTTTCTTGCTTTTCAAAAAATGATTTTCCTTCGCTTATAACTTTTTCAATAGAATCTTTGAACTCTTGCTTATTAGCCATCTCAACGTTTTTATTGTCTGTTTTATAAGACCTATCATTTCTACTGATCTCATTTTTGAGTGACTTTTCTACGTTACTACGCATTTCTCTGAGTTTATCTATTTGATCAAATTTTTCATTGACTTTCTCGCCACGAACTTCATCAGCACGAGAAATGACCTTTTCTTTTATTGATTCATTCTTTACGTCTTTTAGTGAATTGTCGCCAGTTCCCCGCTTCTCTTTAATATCCGCGCCTTTAACAACATAGTCTTTTCCGTCGACGTTAACTTCTATTTTTGAAAGGCTGTTCGATAAATCATTTTTTGCAGAAACCATCCTCTCAATTTGCTGATCCAAGCTCTTTAAGCGCTCATTAAGACGATTTTCTCTCGCGGTTTCAGGTCTAGCATATTGCGATTTAACATCTTGGCGCGATTGAATTTTGTCTGTCTTAAGATCAAGATTTGTCTTTGACTGCGCTAGCTTTGAAGAAGCATCAAGCCGCTTATCTGCCATATTTTGCTTAGAAATCTCTTTTGCAAACTTGTCCATTTGCCTAGAAAGCTCGCGTTTCTGTGAGTTTGTGATTTGTGATTTCGCTGAAAGCGACTCAAAAAAACCTGCTTTTTGATACTTAATATTCGATTTTGCAAAGTGCTCACCAGTCGCTGATCCGACATATTTAGCCACCCCTTTAAGATATTCTCCAACGCTTTTGGCCTCACGAATACTCTTAAGCGCTTCATATTTTGCTTGATTAAATTTTTGACGATAGTGATCCGCTATACGATTTTTAATACCCGTCGCGCTAAGTAGACTTTTGTCTATCTTATAAACCTGTCCTTTATGTCTTATCAGCTCCTTCGAGCCGGTCAGCGTTTTAACACTAGCCCGGCCACTACCACCAAAAATCTTATTGTTTTCAGCGATTTTTCCTTTAATACGATCGATGCTCTTATTGATGTTTTGCGCGCGCATTGCAGAATATTCAAGAGACTTTTTAGCATAATCAACTTGCTTTAGCTCAGAGATGCCATTCATTTTTTCGAATACTTTCGCATTGGAATGAGCATTCAAAGACGCTCCACCTGATTTTTTCATAGCCTCAGCCATGAGTTTTTCAGAATTAAATCCGACCTCCCTCCCCCTCTCCACCCAAGCTGCCTTAAGAGCTTCACGAGACTCTTCATGCTTTGCAGGTCTCGTTGCTAGTGTCGCCTCTTGGTTTTTATGTCGATCGCTCATTCGATTCCACTGAGCTTCTTTTGCTGAAAGCTCTTTGCCTGACTCAATTTTTGAAGCAATTTTTTGATCCATTTTTTTGCGATAATCTTTAATCTCGACTGATCTTCCGCTAAATTTTTCTATGGTTTTTTTGTCGATCCCATTGATATCGATGTCATGAGATTTGTCTTTTCTTGTCAGCGCCGCCTCGTAACCAAGCGCTTTGAGATTCTTAATAAGTTCATTTTTATATATGTAGTCAGCTGACTTGATATCTCTATACATTTGCCTTGTTTCGAGAGATCGCCACACGTCATCTTTGCCTTTGGTGATGTTAAAAAAAATGGCATGGGAGTGAATTTGGGGCATATTGTCGCGACTCGTACCATGTTTAAACACAGCGCCAGCAATAGCCCCAGTGCGCTCTTTAATGGGGTTGCTTCCGTCTTTTCGATAGCGGGTTTCAGCTGATGCCTCAAGATATTCAGCCGCCTTTTCTACCGCTAAATCGTGCGCAGATTGAACGCGATTATCAGAGATGCCAGCGATTGAAACTGCCTTAGGAGCTGAGAAAGTGAAATCCCAACCCTGGCGACCATTCGCTCGACGACTCTGCTCATGAATCTCGCCGGTGGCCTCATTTTTGATCTTGCCAGCAAGAAGTTCTTGGAACTTCTCTGCTGTTACTTCACGGCCAGCAATGCCAATATCCTTCGCGATCTTGCCTATGAAGTAGCTCTCAGCCTTGTCGTTTGCATAATAGTTATCAGTTTTTTGCGACTGCTTGTTTTCAGACTCAAGCGCAGCAGTGTAGTAACCGCCTGAGCTAACTGCACGAGCACTAATCATAGAAATATCCTTTTTAAGTTATATATCTATAAGGTCTCAAATGAGGTCCCAAAGGACTGCACCACACAAAAGAAAAGGGCTAAAAGCCCTCTTCTGTATATTTACATTTTGATATTTAAGACCAGCTGCCCCCCAAAAAAATATCGTTGCTATGCTCGTCGGATTGAGTCTTTTCCTCAGTTTGAACTTGCTCAATTTCATGTGATTCTTCAATATCAATTGACCTATGGCGATCTTCTGAAAGATTGCTAGATATAGTCATTTGAAGAAGAGGGTTCATCTGTAATTCAATTCCAGAGTTGTGAGTTTCAAAAACTGGCGGCACAATAACAACGAAGTCTTGCGCAGATTTATTCGAAATATCACCGGTAATTTGTACCTCGAAAAGTCCTTTATCGTCCGATATACCCCCTGCCCTCTTGACTCCTACTGAGTCAAAAACGATGTATTGCACGCCTGGACGAAATGCGTCACCCTTCAAGATTCCACTAGCAAACTCGAGTGATTTTCCATTAAGACGGTGATCAATCAGCAGAGGATTAAACCCAGCAAAACGAACATAAGCTTGACCGATCTCAAGCAAGTGGAGCTCTGAAAAATGTACGATTGATTTATTAGTAACGCTAGCATTTTGACTAACCCCGTCCCGGTCGTTTTGAACGGCCAAACTGAAATTGTCGACTCTTTCAAGAACTTCTTGCTCACCTAAAATTCCGATAAGTTCTTCTTGCTCGGATTTCACTGGTGTTCGATAAACTGCAAGATTTTGAAATGCTCCGTATAAATTACGACCTCCATCTTCGCCATAAATGGCACGGATTTGACTGAGCGATTGGCATACAGCCATAATGGAAACTCCGTATTTTCTCATTTCTTGAAGAGCTGGCGAGAGCTTTTCGATGTAGCCTAGTGCTGGCAATTCATCGATAAAAAAGCAGCAGCGCACTGCCCCGTTAGCCGGTGGCATCAGAGATAATTCATTGATTGCGAGAGTGATCGCAACTCGATAAAGTGGCATCAATATTTCTCGCGCATCTTTTGCGCAGATGAATAGACGCGCATCAGTCTCCTGGTCTCTAACGAATTTTCTGATTGAAAAGTCACCATCTGAAATAAGTTTTAAGCCATTCAAATAATTTGCAATTGACCCAAAAATACCGTCAGATTGGCCCGAATCTGCCTTACCTAGAATTCGGTTAGCACTTGAATTTTTAAGTAATTCGACAAGCTCTTCACGGCGATCGGCATTGCTAAAAATATCAAATATTTCTTGAGTAGAGGTGTCACCTCTTCTCCGCAGCGCCCCAAGAATTTCCCCAAAAACTTGCTGAGCGCCCATTAGAAAGAAGTTTGATTTATCTTTAGGGTCGACTGGGAGGAAGGCATTACCGATCAACTGTGTATCAGTCTGAGTCATAATCTCTGTCAAGATAGACCAACCGACCGGCTCGATTACTTCACCAGTTTCTGTACACAAAAGGCGATTTGCGGGGGCCAGGAGAATATCTTTGCCAGGGCGAAAATATCTCTGAGTGTCCTCACCGGTAGGGTCAAAAACGATGCACTTCGCCCCAAGCTTAAAAGCGTTTTCCATTGACAGCTTATACTCATTTGACTTACCAGAGCCAGCAGCTCCAACAATCAAAGTTCCCAGGAATTCATTATTTTTTGGGTACCGCAAACCGCCAAATTTGAATTTTGAAAAACCTGTAGAACCCAGGACCTGGCGGAGATATTCTTTCACACTAAGGAGTTGGCCACCCCGCAAAATCTCATTGGTGGTATCCCCTTTTTTCTCGAAATAATTACGAAGCCATCTGTAAGAAAAATAGCCGGGAATGATTGATATTGAAACTACCAGCCAAAACAGATATGGGGCGAAACTGTCTGACCATAACATCGAAACAACCTGATCAGAAGTGTATTTAGCTTGTTCTGAAGCATGCCCTGTGGCAAAGCTGGGCCACCATACTGTAATGCCGTCATGCGTAATTTTCCAGACTTTAGACCCTGCCCCGAAGCTGAATTGAGCCTTTAAGTACAGCTCAATCTCTCCAAAAATATTGAGACCTGAGATTGCATAAAACAAGAAAATTATTGAAATAACCGTAGGCGCTAAAACAGCTAAAACATAGAAAAAATACTTTCTGATTTCAAGCTGTAATAGAGTTCCAAGCCTCTGCTGCCCTGCTGTCGATTGGCTAATTTGTGAAAAATCTTTAGCAGTATTGATTGGCTTCATTGTTTATCTTTCGAAAAATAACTGACAGCAAAAGCTGAACCTGCCGAAAAAATACAAATAAACAAAAGCTGCTTGAATCCCACGACAAGTAAGAACATCATCAAAAAACTAGATAAAAAAGAGATTGATTCAAGCTTTCGATTAGTGAGTTTTTCGTTAATCCAGTCATAAGATTTAACGCAAAAATCCGAGTAACTTTTAATTTTTTCTTTCATTTTTTTTCTCAATTAATTTGTTGAATATTGATCACTTTGTGATAATCGGTGAGCGTGAATGACTTGCGATCTTCCTCGAGAACAACCTCGTAGTCCAAAAAATCATCTGGGAGAAAATTGCTAATGTTGTCTGTGATCTGCCCTTCCTCGTTTCGCCAAAGACCATTCGCTAAAACAGCTTCTTTGAATCCCAGCTCATTACCCTTATGGATTAGAAAATTGACGCAAACGAGCTCTCGCTCACCCTCAGAATTAAGGTGCTCGTAAGAAAAAATGTTGATAGCACACTCTCTTTTTTCACGGTGGCGCATTAACGAATTCACGACGATGTAGTCTCCTGTGGGTAGGTCAGTCGGACGGTTTATAGAGCCAAAATTTGCAGAATATTCAAACATTTTCAGACCCTCCATTTGATGAATTCGCCATGATTTGATCAAATAAAACCAATGCCCCTTTTCGAATTTTTATGACTTCTTCTTGTTGCCAATATGCCTCCTCTTTCGTAGAAATCGTCGATGCAAAAACCGTCCGAAGTGCAAAAATTACATCTTCAAATCGCTTGTTTTGCTTGTCTATTTGCTCTAAAAGCCGCGCTTCTGTGTGCTCTTTTCGACTTGTCCAGTCATCGAAAATCATTCGCAAAGTCGCTGATTTTTCCGCGCCTAGTTCTTTTGAAATTCGTTCTAGATCACTCATTTGAGTATCAGAAAATCGAAGAGTAATTCGTTTGTCAATTAATTTTTGATTCATTTTTGAAACTCCAATTATGTTTAAAAAAACTACATACATATGTCTAGGTCTCAAATGAGTTCCCGAATGTGTCTGACATTCGCCGACATAATGAAATCAATGGTTTAGCAATTTTGTGTCAGACAAACGCTGACGACTGTCTGACGAGAGCGGACAAAGGAAGCGGAAAACGTCTGACGCAGCTGAACCAGACCTGGATTGGCTTCTAAGGTTTTCTGTACGACGCGAAGCGGCGTGCGTCTTGTGTGATGCTTTGCATCGGTTCGAATTTAATAGAAATTTGAGAGAACTATGTACCGTACATAATCGCGATCCAAAATAAAAAACCCCAGAGATTAGTCTGGGGCATTGGGAGCGGGGTGGGGTCTAAGTTCTTTTAATTACGGCACGTTTTAGAAACAAGATCATCCAGCCGCGCGTGAGTTCCTTGCTTATCAGATGTGTAGCTAAGCATTTCAGAAGAAGTTGTCTCTGTATTGACTAATTTTGATGGCTCATCGTTGCTCCAACGAGCTTGATTAAATGCAACGCCATTTTTCGAACAATCAACAATCACTCTGACTGTACTGGTTGACTCACCGCAACTCTTCATGCTCGCATCATCCCGCAAAAAACAAGGGTATCCGAGTTTCATGATTGATTTACCCATATCGTGCAAAATAGCAATTAACTCATAAACAGAGTTTTGTGATTGGCTGACTGCTGTCGTCCGCAACGCAACTTGAGATTTTTGCAGAACAACTTGAGATTCAACCGTTAAGAACAAAATAGAGAGTCAAAAATATAAAAAGCCAGAATCAACCTGAAGGTCTATCTGATTTTTTTTGATGCTTGGATCTATTGCTGTTTGGAATCCGCAAGATCTCCAATTTATAGGTAAATTAGGTGATATTATTAAAAAACAATAAACCTACATAAGATAGTTATAAATATGGACCCTAGAATCAATCCCTTTTCCCCTGGAGCGGGTACTGCCCCACCTGAGCTAGCGGGCCGAGAAAAAATCATTGAGGACGTTTCAATAGCATTACATCGCATTCGCTCTGGAAATTCAGCGAAAAGCGTGCTGATGGTTGGTCTGCGCGGGGTCGGTAAAACCGTTCTCTTGAATAGGCTAAAAAATGACGCAGAAGCAGAGGGCATTGTTTGCGTTCAATTTGAGTCTCCCGAAAACCGCAATTTACCCGCCATGCTTGTACCGAGTTTACGAGCCGCCTTGTTAAAACTTGATCGTATGGCTGGCGCAAAGGATTTGGTGGCTAAAGCTGTCAAAGTTTTGGGAAGCTTCATCTCTGCCGCTAAGGTGAAGTATGAAGGAATGGAATTTGGTTTTGATCTTGGCAAAGAAGAAGGTGTTGCAGATACTGGTGATCTTGATTACGACTTGTCAGAGCTATTGCAATCTGTAGGTGCAGCGGCACAGGACAAGAAAACCGCAGTTGTAATCTTCATTGATGAGCTTCAATATGTGCCAGAAGCTGAGCTAGCCGCTTTAATATCTGCGCTTCATGCTTGCGCCCAAAAGCGATTGCCCGTAGCCATGGTGGGCGCAGGGTTGCCGCAACTAGTTGGAAATGTTGGACGAGCAAAATCATACGCAGAGCGATTATTCGATTTTCCAGTCATTGGTGCTCTTCCTGATGAGGCGGCAACAGAGGCATTACAACGCCCAGTAGAGTTGCATCAGGTCGCCTTTGAAGAGGACGCCATAGCAGAAATCTTAAAACAAACACAAGGTTACCCATATTTTTTACAAGAATGGGGAAGTATGTGCTGGAGTGTTGCCGCTACACAAGTCATTACCAGAGAGGATGCAGTTACTGCAACTGACCTAGCAATTTTGCAGCTAGATGCTAGTTTTTTCCGTGTGCGTTTTGACCGTTGTACTCCAATGGAAAAAAATTACTTAAGAGCTATGGCTGAAATTAATATGCCAGCACCAAGGTCAGGAGATATTGCTGCTGCGATGAAAAAAGAAGTGAATCAACTGGGGCCGCTAAGAAAGTCTTTAATTAGCAAGGGAATGATTTATAGCCCCGCGCATGGAGATACGGCCTTTACTGTGCCGCTGTTCGCTGACTATATGAAGCGAATTATCAGGCTGGAAAAGTAGAAATTACCAAAAGCACCATCAGTTTTCATTATATTTTTTTAAGGAAAATCTCAGCTTAGATTGCAAAAAACCGAAAGAATCTCAAGTTGCGTTGCAGATTTGGCAAAAGCTCCCTTTGCGAGATTTTCTCTAAGTCATTGATTTATTTGCATTAGCGAGTCTCGACTTCAATTGCCGACAACACTAATGATTACGCGGTTGACTTTTGTATCCAAATGGATACAATACATAAATGCTTTACATCATCCAGCAAACCGAGTCATTTGAAGCATGGCACGACTCCATTAAGGATTTACGTGCCAAAGTGGCTATCGCTCGACGTATTGAGCGAGCAGAAAACGGTAACTTGGGGGATGTGAAGTCTGTGGGTACTGGTGTATCGGAAATGCGTATTGATATAGGCGCTGGCTATCGGGTGTACTACACCATGCGAGAGAAGATAATGGTGATCTTATTGGCTGGTGGCACCAAGAGTTCGCAGCAGACAGATATTAAAAAAGCGATTGCATTGGCTAAGGAGTTTTAAATTATGAAAACAGCACAAAAACTAAAAGCATTCGATATTACTCGCTACCTTGATAGCGAAGAGGCTATTGCCGAGTACTTATCCCAAGTATTAGAGGGTGGCGACAATGATGAGCTTATTCGCTCATTGGGTCATATTGCCAAAGCTAAAGGTATGGCTACCGTTGCCAAAGAATCGGGTTTAGGTCGCGAAAGCCTCTACAAAGCATTGACTGTGGGATCGCAACCCCGTTTTGACACCATTTCCAAGGTTATTAATGCGTTGGGCTTAAAGATTAGCGTTCACGCCTAACCACTCCTCACGTGATACACATGTCTTTAATGGTGTCATCAATCAAAATGAAAATTATTGAACGTATAGTAATTTAAGCAGCATCAATCACAAAACACGGATACCCAAAACAAGTTGCATTATCGAATATTTTCAACGATTTTTTTGACAACCTAAATTCAAATAAACCATTTGACTGTTTTACAAGGTCTAGCCTTTGTCTTTCGAGCACAAACTTTGACCAGTCAAAATGAACGAAGCCATTAGTTGAGACGTAGCCGTCAGGCATGCGATATCCGTTTTGTCCAACGTAATCATCCGCGAAGGCTAAAGATGTAACAACGGAAAATGCTAAGAGTAGTAAATGCTTTTTCATCATGATCTTTCTTTTAATCTGATTTCTTATTGATAAACGAATCGACCGGCCACCAATCCCATGATCTTGTAATCATGGGTCATCACGAGATCATTCAATTCTTTATAGCGCTTCTGTTGCTCCTCTGGTGTCTTCGCATTCTCTAATCTTTTTTCGGCCTCCTTTCGCAAATTTCTGTTGACACCCGTGACTGGATCTGATCCGTAGTAAATTTTGTCATCATTTCCAGCCCGCGGCCTTTCGTAAAAAGTTGTTCCTCCCACCAAGTCATATCTCTTTCCGCTTTCTACGGCCAACTCCGCTCTTTTATAATTCCAAGTTGCGGTGTTCGGTATGAGAAGAGCAATGACGATTTTGTGCTTGCCTGGCGACAAATAAATACTTTGAGACTTCGCCATAAATATTTTGCCCAAATAACTGTCCTCAATATTTTTACCGTCGACTTCAGATATGTAGTTTTTATAGCTTGCGCCACTATTATTCACAAGAATAAGCGCGAGATCCTCTTTTGAAGAAGTTCGCTCAGCCAAATTAACTGAACCGCAACCAACCAAAATAGATGTAAATAAAATTGCTATTAAAAATAATCTCTTTTTCATTTTTTTCTTTCTAAATCAAGTTGTTTTAGTTTTTTAATTATCTCGTCTGACTGAGCTTTGCTGATTGCAGGATATGAAGTGGATTCGATTTGTTTTGTTAGTTGCTCAATTTGAGCTTTGTCGTTTGCATCACTAGCAGCAATCTCAGCTTCTAATCTTTTTGTTTCTGCATCGTAAGCACTTTTATCCGCAAATTTTTTCGCATCTTCTGCATCTTGCTGAGCAAGATACTTCTCGTCTTTGTTTGGGGTTGCTTTACCATCGATCACAGTTCCCACGCGACTCCAGCAGGTTAGTTTTGTCTTATGAATACTTGAATAAGTCTCGTTGTCTTGGCAAGTGCCAACAACGAGATCTCTCGAGTTCTTTAGAATCAGTGGCTGATTCAATTGGGCAATGATCGATTTCTTCGCATTAATAGCGCCTCCGGGCGGAGTAACACAATCACCGCCGCAGCCGTGATAATAGTCATCATGGCCATTATGACCCCTGCGACCCTCCAGTGCGTCGCTGAAATACGCAGCATAAAGTTCATCGCGCGTTCCATCCGGTGCGCCATACTTCATTTGACCCTTTAGTTCTTCGATACGACTCTGAGTTCTCTGCCCAGTAGAAACGACGCCTGGCTGTTGCATTGCTTTATTGCACGACCAGTCGTAATCAAATGTCCGCTCTGACAATAATACACCTCGGATTTTTGTAGCAAGATTCGAATCGTCTACCGCATTTAGTCTGCAATAATTATTTTCTCCAAGGTTAAATTCCGGATTTGCGGGATCAGGGTCTAAACCCTTCCGCATCATCGCTTTATCATCCCCCTTTCCATTTGCGCGACCTCCGAAATATTGAGCTTGAGCCGTTGAAATTAAAGAACAAACAAAAATAATGCTGATTAATAATTTATTTCTCATTTTTTCCTTTCACTGAACTTGATTTTTTTTCTTAGAGAGCCCAGATGACGAGTCAAGCGCTTTAGAGCTTGCGATCTGCAGATTTCGACCCTCGATCACGCTGTCGCTAATCCACTCAACACCGTTTTTGATAATTGATAAGCGTCCATCTGACATTTTTATTTGAAACTGGCCAGCGACGCCTCGCCAGTCAGAGATAGGCTCGCGCGCATTAACCACAGGAGAGGTAGGATGTGTGAACGCCATTACAGGAATACCTCCAGACATGGGATGCAAACTTTGATCACAGAGCAAACTGCCAATGTCTAATTTTTCCGGAGTCCTTGGATAGAAGAAAATTCTTAGATTCTGCGTCAGATTCTCAGAAGACTTAAAATATGTATCGAAAGACTCGTTTATTTTTTTTGTCAAAAAAATCGTTGCTTGTGACTGACTCATGCGACTTGAAGCTATTTGAGCGTAATTTTCAACAAGAATATTTGAGAGGATAAGAGAGATTTTAAGTTTTGCTTCAACAACCATTTCTGATGTTTGCTTCAGCAGGCGATCTTGATCTGAGCGTTGCACTAAGATTCTATAAAAATCAAAAGCTGAGCCCGTTGTCTTCATAGAGCTATCACCCTTCAAGCCTTTGCTTACAGATTCTTTGACAGATACTGTAAAACCTTCTTCTCTCATGATCTCCCCTGAAGGCTGGAGCTGTACGCAAATATCTTTTTTGTTTTGAAAAAAAATGTTTGTGAAAAAAAGTTTGCCCATCGCCCACATTTCACCATCAATATCTGCGCCTGGTCTCGTAGCTATATCGCTTCTTTCAAACGCATCTTGAAGAATTCGATACATCGATACGCTATCCGAGGCACTTTGATTGCTTGTAGTGCTAGCGCTGTCTGTACGCTCCCATGTCTGCTGCTGCGCAAGTGCAGAGGTCGACGCAATCACACCACATACAATTAAGCTTAATAAATAGTTAGTTTTCATAAAGCTCCAAGCTATAAAATTTCACGCACATCTTTTTTTTTATAAATGAAAGAGAAAAACCGATTTTTTCTCGACCGTCATTGATGATGCCGACTTCGTTAATCTCGTCGACATATCCGACCAGCGAAACTTTTCCTCTTTTGTCCCAGACTCGAAACAAATAACTTGTTTCGGTGTCTACGGCTAAAAAATCGAGATCATCAATCACTTTCGACCACCCGGTTTCGATAGCTTTTCCAAACCGCGAAATTTTCGAATTTTCATTGTTAACTGGAATCATCTGAACTGTTTTCATCTTTAACAATTTTTTACAATTGATCATTAGCGTCCATCCTCTTGTTCGTAACAACGATTCTTGACATCATCGAAAATTCGATATGGTTTTTCATCAAGAAGATCTTGTGTTGCGACCTCGCGCAAGGCTGGAACGATGACGCGAGAGGGGCGCTCAGGATTTTGTAGAAGAGCTTGATAAATCTGAGAATTCGAAAGTTGTCGGAAGTCTCCGCGAGCATTCTGAATTGCTGCGACCATTTGTCCAGCCGCATATGTGCAGAAGTCAAGACGTTGTACGACTGCAGGGTACTGGGGGCCCTGAATCTGATACATCGGCCGATCGTAAATTTGAGCGAAGCAACTAGCAGAAATGAGCGCCATCCCTGCAAAAATGAATTTACCTAAAGTATTTTTCATTTTTTATCGCGCTCCAGCTTCGCTGACTCAATTGATTTTGCGTGAATCGACTTTGCTTTTAAACATGTGACGTCAAATAGCGCTTTTGCTTTTTCAATCGCCGATGCCAAAATTTGATCAGCTCTAGCTTTACGTTTTTCAAAAATCTCATCTGCGCGGATCTTAGCCTTCAATATTGCAAGTTCCTGCTCTTGTTTTGCTTTAAGCACTGCAATCTGATCTTGTTTCATTTCTACTCCTTTTTAATTTAATAAAAGCACTTCATATACATAAGGTCTCAACATCGTTCCGCTTCGCTACTCAGATGCAGAAGGTGTTGTGACATTTACGCCCTGCGTGATTTTTGTGCCAACGGATTCTTTTAAGTCAGAAGAAATCTTTAAATCATTCGAAATATCTGAACTTGCTGATTTCGAGGATTTGACTGTGACAACATAGTCTTTTCCAGCGATAACATTTGACGAATAAAAATCTTTTCCACCGAAAATCTTTTTCCAGGATTCAAGCTTGCCCGCTTCACTCAGATACACATCAGATCCAATCTGCAAGCCTTTGTCGGAATTGAGAATCACCGCAGAAGCCTTGTCGATTCCCGCATAAAAATGATCTAGCCATTCCGCCTGGTCTTGAAACTCCGCCAGGCTGATTCCCAAGAGTCGCGAAATTAGCTGTTCTCGAATTTGAAGGAAATTCTTGTTGCCAATTCCTAAGCCGCTGACGACCCGCGTCATAGTGCGATTGGCTGATTCAACAGAGAGAACTCCATGCCAAAGTTCGTTTTTTTGGCTAAGGTCCGATTGGCTTATGTAATTACCACCGGCTTGAAAAGTGAAAAGAATCGTCAAAACGGCGTTATAACGCGCTTTAAACAGCTCTACAGACGACGGTAGAGCTCCGTGCGAGCCTTTGCTTATCCATTCGCTTAAATCAGCTCTAGATGCCTTTAAATCAGCCGTGACAGTTTTCTGCCAATCAAGCGCTGGCGAGCGATCAGCTCCGTAAAAAAAAGTCGGGTTTGGCTTGCCATTTTTGAGAGGCTCGATCGTCAGCTTTTGTCTGACAAAAACGAGAGGGTCGCCATAGAGGTTCGCACTCTCGATTTTTTGCGGAAGCTGCGAGATAGAAGTTAAGCCAGTCGAATACTCGATGAAGCTTGACCACGCTTGCGCTTGAATCACGCCGAGCGGTTGGGTGGTTGTGAGATCAGCAGAGTCTTCGCTTGACAATTTATTAGACGAAGACTGAGTGCTCGTGAAGCTAATTACAGATTCGCGAACTTGATCGATAGCTGAGCCAATATCAAGCTTGCATCCGCCGAGCGCCAGGCAACCCGCAGCAATCGCGCTAAATTTTAGAGCTCTCATTTCGCACCTGATTTCTTTTGAGAATCGGCGGGAGGTAAGTATTCAGAATCGTCAGATTCAACCGCATTTTTAGCGCGAGCTCTCAACTGGTCGACAGTAGTCTTAGTTTCCTCTGACGATTTTTTAGCCTCTGCAATTTTTTCGGACTCATCCGCTTTTAGAGCGGCCGCCTCCTTGTCGAGTTCTGCAATTCGTCCTTCGCGAGCAACCCGCTCAGCCGCTGGGTCTCCGGAGCCGTTCAACTGGTCGTGAAAACCTTGAACTTGGCGAAAATATTCAGATTTCATTTCGACCCGATCGCGGTCAAAGGAAGAATCGCGTTTTTCGAAGTGAGATTGAAAATATGAAAGACCAATCAAAGCGAGATACAAGCATACGAGGCCCGCAGCGGCCTTGTGCGCTAGCTGTCTCTCTAAAAAAAGCAAGGCGCAGCCGATCGCGATCACAAGCGCGATTGCGCCGATCAAAATTATTGTGAACATAAAAATCTCCAGAAAAAATTAATTGGCGGGCTTGGCCCGCCGAGGCTTAGAAGGAGGTCTTCAATCCAATTGTTCCGACTAAGCGATCTTTGGAGCTGTCGCCAGTTGCCACAGATGTGTAGTAGCGGCCTTGCACGAACATGGAGACAGGCTGAAGCGAAGGTGAGAGCGAAGCCAGGGAGTAGTCGAGCCCAACTCCGACGAAAGGCGTCAGACGATGATCGCTAGATGTCGAGTTTTGAGTGCTGCCTATCAGAGGGACGCTGGTCGAGCCCATTTGACTAGAGGTACCAGAAGCACTTGTGACAGTCTTCGAGCCCCAAGTTTGAGCGACGCCAACTTGGCCATAAATTTTGGCAAAGTCATTGATGCTTCGATCAGCTTGCGTGAACAATCCGGCGTAACGCGTATTCGCGTCGATAGTGCCTCCGGTGAGGCCGCCTGATAGATTACCCCAATCGAACTGTTTAAACGCCTTGGCGGCATCAATAGACACGCCTACGCCTGCATTGTTCATGTTTGCGCCGACCGCTAGGCTGTAAGGGTCGGCTGGTGCCGCTTGTGCGGAAATTGCGGAAAGGCTGAATAGTGGTAATGCTAAAAATTTAAGTTTCATTTTTTGATTCCTTTGTATGTTTAAAAAACTACATACATAGGTCTCAGATAAGGTCCCGGTTGTTTTGAAATTTAGTGAAATCCTAAAAAACACTGGCACAAGAAAAAACAGGAAAAAGCAAAATCGGTGGTTTCAGAAAACCATCTGCGATTAGCGAAAGAAAGTGAATATTTTTCTTTTGTGTGGTGTGAATTTATAAAACCATCTTCAGAAGAAGGTTTGTTTTTAGGTTCTTTTGTAATTAGGTAATTTGGTAATTAGGTAGAGGAACATGGTCCTTGATTTCAAAGGGAAATTTTCCGAAAAATGAAAATATTTTTTTCATTTTTTTTAAAATTTGTCGAAAAACTCACTTTTTTGACAAAAGTTATCCACAGGCAAATCTAGCTGCAACAAATTCAGTAGAGCCTGCACAAAAAACAACAATTTCAGCTTATTTTCGATTTTCTTTATACAAATTTCTTATAAAAAAAATTATCTACATACCAAAAACAATATAGAAAAATTGACACAAAAATAGCAATTTACAATCTTTAACAATTTATTTTTTCCAATAAATTCAGATACTTATAAAAGTTTGCTTATTTTTTAAGCAAAAAAGCTCATTATTTTTCACTTTTTTTTACATCTCCCCGAGGGGGACTTTTTTCTTAATTTTTTTCACCTAAAAATCGCCCGCGAAGCCTTATGGCACGGGGTTGCGCGGACTTTCGACATGCAACAGAATGAGCACATGACGACTTTGGAAAACGAAAAGATGCCAAAAAAAATCGAGACCCCCACAGAAAAAATGTTGCATTGCGCCAAATTGAACAATTTAAGTGGCGAAGATGCCCTCGCCGAGCTATGGCTCGCTCGGGCGATCGACCCTTCCGCCTCCCAAGAAGAAATCGAGAAGCGCGTGAGAGTCGCCCTTATAGATTTTTCGAAAGGCTCGCATCGCTTCGATTGGCGCGAAGCCCAGGACCGCGCAGAAAGCCCGCCCAACCCTCTCGAAATTCTCGAAAAGGCAGAAGAATCCCGCAAAAACGAGGCAATTCTGAGAAAAAACCGGCACTCGTTCCCCGCGCTCGTCGCCCTCCTCGATTTTCCCGAGGCTACGACCCAAGGGGCGATCGCGAAGCGGATCGGCAAGCGAAAAGAATTCGTGGTTCGCGAGATTTCGCGCGAGCTCGCCGAATTCGAAAACGCGAAAGCAGGGAAAAAAATTCAATCGCCTCTCAGCCTTTTCGGCGAGGAAATTCAATGAAATTTTTCAAAGAAAACATTGGGGATTTTTTTCGGCAAACGCAAGGAATGGCGCTGGCCGAAATTGGCATGTTCGCGAACCTCAGAGCGGCCTATCTGGACTCTGAAAAATTTTTGCCCGCCGACCTCGAAATTTGCGCGAAGCTCGCTGGTGCAAAAACGAAAAAAGAAAAAGAAATCGCAAAAAATCTGATTTTAGAAAATTTCGACTTGACCCCAAACGGCTGGCGAAATGAAAATTTTGAGTTAATTTTGAGCGAATTTTTTCAAAACGAAAAAGCCTGGGCGAAAGCCCCAAAATTCCGAAAAGATCTCGCCGAAAACCAAACTCGACAAGTGATCGAAAAAGCTAAAAAGCACTCAAATCAAAAACTCGAAATATCGTCTGCCCCCGCCCTCGTCCCCGCCGCCCAAGAAATTTTCGAATTGCTCGCAGCCGAAAAAATAGTTCCAGCTGATCGGCTGCCGTACCTTGCGCAAGACTGCGTCAAGGAGGGACTGGGTCGAGAGGAAGTTCTCGCAGCAGTCGCTAAGGCGAAAAAGAAGAACACGGCCGAAACGCTTCACGCTTCCTTTTTGCGATCTTTTTTGCATGAATTCGCCCCAAAAAAACCGGAAATTTCAGAAACTCAGCGCCAGGCAGAAGAAGATTTCACGCGGGACCATTTGTCGAAATTTATGACGGACGATTTGCCTAATTTGATTGAGCATTGCCGCAGTCGCGGCATTCCCACAACCGACGAAATTTCATTGGGGAAATTCACGCAAAGGCTCGATCGCGAAGCGCTGAAGTCTTTTCTGCGCGCGCAAAACATCAAAGCAGAAAACAACCACGGAAACTGAAAAAAATGACAGCAATTTTCGAATTAGCCATTTCTCAAGAAATACTTCAACCAGACGACATTGCTTCAATTACTGGATGTGCTCGCAAAGCAGATCAAATCGACTGGCTTTCGCGAAATGCATGGATATTTTTCAAAAATAAAGCTGGTGAGCCGGTCGTCGGGACTTTTTATGCGCGGTTAAAACTCGCTGGAATCAACCCAAAAACTATTGCAAGCGGAGAAGCTTGGCAACCAAATTTTGCAAACATTAATTAAAGGGAGAATCAAAAAATGAAAAATCTATTTATAAGCATCAGCTTTTTAATAACATATTTTGCGCTAGCGATGTGGGTGCCAGGCAGAATTTTGGATCAATTTAGAAATGAGCTGGTTAGCGGCCAGATCACTCTCGCGGCACTGACGATTTTTTCGCTAATTTTGTTTTGTGTGGTGATGTTTTTCGTCGCGGATGCTGCTTTACGATTTACTACCAAAGAATGGCTAGATCAATAAAAAGTGAAAAAAAATAGATCGCCCCTCCCTCCAAAAATGCTCGAACGCCGCCGAACACTCAAGTCGGGGAAAATTTGGATTGGGTATTACTACAATGGCCGCGACGAAAATAATCGGCGAATTGAAATTCCTCTGGGCACAGATCTAAACGAAGCCAAGAGAAAATGGGCAGAGTTCGATTGCAAGCCGGTTCCAGCCGAAGTCGGCACAATGCGAATTATTTTCGACAGATATGAAAAAGAAGTAATTCCTACAAAATCGAGATCCACACAAAAAAATAACGGGTGGGAACTCGCAAGACTTCGGGCAATATTTGATTCAGCTCCCATAGATCAAATAACTCCACAGCACATCGCTCAATATCGCGATGCCCGACGCACTCCCGCAAAAGTGTTGAAAGACGGCACTATCGTTCCGGAAAAGCTTTCGCCAGTCTCGGCAAATCGAGAGCTTGCCCTCTTCTCTCATGCTTGGAACTTTGCAAGGGAGTGGGGATATACAAGCAAAGCAAACCCATGTTTTGGCATCAGAAAAAATAAAGAAATGGGTCGGAGTTTTTACGCTGACGACGAAGTCTGGAATAGCGTGTACACCATTGCACCAACTGAATTGAAGGATGCAATGGACTTGGCTTATCTGACAGGTCAAAGGGTTTCAGACGTACTTAAATTTAGCTTTAATGACATCACTAACGATGCTTTGACTCTAAAGCAAGGGAAGACCGGCAAGCTCCTACAAATCTCACTGGTCAACGATGCAGGCGAGAAAACAGAACTCGGCCAACTCATTGATAGATTGAAAATTCATCCGATCAAACGAAATAGTTTATTGACGACGCTCGAAGGGAAAAAACTCACGAAAGGTATGCTGAGATTACGCTTTAACAAAGCAAGAGACGAAGCAATCCACATGGCAAAAAAGAACGGGCAAACAGACTTAGCCGAAAGAATTGCTCAATTTCAATTCCGAGATAGTCGCCCGAAGGCAGCAAGTGAAATCAAAGATTTGGGTGATGCTTCCCGACTTCTTGGCCACTCAGATAGACAGATCACTAAGACCGTTTATCGCCGAGTTGGTGAGCGCGTCAACCCAACAAAATAGCCAATCTGCGGAAACGATGCCAAAAATTGCGGAAACGATTGCATCTGACTTTTTAGAAAATAGCCAGCTAACCCATACTGGTGGCGGAGAGGGAGGGATTCGAACCCTCGGTACCTTTGACAGTACGCCTGATTTCGAGTCAGGTACATTCGACCACTCTGCCACCTCTCCGAACCGAACGGCAATTATAGCTTTGGGACTGGCTTTCTTTGTACTTACTTCACGATAGGGCCAAGTACTTCCAGGCCACCTAAATAGGGTTGCAGTGCTTTTGGGATGAAAATACTGCCATCCGCTTGTTGTTTATTCTCAAGCAGAGCCACTAGCGCCCTACCCACAGCCAAGCCCGAACCATTTAAGGTATGAAGTAATTCTGGCTTACCCTGACCCGCTTTAAATCTCGCCTGCATGCGTCTTGCCTGAAAATCTCCCATGCTTGAGCATGAGCTAATTTCACGATAGGCGTTTTGTGATGGAACCCATACCTCCAGGTCATAGGTCTTGGTACTACCAAAACCCATATCGCCAGTACAGAGCAATACCTTGCGGTATGGCAACTCCAGCAACTCTAAAATCTTTTCTGCGTGTGCAGTGAGCTCTTCCAAAGCCTGCATGGAATTTTCTGGTTTAGTCATCTGCACCAATTCCACCTTATCGAATTGGTGCTGACGAATCATGCCACGCACATCGCGCCCATAGCTTCCCGCTTCAGAACGAAAGCAAGGGGTATGCGCTACAAACTTCATGGGCAAACTATCGGCATTAACAATCTCATCACGCACTAAGTTCGTGACCGGGACCTCAGCAGTTGGAATGAGGTAAAAGTTTTCTGTTTTTGCTTCGCCCTCATTCGCTCCTTTAGGAACCTCGCCACCCATTTGACGCGGCACTTTAAAAAGGTCTTCTTCAAACTTAGGTAACTGACCTGTGCCACGCATCGATGCTGCGTTCACGATATAAGGCGTATAGATTTCTTGATAGTCATGCGCAATAGTGTGCGTATCGAGCATGAACTGTGCCAAGGCACGATGCAATCTAGCAATCGGTCCTTTGAGCACTACAAAGCGAGAGCCACTTATCTTGGCAGCCACTTCAAAATCCAAGCCTAACGCACTTCCTAAATCTACGTGATCCTTAATCTCAAAATCAAACAACGGGGCCTGCCCCCAAGTTTTGATCTCTTTGTTTTCGGTCTCATCTTTACCTGTTGGTACTGACTCATCTGGAAGATTGGGGATGCCCATTAAGAAATCCGCAATCTCGATTTGCAAGATACTAAGTCGGGCTGCGCCAGCTTCCATATCCGCATTGACCTGACCCACTTCTGCCATCTCAGCACTAGCATCTTCGCCTTTGCCTTTTTTCATACCAATGGCTTTAGACAATTGATTGCGCTTGGCTTGTAATTCTTCAGTGCGGGTTTGCAAAGATTTACGCTCGGTCTCAAGCGTATTAAATTTCTCAACATCGAGCTGGAATTTACGAGTCGCTAAGCGCGCCTGAACAGCGGCGATATCTTTACGGAGTAATTGGGGATCAATCATGATGCTCTATTCTTAATTAACTAAATTGGTTCTTTATTTCATGCGGACAACTTCTGCGCCAGCTGGAGGTGTAAAAGTAAAGCGGTTGGCTGGCAAGGCGATATTCAGTTGGATGTGATCTAAAGTTACCAACACCACACTCCCCAAACCATCAATTAACTCTAAGGCTTTTGGCAAACCATTGGCCATACCAATTGAGATCTTGGTGTAGGGCAGATCATTAGCGCCCTTGGAGCTTGCAGTCTTAGGCTTTAAGTTAACCCACTTCATTCCCAAGTGCTCATCACCTTCGACTAACTCAAAATGTTGATCCAAGGCATCTTCACCAAACAAGATAGCTGCCGGGGTAGTCGCAAGAGCTTGCCCTGCCGGTCTAAAGGTGGCCTGATTTAAATCCTTATCCCACATCACTACTTGTTTACCATCAGCAATTAACTTTTGCTCATATGGTTTTTGGGTATCCCAAATAAAACGTCCCGGCCTCTGAAATACAAAATGACCTTGGGTCTGGCGCACCACTTTGAGCCCTTTATCTTTTGGCTCATCACCTTTTGGCGTGCGCAATTGCTGTTGCACAAAATCACCCTCGGCGGTTTTGGAGTTACGCACAAATTGACGCAACTGATCAGCGCCGCTATCACCCTCTGCGGCCAGAGTCAGATTGATGCTTGCAAACAATGCAATTGTGACGAGGGCAAGTCTTGAGAAAACACTTTTCAAAATTATTGCCTTACTCAGATGCACGATGGAGGATTTCACGGTTACCGCCATTACCCATTTTCGATACAAGGCCGGCTTTTTCCATATCCTCTAATAAGCGGGCAGCGCGGTTATAGCCAATACGCAAATGCCGCTGCACTAAAGAAATCGATGGGCGCTTGTTCTCAAGAACAATCGCGACTGCTTGGTCATAGAGGGGATCTGCTTCGCCACCACTCTCGCCCGTTAAGGCATCGATAGTAGATTCATCAGCACCTTCGAGCACACCCTCAATGTAGTTGGCCTCACCCTTCTCTTTGAGCCACTCAACTACACGATGCACTTCATCATCCGAAACAAATGCGCCATGCACGCGCACTGGCAAGCCAGTACCTGGCGCCATATAGAGCATGTCACCCATACCCAATAGGGCCTCAGCACCTTGCTGATCCAAGATGGTGCGGCTATCAATTTTGCTACTCACCTGGAAAGAAATACGGGTGGGTACATTGGCCTTAATCAAGCCAGTAATGACATCCACACTTGGGCGCTGGGTAGCCAACACCAAATGGATACCGGCAGCACGGGCCTTCTGTGCAATACGCGCAATTAACTCTTCAATCTTTTTGCCGGAGACCATCATTAAGTCGGCCAACTCATCAATTACGATGACAATGACAGGCGCTTTATAGATTGGCTCTGGATCTTCTGGGGTTAAGCTAAAAGGGTTCGTTAACTTCTCACCCTTTTCTTCAGCCTCTAAAATTTTCTTATTAAAGCCAGCGAGGTTGCGCACTCCAAACTTACTCATCAGTTTGTAGCGGCGCTCCATCTCATTCACAGCCCAATTGAGGGCGTTGTAGGCCTGCTTCATATCGGTCACAACTGGGCAGAGCAAATGTGGAATCTTGTCGTACATCGCCATTTCCAGCATCTTTGGATCAATCATGATCAAGCGCACTTCATCGGGCTTGGCCTTAAAGAGGATCGACAAAATCATGGCATTAATACCAACCGATTTACCAGCACCGGTTGTGCCCGCCACCAAGCAATGTGGCATCTTCGCTAAGTCAGCCACCACGGGCTTACCTGAAATATCTTTACCTAAAGATAGTGTCAAGATCGAATGGCTATCGTTATAGACTTGCGAGCTTAAAATCTCTGAGAGGTAAACCGATTGACGTGTTGGGTTTGGCAACTCTAAAGCCATACAAGTCTTGCCTGGGATCGTCTCCACCACACGCATACTCACTACGCCTAGTGAACGGGCTAAGTCGCGTGCAAGATTCACAATTTGACTGCCCTTCACGCCAACAGCGGGGTCAATTTCATAACGCGTTACTACTGGGCCTGGGTAGGCAGCGATGACAGTAACCTGCACGCCAAACTCAGCCAGCTTGCGCTCTATCAAGCGGGAGGTAAATTCCAGAACTTCAGCCGAAATTGTTTCTTTGGCTTCTGGCACCTCATCAAGTAAGGCCAATGGAGGTAGTTCTGAATCTGGAATATCCACAAAGAGCGGCTGTTGTTTCTCACGCTCCACGCGCGCACTTTTTGGAATCTCAATAGGGGCTCGCACAATTTGCACTGGGGGCGCGATATCCACCCGTCCGCGGAACTCTTCTACAAATTCTTCGCGCTCTTCAGCGGCAACCTCACCCAATTTGCGATCTTCCTCGCTTTCGCGACGCTCACGTAGGTAGCGATAAGTCAACTCCAAACTACGCCCTACTTTTTCAGCCACATCCAACCAAGAAAAATGGAGGAATAGAGAAAGTCCAGCACATAGACCAAACAAAAGGACCAAAGTTGACCCTGTAAAACCTAGGGCCATTTGCAATGGGTCGCCAATTAATTCACCCAAGATGCCACCCGGTGGACGAGGCAGCTCCCAGGATAAGGAGTGCATACGAATCGATTCAAGGCCCATGGAGCTGATTAAAGTCAGGCCGAAACCCAACCAACGCATCAATAAGGAGTCTGGCTTGGCGTCTGGATCAGCCGGCAAAGGGATGCTCCAAAGCTCGCGCCAGCCATTCAAAACTCGGCGCCCAAACAAAATGACCCACCAAAAGGCCGAAATTCCGAAGATATAGAGCATCAGATCGGCTAAATAGGCTCCAAAACGACCCCCTAAGTTCTTGGGAGCCTCAAAACTAGCGTGAGACCAGGCTGGATCGGCCTTGGAATAAGTCAATAAAATAGCAAATAAGCCCAGGCAAAGCCCCAGGGATATGAACCAGCGGGCCTCAAGGAGTAGGCGGGGCATCCTTCCCTGAGTGCCATTTTCAGGCGGCTCAGGGTTTAAGGGGGTGCGAGACTTCGGGTAAGCGGTTCTAGCCATGTTCCACCGATTGTAAACAAGCAAATCTATAATTCCTATATGACCACAAATACACCAAAACACTCCAAAGTTCTCATCCTCGGTTCTGGCCCTGCTGGCTACACAGCAGCGGTTTACGCTGCTCGAGCCAATCTGAAGCCCACCCTGATCACTGGGCTAGCTCAAGGCGGCCAATTAATGACCACTACCGATGTCGAAAACTGGCCTGCTGATGCCAACGGCGTTCAGGGACCGGAACTCATGCAGCGCTTTTTAGACCATGCTGAGCGCTTTAATACCGAAATTATTTTTGACCACATTCACACAGCAGCCCTCAAAGAAAAACCGATTCGCTTGGTAGGCGACTCTGGGACTTACACCTGCGATGCCCTCATTATTTGTACCGGCGCATCTGCTCAGTACATTGGCTTGCCCAGTGAAGAAGAATTCATGGGTCGCGGTGTTTCTGGTTGCGCCACTTGTGATGGCTTTTTCTATCGCAATCAAGATGTCTGTGTTGTCGGCGGCGGTAATACAGCAGTTGAAGAGGCACTCTATCTCACCGGAATTGCCAAGAAAGTGACAGTGATTCACCGTCGTGATACCTTCCGCGCCGAACCCATTTTGAATGACCGTCTCATGGCTAAAGTTGCTGAAGGCAAAGTAGAGTTGAAGTTAAATGCCACCCTTGAGGAAGTGCTTGGCGATGAAAAAGGCGTAGTGGGCGTGCGTATCAAAAAACAAGATGGCAGCACAGAAGATATTCCCGTGACTGGCGCCTTCATTGCAATTGGCCATAAACCCAATACCGAATTATTTGTTGGTCAGCTTGATATGCACAATGGCTACCTCAAAACCCACTCAGGATTAGAGGGCAATGCTACCGCCACTAATATCCCTGGTGTTTTTGCGGCAGGCGATGTGCAAGATCATATTTACCGTCAAGCGATTACCAGTGCTGGTACAGGCTGCATGGCAGCGTTAGATGCGCAGCGCTATCTAGAATCCCTCAACTAAAAGTTACTGCACTGCCCTCTAAATGCCCAGTTCTGCTGGGCATTTTTTTGTGGGCCCCAGCCATCAAGGTTTACCCCGAGCTTATTTTTAGTATTTTTTGGGATATTCCCAGCATGAAAGCCTTAAACTATGGGCTGTCTGTTTTATCGGCATTTGCTAGATGAATTATTCAAAATGCCATCATTAATCATTAATTGGAGCAAGCATGAGTTACGACAAGGTCAGCCCAGGTAAAAATATCCCTGAAAAATTCAACGTCATTATTGAGATCCCAATGAATGCGGATCCAGTGAAGTATGAAGTGGATAAAGAAAGTGGCGCCTTGTTTGTTGATCGCTTCATGGGCACTGCAATGCACTACCCATGTAACTATGGTTACATTCCCAAAACAATCGCTGGTGATGGCGATCCGGTTGACGTGCTTGTGCTGACACCCTTCCCACTCTTTCCGGGCGTAGTGGTTAGCTGCCGCGCCCTCGGTGCATTGATGATGGAAGACGAAGGCGGCCAAGATGCCAAGCTGTTGGCTGTACCTGAAGATAAATTATTACCGCTGTATTCCAATGTCAAATCAATCCAAGATTTACATCAATTGCAGCTCGACCAAATTCAACACTTCTTTGAGCACTACAAAGACCTCGAAAAAGGGAAATGGGTCAAAGTCACCGGCTGGAGTGGAATCGAAGCTGCCCATAAAGAAATTCTCGAAGGCATTGAAGGTTACGCCAAGTCACAGAAGTAATCTGTCACCTTAGGCAAACGTTACTTTGACATCGGGAGTGAGTCAGCAAAAAATCGCCTTAGCGCAAATCAACCCTCTTTTGGGTGATTTGCCGGGCAATGCCAAGCTCATTCTCAAGTCAGCGGCTGAGGCCTTTGCCCAAGGCGCTCAGTTAGTTTTAACTCCAGAGCTTTCAATCGCTGGATATCCCCCTGAAGATTTATTGCTGCGCCCCGCCTTCATTGAAGCCGCTCAGAAGCAATTGGAATTACTCACTGAAGAATTAAAGCAATTTACCGATTTAACGGTAATAGTTGGTCATCCCAAAAAGACTGCAGCCGGGCTGCAAAACTATGCCTCAGTATTGCGCAATGGCAAAGTCATTGCAGGCTATGCCAAGCAAGAATTACCCAATCACGAAGTATTTGATGAAGTGCGTTACTTTGTACCCGGTAAACAAGCCTGTGTCTTTGAATGTATGGGTACGCAATTTGGTCTGATTCTCTGTGAAGATGCTTGGCATGTGGGCCCAGCCAAACAAGCACAGGCTGCTGGCGCGCAAATATTACTCACACTGAATGCTTCGCCCTATCACCTCCAAAAAGAATTATTACGCATAGAGGTATTACGCAAACATTTACTTGAGTCTCACATGCCCCTTGTATATGTCAACGCAGTTGGTGGTCAAGATGAGTTGGTATTTGATGGTGGTTCTTTCGCTCTGAACTCCAAAGGTGAGTTAGCAATGTCAATGCCTCAGTTTGAAACAGGTCTTGGCTTAGTGAACCTGACTCAATCCGGTGATCTTGAAATGGGTAGCAAGACCCTCCCACTCACCGTAGAAGCACAAGCCTATCAAGCTCTTGTTTTAGGCGTTCGTGATTATGTGCACAAAAATGGCTTTCCTGGCGTCATTATTGGCCTATCTGGTGGGGTTGATTCAGCTCTAGTATTGGCGATTGCAGTTGATGCCTTAGGTGCCGATAAAGTACGCGCTGTAATGATGGCCTCTCGCTATACCGCCGATATTTCGTGGATTGATGCTAGCGAGCTCGCCAAGAACCTCGGTGTTCAGTATGATGAAATTCCCATTAGCGAACCAGTCGATGCGCTCGAGAAAGCCCTTGCGCCGCAATTCAAAGGCATGAAGCTTGATGCGACTGAGGAAAACATTCAAGCGCGCGTTCGCGGCACCTTGCTCATGGCGTTATCGAATAAAACAGGTCGCTTGGTTTTAACCACTGGCAACAAAAGTGAAATGGCCGTCGGCTACTGCACGCTTTATGGCGATATGGCAGGCGGGTTTGCTGTCATTAAAGATATAGCCAAAACCTTGGTCTACCGACTCTGCGCATATCGCAATAGCATTAGCCCAGTTATTCCAGAGCGCATTCTCACTCGCGCCCCTTCTGCTGAATTGCGACCCGACCAAACTGATCAAGATAGCCTACCTTCTTATGAAGTGCTCGATGGCATTGTTGAGCGCTATATGGAGCAGAACCAATCCATCGAGCAAATCATTGCCGCCGGATTTGATGTCGACAGTGTTGAGAAGGTCACTCGCCTCATTAAGCTCAATGAATACAAGCGTCGACAAGCTCCACCGGGTGTCCGCGTTACCACCAGGGCTTTTGGGCGTGATTGGCGCTACCCAATTACCTCCCAATTTAGAGCGTAATTCACGATATCACCCTGCCCTCACCAGTTCTAGGTATGATGAAGCCATTAAGGAGAACTAAATGAAGCTCATTACATCCATCATCAAGCCATTTAAATTGGACGAAGTTCGTGAAGCATTGGCCGAAGTAGGCGCCACTGGCTTAACAGTGACTGAAGTCAAAGGCTTTGGCCGCCAAAAGGGCCACACCGAACTGTATCGTGGCGCTGAATATGTAGTTGACTTTTTGCCCAAGGTCAAAGTAGAGGTAGTGGTGGCTGATGAGCTCGTTGAAGCCTGCCTGGAAGCTATTACCAAATCAGCTCATACCGGAAAAATTGGTGACGGCAAGATTTTTGTTAGCCCCATTGAGCAAGCGATTCGCATTCGCACAGGCGAGACGAACGATTCAGCCCTGTAAAGCCCTATTTATTTTTCAAAGCATTATCTGAATTGGGAATCAGTTGAGTTACCGGGCTGGGCTTGCACCAGCTCAGCCGCCTCCAGCAATACTGTTTTTCCACCTACATTGTCAGGGCGCACTTTTACCCCCTGAAAATAGAGCTCTATCTGATTAAAGCCCGAGGTCAACACTTTGAACGGCGGCTTGCCATAAAACGAGGCGCGTGCGCCCTGCTCCAGCGCCTTGCTCTGTGTTTTACCAGTAGCGTCAACAACACAAACTACTTGAGCAGTCTTCGATTGAACAAACACCATATCCCCTGGTTTAAGAGGGCTTTCTGACTTATAGATGGAAACTGCTGCATCAGCACTAGGACATGCTTCACTAGCCGACTCAGCTGCTTGGGGTACATTCACCTCGGGAGTCGGATTAGCAACTGGCTCTGCTTGATCTTGGCTGGCAAGCTGCACTTCTTCCGTCTTTTCTGAAAAAGCATTTTTGTAAAAATTAATTCCAGCAAAAACCAAGCCGGCACAGATACTCAAGGAAAGTATGAGTCGCTTGCTTGATTTGACACTCTCCACTTTATTGGTAATTTCTTTTTCTATCCTATGCGCCTGCTTTTCTTTTTTAGCGAGCTGGGTGGAGCTTGTCGGCTCAGATTGAACACTTTGTACTGCAGACTCTAATTGATCAGCCTCAACCCCCTCAAAAGCATCTTGATCTGATATTTTTAAAATGGCGGCTACTTTTTTTGCAGCAGTGAATTTATTTTGTGCACCATAGTATGAGCTGGTATGACCATTTTCAATCTGCTCTATTTGCCTTGCTGAAAGACAGGCTTTAGCAGCAAGGTCTGCAATGCTGAAGCCAAGTTGCTCCCTAGCTTGAATAAAAGCACTTTGCTGAATCTCGGGAATCTTGGGATTTTTATTCATCTGACAAATACTCTAAAGAAGATTTGTTTCAAAACGAAGTAAATAATAAAGCTTGTAGCTACATGTAAGTCAGCTAATCCAATAATAACCATGATGACAGGACTAGTAAAGTGCTACCTCAATAACTAAAAAAGCCCCTCGCATTACTGAGGAGCTTTTTCTTATGGCAAAAATGTCATCTAGGCAGTAAATCGATCGTTTGGCTTCATGCGCGAAGTTAATAACACACCGCCAGCCATCAAAATAATGCTCCCAACAAAGGGCAGCTCCCAGCTTCCGTAGCAATCAATCAAAAATCCTGATACAACCGGACTAATAATCGCCGCTAGCGCTGAACCCGTATTCATCATGCCGCTTGCGGTACCAGAAAACTCTGGGGCAATGTCCATCGGAATAGCCCACATTGGACCAATCGTCATCTCCGCAAAGAAAAAGCCAAAACTTAAGGAGAGGACTGAGATCGTAATGTCATGGGTGAACATGATGGGTAACAAGAATAACAAGGTGCAAGTCATACAAATAGCCACCATCCAACTGCGGGCTACATTGAGATTATTGGTCTTGCGCAAAATCTTATCGCTAATAATTCCACCCAAGGTATCGCCCACTACACCGGCAAAAAATACGCTAGATGCAAAGAGTGCCGAGGTGGAAATTTTCAAGTTATAGCTATGCAAGAAATATTGCGGAATCCAGCTTAAGAAAAGCCAAAGCGTCCAGCCATAACAAAAGTACACCACTGTTACAGGGGCCATTCTTTTTGCCAGCCTCTTCCAAGGTGTTTTTTGTATCTTTCTGGGGGCGGGCTTCTTGGCCAATTCCTCTGGCGTAATCAGCGGATGATCTGCTGGGTTCTCAGTAAAAAAGAGTGCCCAAAGAATGACCCAAACTAAACTCAAAAGACCTGAGGCGTAGAAAGACCATCTCCAGCCATATTCAACCAAGATAAATACAATGAGTGCAGGAGCAACTGCATTACCCACCCGCGCAAACGCATGGGTGATACCTTGAGCAAAACCGCGATTTTCTTTTGGAATCCAGCGGGCCATTGCAGAAGTAGCCGCAGGAAAAGTGGCGCCCTCCCCAAGACCTAGCAAAACGCGGGCCGCCACTAGCGATACTAAACCGCCTGCAAAGCCGGTTAGGATGGTCGCCAAAGCCCAAATGAGGCCGCTATAAATTAGCGTGCGCTTGGCCCCAAATCGATCACTCACCCATCCGCCAATAATCTGAAAAATCAAATAGGGATAAGCAAATGCTGAGAAGACAAAGCCTATTTGGGTTTTACTTAAGTTGAACTCGGTACCAAATCCGGCAGCAGCTGAACTAACATTGACGCGATCAATATAGGTCAAAAAATACATGGCACAAAATAGCGCCAACACAACCGTAGTTGGTTTGAGTCTGAGAATATTTTTCATGCAGGTCTCCTGTTATTTTTCATGACCCCGCCAGCACATTTTGGCGGGGGTGAGACTTTTTTTAATCCTGCAATACCTCTTGTGCAGCAACTACGCCGCTGCCTTTTAATTTGATACCAAAGGCCTTCATACCCATCTCGCAACCACTCAAGGCTGCCAATAATGAAAGTTCATTGCAATCGCCTAAATGCCCAATGCGGAACATACGCCCTTTTACCTTCCCCAGGCCAGTGCCGAGAGATAAGTTGTAGCGCTCCAAAATCAACTTTCTCAGTTGATCAGCATCCACACCATCCGGTGTAACCACACCAGTTAAAACTGGTGAATACACCGCAGGGTCTTGGCATTGAATCTCTAGACCCCAGGCCTCAACTGCAGCACGACATGCTTTTGCCAAGCGCTGATGTCTGGCAAAAACATGATCTAAGCCCTCAGCCAAAATCATTTCCATTGCTTCATGCAAGCCATACATTAAATTCGTTGAAGGCGTAGTTGGCCAGTAACCGGTTTTATTAGACTCTAGGATTTCATCCCAAGCCCAAAATGCTTTTGGTAACTTGGCAGTTTTGCTCGCTTCAATTGCTTTTGTGGAAAGAGCATTAAACCCAATGCCAGGTGGCAGCATCAGACCTTTTTGGGAGCCACTGATGGTGACATCAACACCCCAATCATCATGGCAGTAATCGGCCGAACCAAGACCGGAGATAGTGTCAACCAATAATAAGGCAGGATGCTTAGCAGCATCCATTGCCTGACGTACTGCTTTGATGTTAGAAGTAACACCAGTGGATGTTTCATTATGGACAACGCAAACCGCTTTGATTTCGTGGGCAGTATCTGCCTTAAGACGCTCTTCAATCTTGGCAGCATCAACGCCATATCTCCAGCCCTCTGCTCCTGGCTTGCCAATAAATTCCGTTTTCAATCCGAGGCGGTCAGCTAATTTCTTCCACAGGGTTGCAAATTGACCTGTCTCGTACATCAATACCAAGTCGCCCGGTGAAAGTGTATTAACTAAGGCACCTTCCCACGCACCAGTTCCAGAAGATGGATAAATAATGACGGGGCTCTTCGTTTTAAATATTTTTTTAATGTTCTCTAGGATGGCTAAACCAAGCTGTCCAAACTCCGGACCACGATGATCAATCGTTTGATAGCTGATAGCGCGCAGCACTCGGGCGGGCACTGGACTAGGGCCAGGAATATGTAAGAAATGTCGACCAGCCGAATGGGAATCAAGTTTAAGCATAGGAACCTCGAATGAGAGTGTGAAAAGACAGATGTGAATTCATTTTTCTTATTTTTGCATACAAAAATATAATGTCAATACGTGATAATTACTAGGTTTTTAGGGCATATTTTTGTAATATACGAGAATGTATACAAAATTTAGCTTAAAACCATGATTTTGAGTCAAATAAGCACACCCCCTAACCTGCATGAACAAACCTTCTTGCAGCTCAAGGCCATGATTGTGGAGGGTGAGATTGCACCTGGAAGCAAATTAAACGAAAGAGCACTGGCAGAAACCCTGTCGGTTTCACGCACCCCAATTCGAGAGGCCATTCGGCGCTTGGCTGCTGATGGCCTGGTTGAACTCATCAACAATCGCGGCGCTATTGCACTGCAACTGAAAAAAGAAGATGTACTGCATTCTTTTGAGTTGATGGCTGAGCTTGAGGGATTTTCAGGTGAATTGGCTGCCAAAAGAATTAGCAAAGAAGCCTTAAGTGAAATCGAGGCACTTCAATATGAAATGCTAGCTTGCCACAGTCGCAAGGATTTGTCGGGCTACTACAAACTCAACTCTCAAATCCATCAACACATTAATTTGGCGGCCGGTAATCCAGTACTGGCCAATACCTATGCTCAAGTCAATGCCCGCCTACAAGCTCTGCGTTTTAGATCAAACCAAGATCAAGCGAAGTGGGATGAAGCTGTTTTAGAGCATGAAGAAATGGTTGCTGCACTCAAGGCGGCTGATGGCCAAAGAATGCGTAAGGTCCTGATGCAGCATCTTGAGAACAAAAAAAATGCCATTTTGAATTTATTAGAACCTCAATCATTAAATAAATAATTCTATGAATAAGCCAAGTGAAATCCACTTCTTAGCCGAACGTCTTAAAAAGCAAACCAGCGGTGAGGTCATGATTGACCGTGCCGATTTAGGACGTTACGCCACCGATGCATCGATTTATCAAACGATGCCCTTGGCTGTCTTTGTCCCCAAAACCGCTGCAGATATTGCCGCCGCGATTGAAATTGCTAGAGAGATGGGTGTGCCGATTTTGCCGAGAGGTGGAGGCACCAGCCAATGCGGTCAAACGACTGGTGCAGCTCTAGTAATAGATAACTCTAAATACTTTAGAAATAGTCAAAATCTAGATTTAGAAAAGTTAAGCATTGAAGTGGAACCAGGCATGGTGCTCGATACCCTGAATGCCCAATTGAAAAAACATCAAATTTGGTTTCCGGTAGATGTTTCTACTGCAGGGCAGGCAACGATTGGTGGCATGGCAGGCAATAACTCTTGCGGCAGCCGCTCGATTGCTTACGGCAACATGGTGCATAACGTCTTAGGAATCGATGCGTGGCTGGCAGATGGGCAATTAACCCAATTTGGCTTAATGCAAGATGCCAAAGGAAAGGCATTGGAGCTGGGCCAATTTGTTCAGTCTTTAGCAGTACAGCATCAAGCTGAAATTGAAGCAATGTGGCCAAAAGTCATGCGCAGGGTTGCTGGATATAACCTCGATATCTTTAATAATCAAAGTGAGCGCCCCTATACCAATGATGGCAAGGTCAATCTCTCCCATTTGCTAGTTGGTAGCGAGGGTACGCTCGCCTACTTCAATAAGCTCAAACTTCAGCTAGCCCCACTACCAAAACATAAAACACTGGGTGTAGTGAACTTTACGAGTTTTTATAAAGCCATGGACTCGGCCCAGCATATCGTCAAGCTGGGACCAAGTGCAGTTGAGTTAGTGGATCGCACTATGCTCGATCTCTCCCGCAGTAATCCTGCATTTAAATCAACGATTGAAACCGCGCTCATCGATCAGGGCGGAAAATCACCAGAAGCCATCTTGCTGGTAGAGTTCTCAGGTGATGAATTAGCTCCTCTGGAGAAAAAAGTAAAAGAATTAGGTGAGCTCATGGCTGATTTGGGCTTACCTGGCTCAGTAGTAGAAATGCTAGACCCCAGCGCCCAGAAGAATCTATGGGAGGTGCGCAAGGCTGGCCTGAATATCATGATGAGCCTCAAAGGTGATGGCAAACCAGTCAGCTTTATTGAAGATTGCGCCGTTCCCTTAGAGCACCTAGCGCAATACACCCAGTCGCTTACAGAAGTCTTTGCCAAACACCAAACACGCGGCACCTGGTACGCCCATGCTTCAGTTGGCACCCTGCATGTCCGCCCTATTCTAGATATGCGTCGCGATGGCGCTAGCAAGATGCGTGAAATCGCTCAGGAAGCCTCAGAGTTGGTACGCAAATATAAAGGTGCATTCAGTGGCGAGCATGGCGATGGTATCTGCCGCGGCGAATGGATTCAGTGGCAATTTGGGCCCAAGATCAATGAAGCCTTGAAAGAAATCAAACATGCCTTTGATCCAGGTAATCTATTTAATCCTGGAAAGATCGTCAACACACCAAAGATGGATGACAGCACCCTCTTTCGCTTTCCACCCAATTACAAAGTGACACCGCTCAAGACTAATCTCAATTGGTCTGCATGGAATGTTCAAAATAATGCGGTTACCGAAGAGACCTCGGCACCTGGAACCGGAAAAGATGCAGCGGAGGGTTTTGCTAAAGCCGCGGAGATGTGCAACAACAATGGTCATTGCCGCAAATTTGATGCGGGTACGATGTGCCCAAGTTACCGTGTAACACGCGATGAAAAACATGTCACGCGGGGTCGCGCCAATACATTGCGCCTAGCCCTGAGCAATCAACTCGGTCCTGATGCATTTACAGGAGATGCCGTCAAAGAGGTAATGGATTTATGCGTTAGTTGTAAGGGCTGCAAACGCGAGTGCCCCACTGGCGTTGATATGGCAAAAATGAAAATTGAGTTTTTAAGCCATTACAAAAGCAAACATGGTTTTACTCTGCGCGACAAGCTCATTGGGTATTTACCCAGCTATTTGCATGTGATTTCTAAATCATCTGTTTTGACTGGTTTATTTAATTTGCGCAATCACTCACAGGCACTTGCTCAGGTATTAGAAAAGTTCACCGGCATTAGCGCCAAACGTAGTCTCCCAGCCTGGAGAACGGACACTGTTTGGCAATCCAATCTTGGTCATGTGGACCTGCATAGCTTTAACAATGCCAATAAGCCAGTCGTACTTTGGGCCGATACCTTTAATGGTGCCTTTGAATCAGAAAATATTTACTCGGCAGTACGCGTATTAGAAGCAGCGGGCTACACCGTATACATCCCTAGAAAAGAACAAGGCCATTTTTGTTGTGGCAGAACCTATTTAGCAACTGGCATGATAGATCGCGCTAAAGAATCTGCACGCGAGCTTGTAAATGCGCTTTACCCCTTCGCCGATAAACAAATTCCGATTATTGGGCTAGAACCTTCTTGCATCTTGAGTTTGCGTGATGAATTTTTGGTGATGGATCTAGGTGATAAGGCATCCCTATTAGCCAAGAATAGCTTTACCTTTGAAGAGTTCCTGGCTCAAGAAAATAAAGCGGGTCGCTTTAATCCAAACCTCAAACCTGCAAACAAACCCATTCTGATCCATGGCCACTGCCATCAAAAGTCATTTGATGTTGTCAAACCCATGATGGATTTACTCAAACTGATTCCGAATGCCAAGCCCGAACTCATAGAAACATCTTGCTGTGGAATGGCAGGAAGTTTTGGTTATGAGAGTGAACACATGGATGTGTCGATGCAAATGGCGGGACTGCAATTACTGCCCGCCATTGAAAAGGCGCCGGACGCCTTACTAGTTGCAGATGGCTCGAGCTGTAGACATCAAATTAAAGATGGCGCCTCAAGACAAGCTTTACATCTTGCGCAAATCTTGGAGATGCATTTAGCCTAAGTAGCAAAAGAAAGCCCCTCATTGGAGGGGCTTTGAATTTCAAGCATTCTTCATTTGAGAATCAATGCATATGCATGCTACCGCCCATGGCATTGACGGGCATTTTCAATTCCACTTCACCCGCTTTAGCAAACTTGAGTTTGACTGGAACTGTTTCACCTGCAGAAAGTGGGGCTTTAATGTTCATAAACATTAAATGCAAACCACCTGGCTTTAGCTCAACCGAACCATTGGCAGGCACTGCAATATCTTTAACCTGACGCATTTTCATCACTGTGCCATCCATCGCCATTTCATGCAGTTGAACCTCACCAGCAACTGGTGAGCTTACTGAAAGTAATTGATCAGCTGCGCCGGCATTTTCAATCTTCATAAATCCACCCGCTACCTGCTGACCGGGAACGGTTGCGCGTGTATAAGCATTGGTAATTTGAATATTGCCCGCTTTAGCATCCTGAGCATGGGCTCCTCCGCTCAGGCTTACTCCAGCTGCTACGCACAAAATGAGGCGACTCATAGTGCCCATCCAATTTTTCTTTATCATTACCATTCCCTTGTGTTTGAAATTAATGAAATACTACTTGTAATGCCTAAATACCGCGCCATTCTTTTTCTCTTGCTCTTAGCCTGCTGCTGTAGCAAGGCATTTGCAGAACTGCAAGTTGGGCAAGCTGCACCCAATATAGAAGGTACGCTCATGAATGGCAAGCCCTTCTCGCTTGAAGCCAATAAAGGTAAAGTGGTTTTGGTGCACTTTTGGGCAAGTTGGTGTGAGCCCTGCCAAGAAGAAATGCCACTCATGGAAGCTTACCTTGAAAAAAATAAATCCAAAGGATTAGAGGTGCTTGCAATTAGCATGGACAAACCCTCTGAATTAGAGCAAGCCAAGCATATGATGCATGGCTACAACTTCCTCTTTGCGGAGAAAAAACAAATGAATTACTCGGGCTACGGCAGAATCTGGCGCATCCCGAGCACCTTCGTGATCGATAAACAAGGCTTTCTCAGAAAGAATGGTTTAACTGGTGACCCCACTTTAGACAACAAAGTCCTTGATGAAGTCGTTACACCATTACTCTCCAAGTAAGCCCTAGAAATGCACCCTCATACCTACTGACGCAACAAAGCTAGGTACCAACTGAAAACCATTTACATTTTGATAAATAGGTAGTTGCACGTTCACATATAACTGCGTTGTATCTGTCACGTTATACAGAGCACCTGGAGTGATGTAAGCCAATACGCCCCCCGTAGACAAGGTATCGGCTGCTGTTCCACTATCTACTTTCTTATTAAGCATATTCAACTGCAGGGTTGGTACCAACTTTTCAAAACCTTGGTAGTTCACACCCAGATTTAAGTTGGCAGCATTACCCGGGCGATAAGAGGAGCCCACACCATTCTGCGCATTGAGTGTGGCAATTGTGACGGGAACATCTGTCGGCTTGACGGTAGCTTGATATTGAATATTGGCGAAGTACCCCCAATCTTCTGTCGCGGGTATGAAGCCAAATTTATAAGCGCCAATAATCACATCGGTTGATCCAGTACCCAATTGCAGCCCTGGATCAACACCTTGCAGTGATCCGCCGTTATTGACTACCGTTTGCGAGTTATTACCGGTTGGTAACTTCACACCAAACTGGAAACCCCAATCTTTCTCTTCGGCAAATCCAAAATAACGGCCAATAATTTTCATATCGCCAATACCTGAGGCTTGAGACAAGTAAGCATTAGATGAGGGATTACTAGCGTTAGTAGGGCCTGAAATACCATCATCAGATCCAAAAGTGCTGTGGGTTCTCATGATGTAGGGCAATATCGTTGTTACGCCCCACTTTTCACCATCGTTGTAATCTAAGGATGCTGTGAGGTAATTATTTTGGGTAAAGTTTTCCACCTCAGCACTCGGACTAGCAGCGTTAACACCATTCTGAGAAATGCTTTTGGTGCCAGCCCACAGTTTATTTTGATTTAAGGTGTCATAACGCACATCTAAAGTCCATCCACCCGACATACCCATACCTTGTGTTCCGATATCGGTATTCAAACTACACCCACAACTGGCACAAGCCAAGACTGAAGATGCTGGCAGCGCCAAAGCTGCGGCTAAGGCTAATTTATTCAATTTCATTTGTAGATCCAACAAAACAGCGGCAATTACTTGCCAAATACATAGCGAGGCTATGCCCTAATAGCGATTGATTAGGTGCTTGCTGGTGGCGCTGCCGAAGGCGGCGTGAACCAAGTAAAGAGTGGTTGAGGAGATTGATAGTAAAGCAGGGGAAGCAAGGCAAATGAATGCGGTGCTGCAAATTTCAGATTGGTATTAAATGCCGGTGGAATGCTCGCATGTGTAATGCAGTAGGGGCAAGTCTGGCTATGTTGATCCATTTGCGGGGAGCCATCCTGCTGCAACTGAATCATCTTTGTGCCATCAACAGAACAAATCTCCATAGAGATGCCCTGCCCAGCGGAAATTGCTTGAGAAACCACTGGCGCGAGCGCACTCATTACGATCGAAGCTGCTGCGATCCAGTGAATGAGTTTGCGATTCCTTAATTTCATATTGGGGCTATTTTATCTGAATTGCCTTGTCACTTTGCAATAGAAAAAGGGGTCCAAGGACCCCTTTTGCTTGCTTATGCGCCTTGCTTAAGCAGCGTTTCGGTTAGCGCTTTCAATAAAACGCTTACGATACGGTGCCAAGATAAATTTAGCGCTAAATGCCGCGGTCACGGTCACAATGGCGCCAGCAACCAGCACAAAGCTCCAGTTACCACCAGCCGACAGTACCGAGGCTAGCGGCACTAACAATGATGCTGTACCCTTGGCGGTATACAAGGTGCCCGCATTACTTGCGGCATTTTTGACCCCAAATGTATCAGCGCAGATTGCTGGGAAGATCGAGAAAATCTCACCCCAGAACAAGAAAATGAGTGCAGCAAAAGTCATGAAGGCAATTGGGTCACGGCCAAAGTGCATTAAGCCCAACATGGCTAGACCTTCGCCGGCAAATACAAAGAACATGGTGTTTTCACGACCGAAGCGATCAGAAATAAAGCCGCACAATGGACGAGTAAAGCCATTACATAGGTTATCAATAGACAGAGTCATTGTTAGGAGGGGCAAAGTTGCGCCAAAGAAAGACATTGGCAGAGTAGCTAAGCCGTAGTCTTTAGCAATTGGGCCAATTTGCGCAGTCACCATCAAGCCGCCAGCAGCTACCACTACAAAAATCGCGTAGATCAACCAGAACAAAGGTTTGCGAATCATCTGACCCGATGTGTAATCCACCTTAGTTGTAACAATCCGCGGAGCAGCCTGCACCCCTACTGGAGGGGTTGGTTTGACCATCAATAAAGCCAACAAGAAAATTAAACCGCCTTGTGCAAGCCCAAAGAATAAGAAAGCCTGCTCGTAGCCAGCACTCAAAATCATATTGCCAATTGGAATCACGGTAATGGCAGCGCCTGCACCAAAGCCTGCAGCCGTGAGGCCGGCAGCCAAGCCACGCTTATCTGGGAACCACTTCAAGGCATTACCAACGCAAGTGCCGTAAACGCAGCCTGCGCCAATACCAGCAATCACTGCGGCCACATAGAGCATTTCAATAGAAGTGGCATAGCTATCAATAACCCAACCCGCTGCTGCAAATACAGCACCAATCAAAATCACGAAGCGTGGGCCAAACTTATCAACCATCCAACCTTCAACGGGCACCAACCAAGTTTCCACCACAATAAAAATGGAGAAAGAAAGTTGAATAGCCGATAAAGCCCAGCCAGTTTTCACTTGAATCGGGTTTACAAACAATGTCCACGCATATTGCAAGTTAGCAACCAAGCCCATACAAATGATTCCGAAAATCAATTGCATCCAACGGTTATGCCAAGGTTTAGTCACGATTTGGTGTCTCCTCAATTTCTTCTTTTATATTCATTGATCGCCATAAAAATGGCATGCGTGATTTTTGAATATTCTGGCGATTAACATCTTGATAGACATCAAGAATTGATTAATTGCATTACTAGTGATAACCCTTGAGTGCAGATGCTATCAAGCACTAATAAAGATCGATAGTAATAGCTTTGAGCCTGGATATTTCACCCTACCAACTCGTGCTTACCCTAAATGCCCCCCTAAAAGTGGGCAAAGAAAAACCGCCCGAAGGCGGTTCTTTTTTTAAAGCCGTGTTACGGATTACATGCCGCGATATGCGCCATCAAAATCATAATGACGCGCTTGTTTCGCCTTGGCTACTTTGCTGTCAGAAAAAATCTGGTTAAACATATTCAATAACTGAGTCATTTGAATCTCCTTAAGGGTTAGTACCTAGAGTATAACCCTAATAAGATTCGATATCAGGGGTTTAATAACCATTTTCTCGTAAATACCCGGTGAATTCTGTATTTAAATGAGAATGATTACTATTTAGTACGTATAATAGCAATCATTCTCATTTAGATTAAGGCTTTGTCAGAGTGATGTTGGCGCGTCGAATCCTAGGCAACATAAGACTGCAGTCGATCGGCATGACTTTGTCTTTACTTGCACCCACCTTGGTTCACTCGCAATCCAATCAGGTCAATCCACTAACGCTCTTGGCTGAAGCACCAGTTCGCTCCAGCCCAACTGTATTAGCCCAATTCAATCCAGTCGATGATCCACCTGAGCAATGGAGCATTCATGCGCAGTCAACCTACATCATTGGGCAGAAAAATAACTTCAACTCACCCTACTATGGCCAAAATAGCCTCTTAAATAAGACCGAAGGTAGTGGCAATGACAGCTTCACATGGAGTGCAACTGCTTTTTTAGGCGGAAGACTCTGGGAAGGCGGCGAGTTTTATTACAACCCCGAAATGTTTGAAGGCACCCCTTTTGGTGGATCACTAGTTGGATTGGGTGCTTTTCAGAATGGTGAATTACAAAAGGGTTCGTATATTCCACCCACCTATTACAGTGCACGAGCATTTATTCGACAAACAATTGGTCTAGGTGGCGAACGAGAGCATATTGAAGATGGGCCAAACCAATTGGCTGGCCCAGTAGATTCAAATCGTCTTGTGGTTTCTTATGGAAAATTTGCTTCATTGGATTTCTTTGACCAAAATAAATACAGTCACGATCCAAGAACGCAATTTCAGAATTTTGCTTTATTTTCGATGGCTGCCTATGGATATGCAGCCGATGCCAAAGGCTTTACATATGGTGTCGTTGGAGAATGGTACCAGGGAGATTGGACCCTAAGGGCAGCCCGCCTTGCAGTCCCAACCACTCCCAATACCATGGAACTCAATTACTCCCTTACTCAAGACTACACCAATCAGGTTGAACTAACACATCAACATAAACTCTGGGGTCAACCTGGCGCAGTAAGAGGCCTGTTCTTTCAACAACGCGCATTCATGGCAAGCTATCAAAACGCGATTAACCAGGGTTATCAGCTAGGCCTCACTCCCAATATTCTCACGGCTCGATTTAGTGAGCAAAACATGTGGGGTTATGGCTTAAATATCGAACAAGCCGTCAACGAAGATTTGGGATTGTTTGCCAGATGGAGTTGGAATAATGGTCAAACAGAAACACAAACTCTTGATGTCAGCAGCTCCCTATCTTTTGGTACAACTCTGAAGGGTAGCAACTGGAGCAGGCCAAATGACACTATTGGGCTTGGATATGCAATCAATGGAATCTCAGCTTCAGAAATTAGCTATCTTCAGCAAGGTGGCTATACGATGTTTATCGGTGATAGCGCATTAAGCTATAAAAGAGAACAAGTTATTGAAACTTACTACAGCGCGCAGGTTTATAAAAACCTTTATATTTCAGCCGACTACCAACACATTACCAATCCAGCCTATAACTCTGCGCGTGGGCCAGTCAATTTTTATGGCTTACGCGCACATATCGAAATCTAAAAAACAAGTAGCGTTGGTGCCGCTTGCCGGAATCGAACTGGCGACCTTTTCATTACGAATGAACTGCTCTACCAACTGAGCTAAAGCGGCGCTCATTTATTTTAGCGGAAGCGATCGAGTAATTTTTTGCTGTTTTTATCTAGCGCTGTTGAATCTTTAATGAGGAACTGCAGGCCATTGGAGTCGGCAATTAAGAGTGTGTTGCCCGCAATACGACGAATATCTTCTTCACCTTTTAAGCGAATCCGAGTTGGTCCTTTATCAGTCTCAATATCCCAAATACTTGGAGTAGCAAAAGTGGAGACTTGGATAATTTTTTCAATGACTGGCATAAATTCACGCGCTGTCATTTCTTCTTCAATCAGAGCGAGCTCAGACTCTGGAATAGCGGCAATGGATGCATACCACCATAACTCTTTACCCGATTGATCCATGATCGACAAACCTGCCGCAGGGGCTGTAATAGGAAATGCTCTCACTGGATAAACACCAGTATGCATCTTGCCATTGGGATCCTTAAATACTAGGCGTCCCAAGGTATCGCGTTCTAGTCGCTGACTCACACCCCACCCCCAGTCTCTTTGGCAATCACCTCTAAAGCTTCTTCACCATGCTCTTCCAGACTTTCACCAATAGCGCCACCCTCAACCAATTCTGCAGCATGCCTGAGCTGGGCTTGATAGAGTGCGTAATAAGCGCCCTTGGCTTCCATTAACTCATCATGCGAGCCTATCTCGACAATCTCACCTTTATCTAAAACCACTAGGCGATCGGCTTTGCGCAAAGTAGATAAACGATGGGCAATCGCAATAGTTGTTCGGCCTTTAACCAAATTATCTAAAGCTCGCTGAATTTCTTTCTCAGTAGTTGTATCCACCGAGGAAGTTGCTTCATCCAAAATCAAAATACTTGGATTGATCAGCAGAGCCCTGGCAATGGAGATGCGCTGACGCTCACCACCAGAGAGTGATTGGCCACGCTCACCTACTAATGAGTCGTAACCCAAAGGCAGGCGCAAAATAAATTCATGGGCATGGGCAGCACGAGCAGCCTCGATGATTTCTTCGCGAGTCGCGCTGGGTTTGCCATAGGCAATATTCTCAGCAATCGTTCCAAAGAATAAAAAGGGTTCTTGCAATACAAGGCCAATTCGTTTGCGGTAATCAGCAATTCCGATACTACGAATATCTCGATCATCCAAACAAATAGCGCCAGAACTCACATCATAAAAGCGACAGATTAAATTAACTAAAGTGCTCTTGCCCGATCCACTATGCCCAACCAAACCAATCATTTCACCAGGGGCAATATCTAAATCAATCCCTTTTGAAACCGCGCGATTACCGTATCGGAAACCCACACCGCGCAATGAGATACGCCCTTTAACCTCACCTAAGGGCGCTGGGTTGATAGGCTCGGGCACACTCGATACGTGATCCAAAATATCAAAAATACGTTTCGCCCCTGCTGCCGCTTTTTGCGTATGCGAAACAATCCGACTCATTGAGTCAAGGCGAATATAAAAGCGGCCGATATAAGCTAAGAAAGCAATTAATACGCCCACCGTAATGTGACGGTGAGCAACCTGCCAAATGCCAAAGCCCCACACCACCAATAAACCAGTTTCAGTCAGTAGCGTGACAGTTGGCGAGAACAATCCCCACACGCGGTTCACGCGGTCATTAATTTGTAGATTGTGCTTATTGGAATCGACAAAACGCTTCAGCTCTCGATCTTCCTGAGCAAAGGCCTTCACCACCCGAATTCCGGGAATAGTATCAGCCAAGATATTGGTGACCTCTGACCAAATACGATCGATCTTCTCAAAACCGAAGCGCAGCTTGTCACGGACGATGTGGATCATCCAGACAATAAAAGGCAATGGAGCCAAGGTAACCAAAGCAAGCAAGGGATCAATAGACACCAGAATGGCTGCCGTCATGGTGATCATCAACACATCTGTGGCGAAGTCCAAAGCGTAGAGAGAGAGAAACACACATATACGATCGGTTTCTGCGCCGATCCGTGCAATCAAGTCCCCCGTCCTCTTGCCCCCGAAGTACTCCAAAGATAGCTTGAGTAAATGCTCAAAGGTGGTGTTACGCAAATCTGCACCAATCCGCTCGCTCACCAAAGCCAAAAGGTAAGTCTTCCACCAACCTAAGCCCCATGCAACAAGAGATGCGCCAAATAAGGCCAACAAATAGAGGCTAGCCAAATGGAAATCAATGGGGTTGCCACGCTCATAAGGAATCAAGACATGATCCATTAAAGGCATCGTGAGGTAAGGCGGTATTAGAGTCGCCCCAGTGGAGAGCAGTGTAAGAATAAAACCCAAGAGCAACTGCTTTTTGTATGGACGTGCAAAACGCCATAACTTAAACAAGGTCCAAGTGGATGGTGGTTTGTCATCCTCGGGCTCACAGGTCGAGCATGCATCCGAGTTGGCTGGCTTTGCATTCAGGCAAACCGGGCAGACCTGCTTATCGTACTCATTCGCCTCCGGGGCACCCTGATTGGGCTCGCTTCCGGCTGCTAATTGCCTATAGGCCGATTGCAAACGCAGAATTTGAGGATTGACCGCCAGCGTGAAATACCAAATACGTAATAATTTATTAGTCAACTCCAGCTTCAAATGCCCTACGCCAGCATGATCCCCATGGGAAAGGTGAGCTTCCACTTGAATCGGCCAAGTTTCATGAAGCGTGCCGTTTGTCCAAATAAGACTTTGCTTGGTCAGCAAAAGGAGGCTTTTCTTAAAGCGCAAGTCATCATCTAAATCCAACTCAACCCAGGCAATCAAAGCCCCAGGGTCAAGCGCTATGGATGGTATCGAGCTTAAAAGATCTAGCCAATCAGCAGGCAGTGGCGAAGTGATGGGAGTAATTTCTGGCTTCATTAATACTAAAAGTATAGTTGAGGCTAGTTTTTTCGATTTATTAACAATGTCAACTTTTTGAGCCAGAAAGCCGTTAAATTACGAAAGTAAGGCTTTTTATGTATTTTTGCTAAATTTGTGGATTTTCAATAACAACTAGAGACAGAGAGATAGTCCGAGAGCCCCTCTTTAAGTGGCCCTCACCGCATCGCCGTTTATGCCCCAATTACTAGATAAAACCATTGAGATCTTGAGCGTCAAGCATCTCCGCGGCCCGAATATGTGGACCTACCACCCCATTATTGAGGTTTGGCTCGATATTGGGGATTTGGAAGATTACCCATCCAACCTCATTCCCGGCTTTTATGAGCGTCTCATTAAGGCCCTACCAAGCCTACAGGAGCATCGCTGCAGCTATGGTGAGGCCGGCGGATTTCTAAAGCGCGTTGAAGAAGGCACGTGGCCTGCCCATATTTTGGAGCACCTCACCCTTGAGCTACAAAATCTCGCAGGGATTCCAGGTGGATTTGGCAAAGCGCGAGATGGTGATCGCCGCGGAGTCTACAAAGTCATGGTGAGCGCGATTAATGAAGAGGTCACCCTCACTGCCCTGAAATATGCAAGAGATCTTTATCTTGCGCTAGCCCAAGACACCAAAGATCCAGTCGCAGAAGTTCAAACTATTATTGAAAATCTACGTGAACTGGGTGATGACTTGTTACTAGGCCCTAGCACCGCTTGTATTGTCAACGCAGCCGAAGAACGAGGTATCCCATCTATTCGCCTGTCTGAAGGTAATCTTGTACAACTAGGTTATGGTGCAAAGCAGCGTCGCATTTGGACCGCCGAGACCGACCAAACAAGCGCTATTGCCGAAACCATCTCCCGGGATAAAGACTTAACCAAAAGTCTTTTATCGAGTGCTGGTGTCCCTACTCCAGAAGGCAGAACAGTAACGAGCCCTGATGACGCCTGGGAAGCCGCGCAAGAAATTGGCTTGCCGGTGGTGGTCAAGCCAATCGACGGTAACCATGGTCGTGGCGTATTTATCAATCTGTATACCCAACAAGAAATTCAAGCGGCGTATGCCGTTGCCATCGATGAAGGCAGTGAAGTATTGGTGGAGCGCCATATTCTGGGCGACGAGCACCGCCTACTCGTTGTAGGCAATAAAGTAGTAGCAGCCGCTAAAGGTGAAACGGTTTGGGTCACCGGCGATGGCCAACATACTGTTCGTGAACTGATTCAATCCCAAATCAATTCAGATCCTAGGCGTGGCACTGCCGAAGAACATCCGCTCAATCCAGTCCGAATTGACTCGGCAGTTGAACTGGAATTGGCGCGCCAACAATTAACCGGCGATAGCATCCCCAGCCTTGACCAAAAAGTCTTGATTCAGAGCAATGGCAATGTTGCCTTTGATGTCACAGACGCGATACATCCAGAAGTTGCACGACAAGTTGCTTTAGCAGCCCGCGTGGTTGGCTTAGAAATTGCTGGCGTGGATTTAGTAGCGCAAGATATTGGCAGGCCGCTCGAAGAACAAAATGCGGCGATTGTTGAAGTGAATGCAGGCCCAGGATTACTGATGCATCTAAAGCCTGCTAGCGGCAAACCCCAGCCTGTTGGTAAAGAAATTGCCGATCACCTCTTCCCGCCTGGAAGTGATTGTCGCATTCCAGTAATTGGTATCTGTGGTGAGCGCGGCAAAACTTCTGTTGCAGAAATGATTGCACACTTTTTACGCCTGACTAATCTATATGTTGGTCTTGCATGCAGTAAAGGTCTTTTCTTTGGGCAGCGCGCTATTCAAAAAAGTGATGCCGCCAATTGGGAAAATGCGCGTCGCACCTTGTTAAATCGTTCTGTTGAAGCCGCTGTGATTGAAAATAATCACCTCTCCATGCTGATTGAAGGTTTGGCTTACGATCGTTGTCAGGTTGGCGTGGTTTTGAATGTGGATCCCAAGGCCAATTTTCCTGAATATGCCATCTATGATGAAGACCAGGTGTTTAGCGTTGTGCGTACCCAGGTCGATGTCGTCCTACCAACAGGGGTGGCAGTGCTCAATGCCGACGATCCAATGGTGGCAAAAATGGCTGAACTATCCGATGGTGAAGTGATTTATTTCACCCAAGATCCCGAGTCTGAAATTGTAAAAGTACATCTTCAAAATGGTGGGCGAGCCGTGATTGCCGGCAAACAGCAAATTGCCTTGAACTTAGGTAAGCACACCCAAAAAGCAATTCCTGTGCCAAAACACCTAGTACCCAATGCAAGTACACCTTGGAATGCCATCAATTTAGCTGCTGCAATGGCAGCAGCTTGGGCGCTAGATATCCCATTCAACGTTATAGAGGCTGGTGCAGAAACGTTTGTTTCGCATCCCAGCATTCAGTAGGGGCTTAATTGGAAATCACCCGTATCCGCATGTTGCGCGGTCCAAACTTATGGAGTCGCCACACTTCCTTAGAGGCAATTGTTGCTTGCGATGCTAACGAGCGCTCCATTGACCTCATTCCCCAATTTGAAACCAAGATTCGCGAACGCTTTCCGCAGCTTGGAAGCATGCGTCGCGGAGGTCATGGTGAGGTGCTTTCTTTGGCACACGCTCTTGAGCACGCTGCTTTAGGATTGCAGGCACAAGCAGGCTGTCCAGTGACCTTTAGTAGAACAGTGCAAACTGTAGAAACAGGCGTCTATCAAGTTGTTGTCGAATATATCGAGGAACTTGTTGGGCGCATGGCATTTGATTTTGCCTTTGCATTAATTCAGGCAACCTTAAATAATGCCCCATTTGATTTAGCCGCTGCACTCTCAGAACTTGAAGCCTTGTATGAAGATGTTCGTCTCGGCCCTAGCACCGGCTCTATTGTGGATGCTGCAGTTCAGCGCAACATCCCCTTCCGCCGTATGACTGAAGGCAGCATGGTGCAGTTTGGCTGGGGTAGCAAACAAAAACGTATACAGGCTGCGGAGACCAGCAATACCAGTGCGATTGCAGAAGCCATCGCACAAGATAAAGAGTTAACTAAAAATTTACTGGCAGCCGCAGGGGTATCTGTGCCGATTGGTGAAGTGGTTACTAATGCCGACGATGCTTGGAGAGCAGCCCAAAAAATTGGCGGGCCAATTGTGCTCAAACCAAAAGATGGCAATCAGGGTAAAGGGGTGGTAGCCAACATTCAAACCGAAGAAGAGGTACGCGCTGGCTTTATTGTTACGCAAGCATTTGGACAGGAAACGATTGTTGAACGCTACCTGCCAGGCGCCGACTACCGTCTACTGGTTGTTGGTAATCGCTTGGCTGCAGCAGCCCGACGCGAGCCTGCTCAAGTAGTTGGCGATGGCACCCACACCATTGCGCAATTAGTTGAAATTGAAAACAAAAATCCATTGCGTGGCGATGGTCATGCAACTGCGCTAACCAAGATTCGTTTTGATGACATTGCACTTGCTCATCTTGCTGGCCTAAATCTCACCCCTGACTACGTTCCCAAAACAGGTGAACGCGTCTTGTTACGCAACAACGCGAACCTCAGCACTGGCGGGACCGCGACAGATGTAACCGATGATGTGCATCCCGATGTAGCAGCAAGCGCAATTGCTGCAGCACAAATGATTGGTTTAGATATTGCTGGAGTGGATATTCTTTGTGAGGCCATTTATAAACCCCTGGAATCCCAAGGCGGCGGGATTGTTGAAGTCAATGCTGCCCCTGGCCTAAGAATGCATCTTAAACCCTCATACGGCAAAAGCCGTGCTGTCGGTGAAGATATTATTAATATGATGTTCCCTCTGGATGATGATGGTCGCATTCCAGTGGTGGCTGTGACAGGCACTAACGGTAAAACCACTACCGTGCGCTTAATTGCCCATTTATTAAATGAAACTGGCTTACGTGTTGGCATGACCACCACCGACGGCGTCTACATCAATAATCACTTAATTGATTCTGGCGACTGCAGTGGACCACGCAGCGCCAGAAATGTATTGATGCATCCCGATACCGATGCAGCTGTTCTTGAAACAGCGCGTGGCGGAATGCTGCGTGAAGGCCTAGGATTTGATCGCTGCGAAGTGGCAGTGGTTACCAATATTGGTGAAGGTGATCACCTTGGCTTGAACTACATCACCAGTGTCGAAGATCTGGCGATTCTCAAACGCGTCATTGTGCAAAACGTTGCGCCTACTGGGGCAGCGGTTCTAAATGCAACTGACCCGATGGTTGTCAAAATGGGTGACGTTTGCACTGGTCGCGTTATCTTCTTTGCCCAAGACCAACACCACCCCGTCATTGCCGCACATCGGGCTAAGAACAAAAAAGTGATCTACTTTGATGGCACTTACATCGTGGCATCAAAAGGATCACGGGTTCTTTTCCGCTTCCCTGTCAGCGAAATACCTTTAACGCAAAATGGTGTACTGGGCTTCCAGATTGAAAATACCATGGCATCTATTGGCGCTGCTTGGGCACTAGGTTTGGATGCGGAAAAAATTGCCAGAGGCTTGAATACATTTGAAAGTACTGCCAATGCAGTACCTGGTCGCTTTAACCAGTTTAAGCATAAGGGCGCAACAGTCATCGCCGACTATGGACACAACCCCGATGCCATGCGTGCTCTAGCAAGCGCTGTACAAGCTCTTAAACCCAAAAAGAGTCATGTCGTGATCAGCGGTGCAGGCGATCGTCGTGATGAAGATATTCGCGATCTCACGCGCATCTTGGGCAATGCCTTTGACAACGTGATTTTGTATCAAGATCAATGCCAACGCGGACGTGAAGATGGTGAAGTATTAAAACTGCTTCAAGAAGGCTTAGTTGGTGCCAGCAAGGCAAAACAAGTCAAGGAGATTTATGGCGAATTCTTGGCAATTGACACTGCCCTGAATGACTTAGAGGAAGGTGATATTTGCTTAATCTTGATTGACCAAGTTGAAGAGTCTTTAGCCTATCTGAAGGAAAAAGTACAAGCCTAGTTTGTCTTGTGCATAAGAAAAAGCCCAATCATTGATTGGGCTTTCTAATTTCCAACATTTTGCGTCTGAAAATGATCCCTAGACTTTAGCGTGATAGCGCTGTAAACGCTCAATCTCATCCTTGGAGCCAAGCATGACAGATACGCGCTCATGCAAATCGCTTGGCTGCAAGTCCATAATCAAATGCTCACCATTAGTAGAGGCACCACCGGCCTGCTCCACTAGAAAACTCATTGGATTAGCTTCGTACATTAAACGCAGCTTACCTGGCTTGTGCGGTTCACGTTGATCCCAAGGGTACATAAAAATACCGCCACGAGAAAGTACTCGATGAACATCTGCCACCATTGAAGCAATCCAACGCATATTGAAGTCTTTATCACGCTCACCACTTACTCCAGCAAGGCATTCTTCTACATAACGACGCACTGGCTCGGCCCAATGACGCATGTTCGACATATTGATAGCGAACTCTTTAGTTGCCGGAGAAATTTGTACTGCATGCTTGATTAATACAAACTGGCCAGTATCCTTATTCAAGGTAAACATCACAACACCATCGCCCAATGTCAGTGCCATGGTCGTCTGAGGGCCATAAACAACATAACCAGCCGCCACCTGATGGCGCCCAGATAATAAGAAATCAGCTGTTTGCAAAGGCGCGGTTGGATCTTGTTTTTTCAGGATTGAAAAAATAGTCCCAATAGAAACATTGACATCAATATTGGAAGAGCCATCAAGTGGATCAAATAAGAGCAAATAATCACCAGTACCCTGCACTGCCACAGGCAACTCCATTTCTTCAGATGCTAAACCTGCCAATGATTTGCAAGCTTGCACACCTTCAATCAGGAGGTCGTTTGCAATGATGTCAAGCTTTTGCTGAACCTCACCCTGCACATTACCAGTACCAGCAGAACCCAACAATCCAATCAGCGCACCTTGAGCAACTTCATGACTTAAGGTGGTGCAGGTGTCAGCCACAGCGAGTAGCAACTGCTGCAAACCTGCCGGAATAGCTAAGCCCTTCACCTTGGAAGTCTCAAGGTAATGTTTAAATTGGATATTTGAGTTGGTTGATGCGTTCAAAAAAGTTCTCCGTTCGGATTGCTATAGCTTGCAATGGACTCTATTTTGCCCTGTTATTAAAAAGTAAAGGGGCTTAACTAGCCAAGGCCTTGGAAATGACCTCTCGTACATCCGCTGATAAGGTTTTGCTAGCAGCCACTTTTTCTAAAGCGGCATGCATTTTGCTTTGATAAGGCTCTGCAAACAAGCGCCAGCGGTCTAAACCGCGGGCTAACCTGGCTGCCACCTGCGGATTAATGGGGTCAAGAGTCAAAACCGCATCGGCCCAAAATGCATAACCACTACCATCGGCTTGATGAAAACTAGCAGGGTTACCCATGCAGAATGCATGAATTACGCTACGAACTCGATTGGGATTATTTAATTTGAAAGCCTCATGCTCCCGTAATCGCATGACATCCACTAAAGCAGGCTCTACGCCTGCAATAGGCGGACGACTTGCTTGTAGCGCAAACCATTTATCGATCACTAATGCATCGTCGGTAAAGCGAGTATAAAAATCTCGCAAACAGATGCCAGCTTGCTTGGATCCATTCACCACCAATCCAGACAATGCGGCATAACGATCTGTCATATTGTTGGCATTTTGATATTGATTTACTGCCATTGCTGACCAGATTGCCACATCGGCATCGAGCAACATGCTTAATGCCAAGTTTTTCAGGGCTCGTTTACCAGCGCTTACGCCATCCGGACTAAAGTCGCCAGGCGTTTGCATTTGTTGATATAAAGCAGCCCACTCCATGCGCAACTCAGTTGCGATGGCATGACGGAAAGCGCGGCGTGCACTGTAAATATTTTGTGGGTCAACGCTTGCACATTGCTCATATAAATATGCCTCAGCTGGCAAGGTCATAGCAAGCTCTTTAAACGCTGGATCTAAATCAGGATCCAATAGAAGCGTGCGATATGCCGCAATTAGCTGGGCACCAGGCAAGCGATTATCTAAGATAAATTGCATGGCAAGTTTCTGCCCCGCTTCCCAGCGATTAAATGCATCGTCATCGCTAGAAAATAAAGTCAACAAATCTGCCTCATCCTGAACAAAGTTCAGAATAATCGGCGCTGAGAATCCCCGATTAATCGAGAGCACAGGCTCCTCCGAGATATTTTCAAAAGTCCAGCTTTGCTTCTCTTGGGTCAGCTCAAGCAATTGCTCCTTTTGATCATCGCTTGAAGTGAGCAAACGCATTTTGAGTGGAATGTGAAAAGGCTGTTGATTTACCTTGGCCGAGCTTTGGGTGAGCGTCAGCACATACTGCTTGCTGGCCTCGTTGTAATGTTCCTCCACCTTCACTCTGGGCGTTCCTGCTTGGCTGTACCAGTTTTTAAATTGAGTGAGATCGCGTCCATTTGCATCAGCCATTGCCGCCAGGAAATCCTCGCAGGTAACCGCCTGGCCATCATGGCGCTTGAAATACAGATCCATACCTTTTCTAAAGCCATCAACGCCAAGCAAGGTTTGGTACATGCGCACCACTTCTGCGCCCTTCTCATATACCGTGACGGTATAGAAATTATTGATCTCTTGATACTCATCTGGGCGAATCGGATGAGCCATGGGACCTGCGTCCTCGGGGAACTGCAATTGACGCAAGGTACGCACGTCTTCAATGCGCTTCACCGCCCTGCCCGACTCACTACCCATTTGATCGGCTGAAAATTCTTGATCGCGGAAAACCGTTAAACCCTCTTTTAGGGAAAGCTGAAACCAATCTTGGCAGGTAACCCGATTACCAGTCCAGTTATGAAAATATTCATGACCAACAACGCTTTCAATATTGGCAAAATCAGCATCGGTAGCGGTTTCAGGCTGCGCCAATACATATTTGGTATTGAAAATATTGAGGCCTTTGTTCTCCATCGCGCCCATATTGAAATCACCTACAGCCACAATCATGAAACGCTCTAGATCAAGCTCAAGACCATAGCGCTTTTCATCCCAGTGGATTGAGGCGATTAGAGAATCCATTGCATGACGGGTTTTATTCAGATCATGTGGCTCCACCCAGATTTGCAGTAACTTTTTAGCTCCACTGCCAGTGGTGATGGTTTCCTCAATGCATTCCAACTTACCAGCAACCAATGCAAATAAATACGATGGCTTAGGAAATGGATCCTCCCAAACAGCACTGTGCCAACCATTAGGCAACTTCTCCTTATGGATTAAATTGCCATTCGATAACAATACTGGGCATTCAGTTTCACGTGCTCTTAATGTGACGGTATAACGGGCCATCACATCAGGGCGATCTAAGAAGTAAGTAATCTTCCGAAATCCTTCAGCCTCACACTGAGTAAAGAAATTGCCATTCGAGACATACAAACCCATCAGTGATGTATTTTTCTCAGGCACACAGATGGAAATAATTTCTACCATGAAGGCCTCCCTTCCTTCATTGGGAAGAGAGTGAATCGTTATTGATTCGGGATTTAATTCGAAATGGCGATGCGCTGCCCCGTTAATGCGCAGACTCACAAATTCTAATTCTTGACCTTGTAGCACCAGCGGCTCCCCTGGTTTGAATTCGGGGCCTGGCAATACCTCCAAGCTACTCTTGACGATCGTGCGAGCAGGGTCTAAGGCAATATCGAGTGCAACTTTTCCAAAAGTGAAATTAGGGGGACGGTATTCGAGCCGACGAAAGCTCTGGGGAAGATCAGTTTTCATAAGGCAATTTTAATCGCCCTAAGTGCTTATCCCCAAATCAATGCAGTCAGGCCAATGCCAATGAAGGTAATGGCAGCAATGGCATGAACCCATTTAATGGGCATCTTTTGGGTAAATTTCTGGCCAATCCATACTGCCGGCACATTGGCTAGCATCATCCCCAAAGTAGTGCCAATCGTGACTGAAAATACATCGTTAAAGCGTGCACCCAGGGCAATGGTGGCAATTTGGGTTTTATCCCCCATTTCAGCTAGGAAAAAAAGGCCTATGGTCAGCATAAAAACCTGCAACGGGCTATTGGCCACCTTGGAGCCTTCTGTCTCATCAATCTCATCAGGCACCAAAAGCCATAAGCCAATACCGATAAAGCTAGCGCTTAATATCCAGCGTAAAACCTCGGTACTGACAAAAGAAGTAAGCCAATGACCTAGATAGGCAGCGCAGGCATGATTTGCAATGGTGGCAAAGAAAATGGCAGCAATAATCGCAAGGCCCTGCTTGGGGTAGCGTGCCGCGAGCATCAGAGAGAGTAATTGGGTTTTATCACCCATTTCCGCAAGAGCAACCACTCCTGCAGAAAGGGTTAGAGCTGAAAAGTCCATAGGTCAATTGGCTAAATGAGTTAGAAATCCATTATCAATGAATTTCTAATTCGCCAATAGCGAAGGATTGCATCACCGTCTTTAAGCAGCCAAGAGCACCTCAGCCGGCACAAAACTCAAGGATTGAGCCTGCGCTACCGGCTCAGACGTGAGAACACCTCGATGCACACTTAAACCATCCCTCAAGTGATAGTTTGTAGAGAGTGCACGCATCATTCCCTGATTAGCTAGCGCCTCAACAAAGGGGTAAGTAGCATTAGTCAATGCAAAGGTGGAGGTTCTAGCAACTGCGCCTGGCATATTGGCAACGCAATAATGCACAACGCCATCAACTAAAAATGTAGGGTCAGCATGCGTTGTTGGCTTGGATGTTTCAAAACATCCACCCTGATCGATCGCCACATCTACTACGACAGCTCCCGTTTTCATTTTTCGAATCAGTTCTGCACTTACCAATTTGGGCGCTGCAGCACCTGGTAATAAAACGGCTCCAATCACTACATCAGCGGCCATGAGCTCTTGTTCGATCAATAAGGAATCTGAGTAATAGGTTCTCACCCGATTGCCATAGAGAAAATCAATTTGTCGCAGGCGTTCAATATCACGATCAAAAATACAAACATCAGCCCCCATTCCAGTAGCCATTTGCAATGCGTTACGACCCACTACACCCGCACCTAGAATGACCACCTTAGCGGCCGATACTCCAGGCACTCCTGCCATCAAAATACCCAAACCTCCATTGGTTTTTTCTAAATGAGCGGCCGCGGCTTGTATAGCCATGCGACCTGCCACTTCACTCATGGGCGCTAAGAGTGGTAACCCACCACCTTGTCCGGTCACAGTTTCATAAGCAATGCAGCTCGCGCCAGAACTGATTAATGCTTTCGTTTGCATTGGGTCTGGAGCTAAGTGCAAATAAGTAAAAAGAATTTGATCTTCGCGCAACATGGCGCACTCCTGCGCTTGCGGCTCTTTTACCTTCACCACCATCTCTGCTTTGCTGTAAACCTCGGCAGCGCTATTAATCAATGTTGCTCCTGCAATACGGTAAGACTCATCGCTTAAACCAATTTGTGCGCCTGCGCCACGTTGCACTAAAACAGCATGCCCTTGCCTACACAAACCGCTCACATTGCCTGGTGTGAGACCAACGCGAAACTCGTTATTTTTTACTTCTTGAGGTACGCCAATAATCATTCCCATCTCCTTTATTTGAATTACCGATTCAATTTCGTTTTGCGATGTAAGCCAACGATATAAAACATAGCTAGATACACCCCTAATAAACATGGACCCAAAATCAAAGCGATCCGTGCATCCTCATGAAATCCCATCATTACTACGACCAGGAAAATGAATGCCAATGCAAACCACGAGGAATAAGGCCACCATGGCGCGCGATAACCCAATTGGGCAACCTGCTCGCCAGTTAATGAATGACGGAACTTCATTTGTGTAAATAAGATGGCAATCCATACCATCAAGCCCACAAAGGTTACGGCGGCCATCATGTATTGAAAGGCTTTATCAGGAACAAAGTAGTTCAGCACTACCCCAGTCATGCAAATTGCCACAGTGGTCATGACAGCACGATGAGGCACACCATACTTTGAGAGCTTTGCAAAAGGTGCCGGGGCATAACCATTGACGGATAAAGCATATAAGAGACGACCGCCGCTAAAAATGCCGGCATTACATGAAGACAGTGCCGCAGTGATGACCACAAAATTAATGACCCCCGCAGCCTCACGTAATCCGATACGCTCAAACATCACCACAAATGGGCTACCGTGTTGACCCACTTCATTCCAGGGAAAAATCGCGAGAATGACTAAGATTGCACCCATGTAAAAGATCAAGATTCGCCAAGCGAGTGAATCAATTGCCATTGGAATCGTTTTTTGCGGATTTTCGGCCTCACCAGCTGATAACCCAATCATCTCTATACCAACATAGGCAAATAGAACCATTTGCAAGGACAAGAGCATTCCAGTAAAGCCGTTTGGAAAAAATCCCCCATGCAGCCACAAATTATCAAATCCCAGGGGCTGCCAATCATTGGTAAAGCCAAAGAAAATGACCGCACCACCTAAGGCAATCATGGCAACAATTGCTACGACTTTGATCAAGGCAAACCAAAACTCAAACTCACCAAACACCTTGACCGCAATTAAATTAATGAAGCCCATCATGACAATCGATGAGAGTGCCCATATCCATTGCGGGATTTCGGGGAACCAGATCGTCATATAAATCCCTACCGCTGTTACCTCGGCAATTCCCACCACAATCCAATAGGTCCAATAGCCCCAGCCCACCATATAGCCAGCAAGTGGTCCCACATAGGTATTTGCATATGCTGCAAAAGAGCCCGCAACCGGCTCATGCACTGCCATCTCGCCCAGAGTTCGCAAGACGATAAAGGCAACAATTCCCGCTAGTAGATAAGCAAGGAGGATGGATGGTCCAGCAATTTGAATCGCGCTTGCGGACCCTAAAAACAATCCGACACCGATAGTCGATCCCAAAGCCATCAAGCGAATATGGCGTACTTTGAGATGGCGTTTTAAGCCAGTATGTTCTGTCTGCAAAAAGACCTCCTTTGTTTAATCGCGGCTAATGTGCCGACGGAGCAAAGTCTAGGGAGGAGTTGGCAGAATCACCAGCGCATAAAAGTGCCTAAAGTAATGAAAAGAATAAAAAGTGATCTACTAAAAATCAAAGCGCAGATGAACAGAGGCTTTGATGAAGATTCTCAAGTTGAGGATGACCACAGAATAAGTAAGTTCCTACAGGGAATCCCCTTAATAAATTATTGCTTCTTCAGGTTATTTCAGCTGATGCACCGATTAAGTTCAGTATTTCTGCAGCCGCCGCAAGTCCACAGGCTGCAGTAACCATTACGGTTGAACCATAGCCAGAACATGCTAAACCACCCGCAGCCGCTCCTGCACGTGGCTCATGTGTATAAATAGCGCGCACACCCATTTTCTTTTTTAGGTCTCGGGAGAAGCCATGCTTTTGGCGGAGTTCTTGACGCACCTTAGCCAATAAGGCATCTTGCTCAGTTCTGGAAAGATCACTACAGCGCACGGAGGTGGGATCTGTTTTTCCCCCAGCTGCGCCGCACATGACTAAAGCACGATTATTTTTTACCGCCCAAGCCACCAAGGCAATTTTAGTTTGCACTGAATCCATGGCATCTAAGATGAACGCATCGCCCGGAATCAGTCGATCTAGGTTTTCGGGATCCAAAAACTCATCGTGCTCCGTGATCCTCATATCCGGATTAATGAGACGCATACGTTCGCTCATTGCCTGGACTTTTGCTTTGCCATACTGCCCCTCTAAGGCATGCAACTGACGATTGGTATTGCTCTGAGCGATATGATCAAAGTCGATCAATACCAGATGACCAATACCAGTTCGGGCAAGTGCTTCAGCCGCCCAGGATCCAACGCCACCTAAGCCGGCAACTACTACCGTGGCATTAAGAAAGCGCTCTCGTAACACTGGGCCATAGAGGCGACCTACACCTCCAAAACGACGGTCTTCGATATTGTCTTCTGCCATAGCTTCTCTTTATACTGAAAAAATGAACTCCATTGCCCAGCTCCGCAAAAACTATACCCTTGGTCAGCTCTCAGAAACTGAAGTATCAGCCGATCCGCTGCTCCTTTTTCAACTCTGGTTTGACCAAGCAATCAAGGCACAATGCCCAGAGCCCAACTCAATGACGCTTGCAACTGCGGATGCAATGGGGAATCCCTCAGCCCGTATTGTCTTACTAAAAGGGGCTGATCAGAATGGATTTACCTTTTTCACCAATTACGAAAGCCAAAAAGGTAAAGAATTGGCAGTCCGTCCCCAGGCAGCCCTCCTGTTTCATTGGCATGAATTAGAGCGTCAGGTTCGTATTAAGGGCAAGGTCGAGCGTGTGACCAGTGCTGAGAGTGATGACTACTACCACTCCCGCCCACCTGCCTCCAGAATAGGTGCGTGGGCATCTCCTCAAAGTGCCGAAATTCCGAATCGAGAATTTCTAGAGGAAGCTGAAAAACGTTTAAAGGAAAAATTTGGTGATGCTCCACCCCGCCCAGAGCATTGGGGAGGCTATCGCTTGCACCCCACTGATATTGAATTTTGGCAAGGTCGCCCCTCCCGCCTGCATGACAGAATCCACTACCGACTCGATGGGGGTGAGTGGAAGATTACGCGTTTAGCGCCCTGAGATTTGAATTGCTTCGTGCTGATGTGCGCTTATTGAAACTCTGGCGCTATTAAGGCTTTAAATTTCGCTCTAAATTTTGCCAACTTTGGCGCTACAACTGCCATGCAGTAACCCTGACCTGGGTTTTGACGGAAATAATCCTGATGGTAGTCCTCAGCAGGATAAATAGTGGGTGCCGCATCTATTTGAGTAACGACTGGAGTTGCATAGATTCCGGAAGCATCTAATTCTTTGACCACTTCATGTGCAATTTGATATTGCGCTTCACTGTGCGTAAAGATCACAGAACGATACTGTGTACCCCGATCATGGCCTTGGTAATTGAGCGTGGTTGGATCATGAATCACAAAAAAGATCTCTAGTAAATCCCGAAACGAAATCACCCCTGGATCAAAGTAGATGTCCACAATTTCAGCGTGACCAGTTACGCCAGTACAAACCGATTCATAACTGGGATTCGGCCTGGCACCACCTGCGTAGCCTGAAATCACAGCTTTTACCCCAGTAATTTGCTGATAAACAGCTTCCAGGCACCAAAAACAGCCCCCACCTAGGGTGGCACGCTCTAAGACAGCATCGTTTTTATTCATAGTCTCGTTCATAGCTTTATCCTAATGCCTTATTCAATCGTTTGCTTAACACCGAAATAACCCCATGAATCGCCTGACGCTCCAACTTGATGAAATTAAAGCCGCTTTTAATGCAGAGCCCAATCCTACTTTAGAGGTTCGATTGGAGCGGATTGCTCGCATCCAAAAAATGATTGAGGCCAATGAGGAAAAAATCTGCAAAGCAGTGAGCGCTGATTTTGGGGTTCGGCATCAGGTTGAAACCAGCTTGGCAGAATTTCAGATGATTTACCAACCGTGCAAATACACGCGCCAACACCTGAAAGAGTGGATGAAGCCAGAACTGAAGTCTGCGCCCTTCACTATGGGTTCCTCATATGCATGGATCATGAAACAATCTATTGGAGTAGTAGGCATCATCAGCCCCTGGAACTACCCCATTCAATTGGCTTTGATTCCAGCGATTGCCGCCTTTGCTGCTGGCAATCGCGTTTGGCTCAAACCATCCGAGCGCTGTTCGCGCACCTCCGGCTTTTTGGCTAACCTCATTAACGAATACTTTCACCCCAGTGAATTTAGCGTCACCACTGGTGATGCCGAAGTTGCAGAAGCATTTGCGCAATTACCTTTTGATCACCTCTTCTTTACTGGCTCAGAGAATATTGGGAAAAAAGTGATGCGTGCCGCAGCTGAGAGCTTGACACCAGTTACTCTGGAGCTGGGTGGTAAGTCTCCAGCAGTCGTGGATCCCTCAGCCAATTTGAAGGATGCAGCCCGAAGCATTATCTATGGCAAGCTTTTTAATGGTGGACAAACCTGCATTGCTCCAGACTATATTTTGATTGGACAAAATCAGCTTGAAGTTTTTATTATAGAGTTACGAGCTGCAGCAAAAGCGCTCTTCTCCAATCCAGAAGAATTAACAGGTCCAATTGATGATTCGCAATTGCAGCGCTGGGAATTCCTAGTCAATGATGCTGTTCAACGAGGGGCGCGAGTGATTACCCTGCTCGATGCTGATCCTAGCGGCCTTAGACGATTTACACCCGTCGCTCTACTCAACACCCCACAAGATGCAGCAGCCCTTCAGGAAGAATTGTTTGGACCCATTCTTCCCATTGTGATTGCTCAAGATGCCAACGCTGCAATCAACTACATCCATTCCAAACCCAATCCTCTTGCCTTATATTGGTTCGGAAGAGATCAGAAAGCCATGGAGCGCATCCTCAATGAAACCCGCTCTGGCGGTGTCACTGTCAATGACACTCTGTTGCATGTAGCAGTTGAAGAATTGCCTTTTGGAGGCATTGGAGCGAGCGGTATGGGTGCCTATCATGGCAAAGCGGGCTTCGATACTTTTAGTCACAGCAAATCGATTTTGGAGGCAAGAGGACTGTTTGGCCTGAATTTCTTGCGCGCCACTAAATTAGTTCGCCCACCTTATGGCAAGGGCACAGAGCGATTGCTGCGCTGGCTGAAGTAATCTTGATCTATTTGGGACTTTCTTTCAATTAATACAGATTAATCGGGGATAACCCTTGTAATCCAAGCTTCAAAATGCCATAATGAGGGGCTTTTTTAAAGCAATTTGATTCATCGCCCCCCAGCTATATTTCAGCGTACCGTTTAGAAGCCATAAACACCGAAGTTCAAAAAACGCGCTGCCGCCTGTCTGATGGTCGATGCCTTTGACCATCGCACCCTATAAAAAACAATGGGTGCAACATACGGAGACATCCCTCAAAGGGGATGTGTAATAGCATGACTTTTTCTAAAGAAACCAATCACGAGTCCACGGACTCAAAAAACACAGACACGGCCTTTCAGTCTTTCAAGCTGGCAGCGCCACTTCTTAAAAACGTTGCTGAGCTGGGTTATACCCAAGCTACTGCCGTGCAAGCTCAGGTTATTCCTGCCGCGCTTGCTGGTGGTGACTTATTGGTCAGCAGTCAAACCGGTAGCGGTAAAACCGCAGCCTTTTTATTGCCTTTAATTAATCAACTAATCGAAGACAACCCAAACAACTCACCTGTTCCAGGTCGCGCTCAACCCAAGGTGTTGGTACTCTGCCCTACCCGTGAATTGGCACAACAGGTTACAGCCGATGCGGTGAACTTAGTTCGCGGCTTTAAAGGCATTCGCATTGCAACTGTGATGGGTGGCATGCCTTACGGCAAGCAAATTCAGGCCATCAAAGGTGCATCCCTCGTTGTTGCAACCCCAGGTCGTTTGCTCGACTTGTGCGACAGTAAAGCAATTCGCTTAGATGATGTAAAACAACTCGTAATTGATGAAGCCGATCGTATGCTCGATATGGGATTTGCTGATGATCTCGAGGCAATTGATAAACGCTGTGCTGGCCGCACGCAAACTTTGATGTTCTCTGCCACTTTTGCACCAAAGATTATGTCTTTGGCAAATGAGTTAACTTCAAACGCCAAACGGATTGAACTAGCTCACGCAGGTGAGAAACATGCGAACATCGAGCAAAAATTGCATTGGGCTGATAGCGTCTCACACAAGCATAAATTGCTAGAGCACATTTTGGCAGATGCCACTTTGGATCAAGCGGTGATCTTTGCTAGCACTCAAGTTGAGAGCGAAAAAATTGCTGATACATTGCGTGCCAATGGTTACGAAGCAACCGCACTGCATGGCGCAATGCCTCAAGCTGTGCGTATGCGTCGCCTTGAGTCACTGCGTAAAGGCCACACCAAAATTTTAGTTGCGACTGATGTAGCTGCTCGTGGTATTGATGTACCTCGTATTACTCACGTGATTAACTTTGGTTTACCAATGAAGCCTGAAGACTATACGCACCGCATTGGTAGAACGGGACGTGCTGGTCGTAGCGGAGTAGCAGTGACCCTCGTTGAGCATCGTGATCGCGCTAAGATCAGGAACATTGAACGCTTTACACAGCAAGATATTGTTGCTTCAGTCATTGCCGGCCTTGAGCCACAAGCCAAGCCTAGTTTTGGTGGTGGCGGTGGTCGTCCTGGTGGCGGTCGTCCAGGCGGTGGCAATCGCTCTGGTGGTGGCGGTCGTTACGGTTCAGGCGCACGTTCAGAGTCTCGCTCTGGTGGTGGTCGCTCAGACGGCAATCATTTTGCAGCGCGCTCATCTGAGCCACGCCCTGCTGGTGACTCACGTCCAGGCAATCGCTTCGGTGATTCACGCCCTGCGCGTTCTGCTGACTCACGTCCAGCACGCTCCGGGGATTCGCGTCCATCCGCTGGTCCGCGTTTTGCGAAACCAAAAACAGGTGGTCAACGTAGAAACTTTAGCGGTAGCTAACATTGACTCACCGTCGTCGCCTCCGTTCTTTTTGGAATCGAGTCGATTCCGGTGGGATTCATCAAGCGCCACGCGAGTGGCAGTCTTGGCTAAGTGATACCGGATCATTAACTCAACAAATTGAGCGAGCCATTTCCAAAAAACTAGAAGTTTTGGTTTTAAACGATGGTCGACAAGATCTAAATAGCGACGAAAGTCGCTATTTTCATTTCAAGATCAAGCGCTGTCGGATACGCGAGGTTTTACTCTGTGCTAATGGAGAAGCCCTTGTAATGGCGCGCAGCATCATCCCCACCCCAAGCTTGAGCGGCAGCAATCAATCTGTCTTACGTTTAGGCACTAAACCTTTGGGCGCCGTACTGTTTGCAAAGTCGCGAACAAGTACCAAGAAAAAAGCGCTTCGTAAAATTGCTTTTCTGAAAAAAAGAGATTGTTTTTGGAGGATCTGCCAAAAAAAGTATCCCTCCCTAGCCACACCGGTCTGGTCAAGGCGGACCCTTTACAAGCTAAAGGGGCATCCACTACTGGTGAGTGAAGTATTTTTACCGGCGCTGCTTAATTATTAAGCCATTTTTTGCTGGCGGCAATCAAAGCTTCATCACCCGGATCGCATCCTAGCACCCGACCAAAACCGACGTCTTTAGCTCCTTGCGCAATATTAATGTGAGGACACAGGGCTGTTGCAGCACCTAAATCCTGATGCAGGTGCGATTTGATTGCTGCACCCAAATAACGCACCGCCTCTGAGGAAGTTAAAAGCCAGAGTGACTGCGCCATATCTAAATCACCAATAGCAGCCCAAGCGGGGCTTTCAATATCCAAAGGGGTGCGGGTGTAGACAGAGATTGCTTGAACGCTTGCTCCAGCATCCTTTAGTGTATCGGCCAGCCAATCCCTCCCGCCATCACCCTTAAAAATCACCACCTTACGTCCCGCCCAATGAGGGTAGAGTAATTGCAGTTCTGCCCATAAACCTTCAGAGTCCCATTGCTTATTTTGTCGAGGAAAAATAATTGGGGTAGGCGCAGCTTCATGGCCAATACCATGATCAACGAGTGCAGCGTGACTACTGCCACCCATTACTCCAATAGGAACGATGGCTTTTGATATCGCTTGCCAACCACCCCCGATTAAACGCATGACACAATCAATTGCATTTGGACTCACAAAAATAGCTAAATCAGCATCCTGCAAGGCCTCTAGAATTTGATCGCCTAAGTCTTTACTTGCTTTGGGCGCAATCGTTAATAAAGGCAGGGATAGGATCTGAGTAGTAGCCCCTTGAAAATGCCCTCGCATCGCTTCTATTAATTGAGTAGCCTGCCCTACTGGCCTGGTCACTACAATGGTTTTAGTACCCATGTGAGACGCCTAATTTAGCCGGGTAAGCCATGGGGCAATAATTTGGCCGCACCCTGTCCGATCAAATCTTGCGCCACTGCTAAACCCAATGCCTCAGCATCCGCAACGGTCTTGACCATAGCGCTTGAGCGTGCCATGCAGGCAGCCTTGCCATCAATGCTAGCCACAAAAGAACGAATCTCCATTTGATTTTGATTCCAGGTGGCATGGGCCGCTAGAGGTACTTCGCATGACCCGCCCAATTGACGGGAAACCATGCGTTCAGCAGAAACTGCTAACAAGGTAGGTAAATCATTGAGGGGAGCAAGCCAATGCTTGATCTGGGGGTGTGCGCTCAACATCTCAATTCCTAGGGCGCCCTGGCCCGCTGCTGGGGTATAGGGGTCATAAGGTAAATAAGCTCTAATGCGACTCTCTAGGCCCAAACGCTTTAAACCAGCGGCCGCCAAAATGATGGCTTGATACTCGCCACGATCTAATTTACCCATACGGGTATCTAAATTGCCCCTCAAGGGTTCAATCTTTAAGTGAGGGAAACGTGAGCGCAGAACGGACTCACGCCTCAGGCTGGAGGTACCCACCACCGCTCCCGCAGGTAAATCTTCCAAGCTAGCATAGTCATTTGATACAAATGCATCCCTGGCATCCTCACGCGCCATCACGCAGGCAAGTTCAAAGCCCTCAGGCATGATCATTGGGACATCTTTGAGGGAATGTACCGCCAAATCGGCGCGACCATCCTCTAAGGCGGCTTCTAGCTCTTTCACAAACAAGCCTTTGCCACCCACTTTTGAGAGCGCTTTGTCCAAAATTTGGTCGCCACGGGTAGTCATCCCCAAAATTTGCACGTCACATGCAGGATAGAGACTTTTTAGACAATCTCGGACGTGTTCGGCCTGCCACATGGCTAGACGACTCTCACGAGAGGCAATGACGAGACGACTTGGGGGAGAAACGGGGGTTTGCGACATAGCATTTAAAATGATCATTGAATTACACCAATATACTGTGTTTATGAGCTCATCTAAAAATTCCTTAGCCAACAAAGCCCAAGCCTGGTCGGCTCGCTTTGCTGAACCCGTCACTGAATTAGTCCAGCGTTATACCGCCTCCATTGGCTTTGATCAACGCTTTGCCTTGGTTGACATTGCAGGGTCTTTAGCCCACGCACAAATGCTAGCGAATCAGAAAATTATTAGCAACCAGGATCTGGCTGATATCCAAGGTGGTATGGCTCAAATTTTGGCTGAAATTGAAGCTGGTCAATTCAATTGGCAACTCGCCCTAGAAGATGTTCATCTCAATATTGAGGCGCGCTTAACAGAATTAGTGGGTGATGCTGGCAAACGCCTGCACACTGGCCGATCACGCAATGACCAAGTGGCGACTGATTTACGCCTGTGGTTGCGTGCTAGCGTAGACGAAATTGCAACTAGTCTAAAAACTTTGCGCACCGCCCTCCTCGATCTTGCTGAAAAACATGCGGGCACGATCATGCCAGGACATACGCACCTGCAAGTAGCGCAACCTATCACCTTTGGCCATCACCTCATGGCCTATTTTGAAATGTTTAGTCGTGATGCAAGCCGCTTAAGTGATTTGCGCGCTCGCTTTAATCGCCTTCCACTCGGTGCAGCAGCATTAGCAGGCACCAGCTATCCGATTGACCGCGAGCAAGTAGCGCAGGCCTTGGGATTTGATGGCATTTGCAATAACTCACTCGATGCCGTATCGGATCGAGATTTTGCAATTGAGTTTTGTGCCTTTGCTTCGATATTGATGATGCACGTATCACGTCTATCTGAAGAATTGGTTCTGTGGCTGAGCCCGCGTTTTGGCTTCATTGATTTACCAGATCGCTTCTGTACTGGTAGCTCCATCATGCCGCAAAAGAAAAATCCAGATGTACCAGAGCTCGCACGCGGTAAAACAGGTCGCGTCTATGGAGATCTCATCTCTTTATTAACGCTGATGAAGAGTCAGCCCCTTGCCTACAACAAAGACAACCAGGAAGACAAAGAACCTTTGTTTGATGCGGTTGATACCGTGCAAGACACCTTACGTATTTTTGCCGACATGGTGCCCCATATTGAGGTGAAAGCCGCAGTCATGAAAGCTGCGGCTGAAGAAGGATTTGCTACCGCTACCGACCTAGCTGATTATCTCGTTAAGAAGGGACTAGCCTTTCGCGATGCACACGAAGCCGTTGCTCACGCTGTTAAGGCCTGTGTTGGCAGAAACTGCATGTTGACAGACCTGAGTCTTGCTGAACTTCGGTTTGCATGTGGTCTAGATAATCGCCCAGAGCTATTGGGTGATGATGTATTTGCACTACTCACAGTTGATGGCTCAGTGCAATCCCGTGCCCATGCTGGCGGAACTGCGCCCAGTCAAGTACTAGCAGCCGTTAAGCAGGGGCGCATTAGCTTGTAAGGCGCTCGAACCACTTAGAAAAAAGCCCAAGACGTGATTGCCTTGGGCTTTTTTAATGGGATTACAGCTACGAAGAGAATGCAATGACTCTAAGCACGCACACAATCGACGTAATACTCGGCGTGACCATCCACTTCAGCTTTTACCAAGCCATGAATGTCAGTTTCAAATCCAGGAAACTGGGTATTAAAATCACGCGCAAAGTAGAGGTAGTCAATAATGCGTTTGTTAAAACGCTCACCAGGAATGAGCAACGGAATACCTGGAGGATATGGCGTCACTAGCATAGCGGTAACACGCCCCTCCAATTGATCCAAAGGTACGCGGTCAACCTCTTTATGAGCCATCTTTGCCCATGCCTCAGCAGGCATCATGGCTGGAACCATATCTGAGGTATACATCTCAGTGGTCATGCGGGCTACATCACGGCCTTTATAGAACTCATGAATCTGCTGACAAATATCCTTCAAACCAACGCGCTCATAGCGCGGATGCTTCGCCACAAACTCTGGAAGCACTTTCCATAGAGGGGCATTCTTATCAAAGTGATCTTTAAATTGCTGTAACTCAGTTACCAAGGTATTCCAACGTCCCTTGGTAATACCAATCGTGAACATAATGAAGAAAGAATACAAACCGCATTTTTCAACGATCACACCATGCTCAGCCAAGTATTTAGTCACAATGCTTGCTGGAATACCCATCGAGCCAAAGTTACCCTCAATATCTAAGCCAGGTGTAACAACCGTTGCTTTAATGGGGTCAAGCATATTAAAGCCTTGGGCCACGCCGCCAAAGTCATGCCAGTTAGCATTCGGTTCCAGCACCCAATCAGAACGCTCACCAATACCCTCTTCAGCAAGGTGATCCGGACCCCACACCTTGAACCACCAATCTGCTCCAAACTTATCATCCACCTCACGCATCGCGCGGCGGAAGTCCATTGCCTCAGCAATCGACTCCTCAACCAAGGTAGTGCCTCCAGGAGATTCCATCATGGCAGCCGATACGTCACATGAAGCAATAATGGCGTACTGCGGGCTGGTAGAGGTGTGCATCAAATACGCTTCATTGAAGCAATCTCGATCGAGCTTAGTATCTTCAGCATCTTGCACTAAGACTTGCGAGGCTTGTGAGAGCCCTGCCAGCAACTTATGAGTTGACTGAGTGGCAAACATTAAACTTTTCTTGGTACGTTTGCGATCAGAGCCAATCGCGTGCATATCCTTATAGAATGGATGAAAAGCAGCGTGCGGCAACCATGCCTCATCAAAATGCAAAGAATCCACTTTGCCATCAAGCATCTCTTTAATCATTTCGACGTTGTACACGATACCGTCATAGGTGCTTTGTGTCAGCGTCATCACACGCGGCACTACATTTTTATCCTTGATAAATGGATTAGCATCTATTTTCTTCTTGATGTTCTGCCATTCGAATTCTTCTTTTGGAATGGGGCCAATGATGCCGAGGTGATTGCGGGTCGGCATCAAGAAGATTGGAATCGCGCCCATCATCGTGATCGAATGAATGACTGACTTATGACAATTACGATCAACTAACACAACATCGCCAGGAGCAACGGTTGAATGCCAAACAATCTTGTTTGAAGTAGAGGTTCCGTTTGTTACAAAGAATAAATGGTCGGCATTAAAGATGCGCGCAGCATTACGTTCACTTTGCAAAACTGGGCCAGTGTGATCTAGAAGTTGTCCTAATTCTTCGACGGCATTACAAACGTCAGCGCGGAGCATGTTCTCACCAAAGAATTGATGAAACATCCGCCCCACAGGGCTCTTTAAGAAAGCAACGCCGCCGGAGTGGCCAGGGCAGTGCCAAGAGTAAGAGCCTTCTGAAGCGTAATTTGTGAGTGCTCGAAAAAATGGTGGCGCCAAAGAGTCGAGATATACCTTGGCTTCACGAATAATATGGCGCGCCACGAATTCAGGGGTGTCTTCATTCATATGAATGAACCCATGCAACTCACGCAAAATATCGTTTGGCATATGGCGTGATGTTCGGGTCTCACCATATAAGAAGATTGGAATATCTTCATTGCGTTTACGCACTTCAGTAATGAATGCGCGTAAATTATTGAGTGCCGGTAAATCATGGTCTTCTGAGTCAGAAACAAACTCTTCATCATCAATCGACACAATGAATGATGAGGCGCGAGAAGCCTGTTGGGCAAAAGAGGTCAGGTCACCATAACTGGTCAGACCAATGACTTCCATACCTTCGTGCTCAATGGCTTCTGCCAAGTCACGAATACCAGATCCGGAAATATTCTCGGAACGAAAATCCTCATCAATAATAATGATTGGGAAACGAAATTTCATAAAAACTCCCCTACTAATTTATCCGAAGAATTCGGAACCCACTTCTCAAAATTGGCCATATCAATTACCCGCTTACCCTGAGGCGAAACCGTGACTATATCGACAAACCTTGCATTTTGCTGCACATCCTTAGGCAAGTAAACATGGCGAGCATAGACTTGATTGGCAAGGCTCTCATGGTAACCAGTAAATGTGACCAATAAATGCCATTGATGATTAGCGCTTCCTGACATAAAGCACTCCAATAAGGGGCTAGCGCTATCGAGACTATGCATCGCTGTCCACATAATCGAAAAGACAGGGTTTTCAGCTCTACGCAGGGGTAATTCAATGGAGCGGTGGTAACGCTCACCCTCCGCAGTCATACTCTCGGAAACCAACCAAAGGCGTAACTGCGCCTCGACAATATGGGAGCGGCGCACGTTTGCAAGACGAAATTTAAAACTCTTCATGCCGTTATGCAAACCGACCACAGCAACCTTAGAAAAGTGCACCCCAGCAGTGGGCCGTGTAAAGCGTGCAAAAGCCAAACCCGTAGTTAAAGCGGAATAGACAATCCCAAAAAAAGCCTCGAAAGTAACAATAGAATTTGGCCAGTGACCGACCGGAGTCATCTGCCCATAGCCGATAGTCGACATCGTCTGCGCACTGAAGTAAAAAAGATCAATCAGAGAACCGGGCTCAGTATTGGTGATCGCGCCGACACCACAGGCAAGGTAAGCCAATGCAAATAAAACATTAGTACATAAATAAACGAGGACGACCAGTATTAGAAAGCGCGTCCAGGTAGTTCCAAGAAGCCAGTGATAGAAATTATTTTCAGGACGCGCGGTGGTTGATCGCGTTAATGTAGCTTGATATTCCTCAAGGTTAATCCGCTGATTGCGGTTACCAAAGTGAAATTCGTCCACTGCCGTGGAGACTTAAGTCTTCGGCAGGGTAACGCCCCGCTGACCCTGATACTTGCCACCACGGTCTTTGTAAGAGGTGCCGCAAACTTCATCACTCTCAAAGAACAATACTTGCGCACATCCCTCGCCAGCATAGATTTTTGCAGGTAGTGGTGTGGTGTTGGAAAACTCCAAAGTAACGTAACCCTCCCACTCTGGCTCGAAGGGTGTGACATTGACAATAATGCCGCAGCGGGCATAGGTGCTCTTCCCAACACAAACAGTTAGGACACTACGTGGAATCTTGAAATACTCAACTGTTCTAGCTAATGCAAATGAATTCGGGGGAATAATACAAACCGGTCCCTTGAAGTCGACAAAGGATTGTTCGTCAAAATTCTTTGGGTCAACAATTGTGCTGTTGATGTTGGTAAAGATTTTGAACTCGTCAGCACAGCGAATATCGTAGCCATAGCTAGAGGTGCCATAACTCACGATTTTTTGCCCAGAAGCATCCTGGCGGACTTGGCCAGGTTCAAAGGGGCTGATCATGCCTTGTTCGCCCATGCGGCGAATCCAGTGGTCGGATTTAATAGTCATACCCAAATTGTAAAACCTTCGCAGGTATTAGCTCAATAATTTGCACACTGAGGACATCTCTTTAAGAGGCAGAGCTAAAAACCACCCTCTGTGGCCCGTGATAGATTTCAAAATGCTTGCCAGAGCAACGCGAAAGAATCGTTAAATTGGTCTTGCGAGCCAATTCCAGACCCATTAAAGTCACTCCTGAACGGGTCATCAGAAATGGGACCCCCATTTGAGCGCCCTTAATGACCATTTCTGAAGTCAGACGCCCAGTGGTGAAGAAGATCAAATCTCTACCTGCTTTATTAGCAAGCCACATCAAGCCAGAAATAGAGTCAACGGCATTATGGCGACCAACATCCTCAATAAAATACAAAAGGCGGACTTGACCTTCACCAGCCCGCTCAAATACGGCACAGGCATGGACTGACCCTGATTTTTTATAAATGGTGTCATGAGTGCGAATAGCATCGATCAGACTCACAATCGCCTCTTGGCTTAACTGGGGGCCATCCGGCAGGGAAATATCTGAAATCTCATCAATGAGCCCCCCAAACATAGTGCCCTGCCCGCAACCGGTAGTAACCACCCTTTTACTGGTAAGCGCATCGATATCAACAGTACTGCGACGCGTCTTCACTGCAGCAGATTCCGTTTCCCAATCCACTTGAATACTCTCTATATCATCCGGAGACTCAACTAGGCGCTGATTACGCAAATATCCCAAAACCAGAGCCTCAGGGGCGCTCCCTAAGGTCATCAGGGTCACCACCTCACGCTTATCCAGATAAATAGTTAAAGGACGCTCCCCTGGAATAAAGGTCGTTTTATGGCGCCCGAGCTCATCAATCACCTCGACTTCGTGCACAAGCGGGATGGAGGCATGAGACAGGGTGATATTTGGTGCTACAGCCATGATGCGCTTTCTTTTAGAGGGCTCAGTTTAATTTAAACAAGGTATTGTCGAGGGTTTACTTTAACCGCAGTCTAAAATGGCTGCTCAGAGCCAGTCTTAGGCTCATAATCCTGTATTCACCTTTATTTTGAGTCAAACCGTTGTTATGAGTAGCCCCCAACGCCGCATTCTTGTTACCTCCGCTCTTCCTTACGCCAATGGTCAAATCCATATTGGGCATTTGGTTGAGTACATACAAACTGATATTTGGGTTCGCTACCAAAGAATGCGTGGACACGAAGTCCATTATGTTGGCGCCGACGATACTCACGGCACGCCGATTATGCTGCGCGCTGAAAAAGAAGGTCTCACACCAAAAGAACTTATCGCCAATGTTTGGAAAGAACACAAGCGTGATTTCGATGACTTCTTAATTTCGTTTGATAACTACTACACGACTGATAGCCCCGAAAATGAAACACTTTCTCGGAGCATCTATCTCAAATTACGTGATGCTGGACTAATTGAGAAAAGGGCTATTGAGCAAGCCTACGATCCCGTCAAGGAAATGTTCTTGCCTGATCGCTTTATTAAAGGCGAGTGCCCTAAATGCGGTGCCAAAGATCAATACGGTGACAATTGCGAGAAATGCGGAGCAACTTACTCGCCCACGGATCTTAAAAATCCGTTTTCAGTAGTCAGTGGTGCCACTCCAATTAAAAAAGTTTCAGACCATTATTTCTTTAAACTTTCCGATCCCCGTTGCGAGGCATTCTTACGCGAGTGGACGCAAGTGAAAACCCCCCTTCAGCCCGAAGCCCGCAATAAGATGAAAGAGTGGGTTGGCAATTTTGGTGAAAGCAAGCTTGGCGACTGGGATATCTCCCGCGATGCCCCTTACTTCGGCTTTGAAATTCCAGATGCCCCCGGCAAGTATTTCTATGTATGGCTCGACGCTCCGATTGGTTACTATGCCAGCTTTCTCAATTACTGCCAAAGCAAAGGCCTAGACTTTAACGAGTGGGTTAAACCAGAGACCACTACCGAGCAATATCATTTCATCGGCAAAGATATTCTTTATTTCCACACCTTATTTTGGCCAGCCACTTTGCAGTTCGCCGGCTATCGCACTCCCACCAATGTGTTTGCCCATGGCTTCCTTACCGTCGATGGTGAGAAGATGAGTAAGTCTCGCGGTACATTAATCTCAGCGCACAGCGTAATTGAGTCTGGTTTTAATCCAGAATGGTTCCGCTACTACTTCGCTACTAAACTTAATGACAGCATGGAAGATTTGGATCTTAATCTTCAGGATTTTGTTGCTAGAGTCAATAGCGATCTATTGGGCAAGTACATCAATATAGCGAGTCGTAGCGCAGGCTTCTTAGTCAAGCGCTTTAGTGGCGTCGTTTCTGATGCAGCTATGAACCACCCTCTGCTCATAGAGATTAAAGGTGCTAGCGAAAAAATTGCCCAGCTTTACGAGGGTCGTGAGTATGCCAAGGCATTGCGCAGCATTATGGAATTAGCCGACAAGGTCAATAGCTTTGTTGATGAGAACAAACCTTGGGAGATTGCCAAAAGCCCAGACCGTGAAGCTGAACTTCAACCGGTTTGCAGTGTGACCTTAGAGGCTTTCCGCTTGCTGACGCTTTATCTCAAACCGGTCATCCCTCAAGTAGCCACTGGTGTAGAAGAATTCCTTTCCATCCCATCACTGAGCTGGAAAGACGTGAATACACCTCTTTCAAGCAAAAATCCCATTCATGCCTACAAGCACCTAATGACTCGTGTAGAGGCGCCTCAAATCGATGCATTACTGCTGGCAAACCAGTAGAAATCGGGCAAAAACGGCTTTTTTTGGGTCAATTAAGGCCAAGTCGCTTCCGCCGCTATAAAAATCGTTAATAATGATGGAGGCTGCCCCTGCTTGGGGTCATAGTAATTTTATAAGTTATTGAATTAATTGAGTATTTTAGGAAACATGATGGCACGTTATCAGTCCGAATTCACTACGTTCTTAAATGAGCTGAAATCCGAGAAGCCCCAGCTGGAAGCCGAGCAGCAAGCAGGCCGCGCCCTCCTCTGGGATCAAGAGCCTCAAACTGCAGAGGATTTGCGCCGCGCAAAAGTCGCCAAATTAAAGCAACGCTCTTACGTTTACTCGAATGACTGAGCCAAGCGCCCAGCCGATATCTGATTTACTGGATAGCACTCCATCAGTTACTGATGGGATGTCATCGGCCTTTGCAAAACTCTATGGTGAGCCATTATTCAAGCTCCCTACCGATCTCTATATCCCACCGGATGCTTTGGAGGTTTTTCTTGAGGCATTTGAGGGTCCTCTTGATCTTTTGCTCTATTTAATTCGTAAGCAAAACTTCAATGTGCTTGACATCCCGATGGCGCAGGTGACCCAACAATACCTAAGTTATATCGATCAAATTCGTCACCACAATTTAGAGCTTGCCGCAGAGTACTTATTGATGGCAGCCATGCTAATCGAAATTAAATCGCGCATGCTTCTGCCAATGAAGAAGGCAGATAGCGATGAAGAGGTAGAAGATCCTCGCGCAGAATTAGTACGCCGCTTGCTTGAATACGAGCGCATGAAATTGGCTGCTCAAGAACTTGATCAAATACCTCAACAAGGCCGCGATTTTCAAATTGCACATGGTCATGTTGACACCACTGTTGCCATCACATGGCCTGAGGTCAACTTAGACGATCTACAAATGGCTTGGCGAGATGTTTTGCATCGCGCCAAACTCAACCAACACCACACCATTACACGCGAAGAACTCTCAGTGCGGGACTTTATGACGCGTATCTTGCGCCGCCTGCAGAGCACCCGCTTTGTAGAGTTTGGTGAACTTTTTGAAGAAGCCATCAAATCTGGCAAAGGCGTACCCGTGGTGATTGTGAACTTCATCGCGATGTTAGAGCTCTCGCGCGAAGCGCTCGTAGAAATTACCCAAGCAGAACCCTATGCACCAATCTACGTGCGACTTGCTTACACACCTAGCGCATGAAAATAATTAGCGATATTCAGGAGCTGCGCGATCACTTGCGCGGACAAAATCGAGCCTCATTTGTACCGACTATGGGTAATCTACATGAGGGCCACCTCTCTTTAATGCGCCTTGCGAGGCAACATGGAGACCCAGTGGTTGCTAGCATCTTTGTAAATCGCCTGCAATTCGGTCCAAATGAAGATTTCGACAGCTATCCGCGCACTATGCAAGCCGATATCGATAAGCTAGAAAAAGAAGGGGTCTATATCTTATTTGCCCCAACAGAGCGCGATCTCTATCCCCAGCCGCAAGAATATCGCGTAGAACCTCCCGAGCAACTAGGAAAAATTCTTGAGGGCGAGTTCCGTCCAGGATTTTTTCAAGGGGTTTGCACCGTTGTTTTAAAACTATTTTCTTGCGTACAACCTAAAGTGGCAGTATTTGGCAAAAAGGATTACCAACAGCTGATGATCATTCGTCAGATGGTCAAGCAATTTGCATTGCCAGTCGATATTATTCCTGGCGAAACGATTCGTGCTGACGATGGTCTCGCCCTCTCCTCACGCAATTCTTACCTAACGCCTGAGCAACGTGTAGAAGCCCCGCACTTACAACGCATTCTCAATGAGGTGCGCCATCAAGTATTGGATTTAAAAGATCGCAATAGCGCCTCTCTGAGTCAAATTGAAAAGCAGGCCGTTGAGCAGTTAGTGAAACGTGGCTGGCAACCTGATTACATCGCCATCCGTCAGCAAATTGATTTATCTATCTCTTCAGATGAAAGCCTGCAAAATGGTGAATCACTCGTCATTTTGACCGCTGCCAAAATTGGCAATACCAGGCTCATCGACAACTTAGAAATCTAAAGCTTTATCTAAAAGTTTTTGACTTGAGCTAGCCTGCAGAAATTAGGATGTCAACAACACACCCACCCTCTTTCGCGGCGCTTCGCATTCCAGCATATCGCTTCTTAATTAGCGCGTTCTTGCTAACCATGATGGCTGACAACATAGAGCATGTCATTAGCTATTGGATGATGTTTCAACAGTTTCATTCTCCAGAGTTAGGTGGCTTTGCAGTCATTTCTCACTGGTTGCCCTATCTGGTCTTTTCAGTCCCAGCTGGCGCCCTTGCAGACCGCTTTGATCCGCGCCGCTTAATTCAAATTGGCATGTTGATGTTCATGTTTTGCTCACTTGCTTGGGGTTATTTCTTCCTCACAGACTCTCTGCAACTATGGGAGGCAATGGCTCTTTTAGTGTTGCATGGTTGCTCCGGCGTACTGTGGATGACCTCCACTCAAATTATTCTGTATGACGTAGTTGGTAAGTCGAATTTGCCTAGCGGAATTCGCCTCTTAGCAACGGCTCGCTATCTTGGCCTATTAGTTGGTCCAGCGGTTGGCGCCCTCATGATGCTTGGCCTGGGGCCAAAAGTGGGCATTATCCTCAACGCTTGCTTCTATCTACCCAATCTGATTTGGCTGATGAACGCCCCCTGCGGACCCAAATTTAGAGATTCCCCCATTGCACCGCCGAGGGCTTTTAAAGGCTTTAAAGATATCTTCATCACCGCTCAAGAAATTGCCCATGAGTACAAAATCACTTCAATGATATTGCTCGCGGGTGCTGCATCATTTTTCATTGGCAATAGCTATCAAGCGCAAATGCCAGGCTTTGCTCAAGATTTAGGGCATGGCGATCCGGGCATTCTGTATAGCACCTTACTGGCGGCTGATGCTGCCGGCGCATTACTGGCAGGTTTGCTGCTTGAAAGTCGTGAGGGAATTCTGAAAACAAGCCCCATTACTGCGATTGGACTGGCTGTCTTATGGTGCGCTTCCCTACTGTGTTTTGCCCTATCTGAGCAATATCTTTTGGCAATCCTCTGTCTATTTATTGGCGGCTTTTTTGAGCTTTCATTTAACTCAATGGCTCAAACCATTGTGCAACTCAATGCGCCACTTGAGATTCGTGGCAGAGTGATTGGCTTATTTAATATGTCAGCACTGGGTATGCGTGCAGGGGCTGGTATTACTGTTGGCCTATTAGGCGGCATGATTGGAATTCATTGGTCACTGGCGATTTCAGCAACATGCCTGATCGCCGTGTCCAGCACGCTCTATTGGCGCTTTAAGCACAAATTTTAGAGCTCGAAAAACTGCCCTACTTCGAGTTTTAACTCTTTTGCAAGCTCAGCACCATTCACCTTGGCTGCAGCCCCCTTCGCCTTCAGAACCTCTATCTGACCACCATGACAGCCCACAAAGAAAGAGTCCAAAGTAATTTGAGTAACCTCCCCAGGCTTGCCTTTCACAGCCCCGTAGGTGGCCGCAACATGCTTATGGCAGTCATAAATCTGCACCTTTTGCTCGCCAAACTTGGTCCAGGCACCAGGCGCTGGATTGCAGGCCCTAATTAAGTTGTAGATCTGACCAATGTGAGTTGCCCAATGAATTTTGGCAGCGTTAGCATCAAACCAACCCTCATAATTTGCCAGTGATTCATCTTGCACGAGCTCTTGGTGTTTGCCAGCAACCACTAAATCAGCAGCCTCAAGCAAGGCTTGAACGCCTAAGGGGAATAGATGATCAAAATAGACTTTTCCAAGAGTGTCATCTGGGCCAATGGAGACCTCTTTCTGCAAGATCACCTCACCCTCATCCAAGCCATCGGAAGGACGGAAGATCGTTAAGCCAGTCTTCTCTTCGCCCAAGGCAATCGCCCAGTTAATGGCACTGGGACCACGATATTTTGGCAGCAAAGAGGGGTGATACTGAATCGTGCCATGAGGCGGCAGCTTTGCCAATTCCTGAGGCACAAATTGCAACACATAAGCCATGACGCAAATATCCGCTTTGCTATCAATCATTGCTTGAGCAGCATCCGCTCCTTTTAGAGAAGCAAACTGCAAAGGGGTAATACCCCTAGCTATGGCAGCCGCTTTAAGCGCCTCAGGCTTGGATGATTTGGGGTTATCAGGTGGGCAGAAAACAGCTACCACTTCATCGCCGCGATCCAAAAAAGCTTCGAGAGTTGCCTTACCAAAATCCGCACTACCAATCAATGCAACCCGCATATTAGATGACCTTATCGTGACGCAGAGAAATCAATTCATCCGTTGTAAATCCAAGCTCACTGAGAATTTCATCAGTGTGCTCACCCAGCAGTGGTGAGCGTGTTACTTCAGTTTCGCTATCCGACATCTTAATTGGATTGCCAACCGTTAAATACTTGCCACGAATCGGATGATCTACTTCAACAATAGTCCCTGTATCACGCAATGACTGCTCTTCTGCAATCTCTTTCATCGATAAAATGGGGCCGCATGGAACGTCATATTTATTCAGAATATCCATTACCTCGAACTTGGAGAGCGTCATCGTCCACTTTTCAATCTCAGCAAAAATCTCCATCAAGTGCGGCAAACGCGCCATTGGTGATGCAAAACGTACATCAGTAATCCAGTCTTCACGACCTATTACTTTGCAAATTGCCTCCCACACTGGGGCCTGCACCACCACATAAATATATGAGTTTGGATCAGTTTCCCAGCCCTTGCACTTCAAAATCCAGCCGGGCTGACCACCACCTGAGGCATTGCCAGCACGAGGTACTGACTCACCAAAGGTGCCATTCGGATACTGTGGATATTCTTTCATCGTACCGTTGCGCTCAAGGCGCTGTTGATCACGCAACTTCACGCGACACAAGTTCAATACAGAATCTTGCATAGCTGCCAACACTTTTTGGCCGCGGCCAGAATGGGTGCGCTGGTAAAGTGCAGTAACGATACCCAATGCCAAATGCAAGCCGGTACCACTATCGCCAATTTGTGCGCCGGTGACCATGGGTGGGCCATCATCAAAACCAGTTGTAGATGCAGAACCGCCCGCACATTGCGCGACGTTTTCATAAACCTTGCAATCCTCGTATGGACCAGGGCCAAAACCCTTAACCGAAGCCATGATCATTTTTGGATTGAGCTCTTGAATGCGCTCCCAAGAAAAACCCATACGATCTAATGCACCAGGTGCAAAGTTCTCAACCAGTACATCACATTCTTTAATCAAACGCTCCAAGATTTCTTTACCGCGTTGAGTTTTAGTATTAACGGTAATGGAACGCTTATTGTGATTGAGCATCGTGAAATACAAACTATCGGCATCCGGAATGTCACGTAATTGACTACGGGTAGCATCGCCCTCCCCTGATTTCTCCACCTTGATTACATCAGCGCCAAACCAAGCCAACAATTGCGTACAGGTTGGTCCCGATTGAACGTGCGTAAAGTCGAGGATTTTGACCCCCTCTAGTGCTTTTGCCATGGTTTAAGTCCTAATAAGATTGAAATTTTTGAATTAAGCCAATTTTACCAGCGGCAAATCTCAAAATATCATGGATGCCCTGTTTTTGGGCATAACCTAGGGAGAATCCTATGTAGGGTTTACAAGGCAAGAAAGACGGGTTTTCATGAATTTCTTGCTGGTTTGAGGGCTGGAAATGCCTGCAAAATAGAAAAAGGCGCTCACTAGGAGCGCCTTTTGTGCAGCACTAAGAAATCGTGCTTACTAAAGACGGTAATTAAACCGCTTTAGCTTCGTGCAACTTGGCAATTTCTTCTTTGCCATAGCCAAGGTCAGCCAATACTTCATCAGTATGCTCACCCAAGACTGGTGAAGGGCCAACTTCAATTTCCAAATCGGAGAACTTGATTGGGCTACCAATGGTCAAATATTTGCCACGTACTTTGTGGTCAACTTCAACAATCGAACCACTCTTACGCAAGTCTGGTGAATTAGCCAACTCTTTCATTGACAATACAGGGGCGCAAGGAATATCAAACTTACGCAAGATATCTACCGCCTCATATTTAGTCTTGTCTTTGAGCCAATCTTCAATAGTTGCAAAGATGTCAAAAATCTTATCCTGACGAGCTTCTGCAGTCATGTAAGCGGGATCTGTAGCCCACTCTGGCTTACCAATCGCTCTAGTGATTGGCTCCCAAGCATGGCCTTGAATTGTGAAGTAAATGTAGGCGTTTGGATCAGTTTCCCAACCTTTACATTTGAGAACCCAACCTGGTTGACCGCCGCCGCCAGCATTACCACCACGTGGTACTACATCAGAGAATGAGCCGTGTGGGTATTGTGGGTACTCTTCGAGGTAGCCAATTTTGTCCAAACGCTGTTGATCGCGCAACTTCACGCGGCACAAATTCAAAACAGCATCTTGCATTGAGCAAGATACTTTTTGACCTTTGCCAGTTTTTTGACGCTGCATCAATGCAGTCAAAATACCAATCGCCAAATGCATACCTGTATTACTATCACCTAATGCAGCAGCAGAAACAGTGGGAGGACCATCCCAGAAACCAGTTGTGGAAGCAGCACCACCAGCACATTGCGCTACGTTTTCATATACCTTTAAATCTTCATATGAATGACCATCGCTAAAGCCCTTTACTGAGGCCATGATCATTTTTGGGTTCAATTCTTGAATACGCTTCCAAGAAAATCCCATGCGATCCAAGGCGCCTGGGCCAAAGTTCTCAACCATGACGTCGGAAGTCTTGATCATTTTTTCCAATACTTCTTTACCTTCGGCAGTCTTTGTATCCAAAGTTAAAGAGCGCTTATTACCGTTCAACATGGTGAAGTACAAAGCATCAGCACCAGGAATATCACGCAACTGGCTACGTGTTACGTCACCAGAACCAGGGCGCTCCACTTTGATCACGTCAGCACCATACCAAGCCAACAATTGAGTACATGCAGGACCTGCTTGCACGTGTGTGAAATCGATAATACGAATACCTTCTAATGGTTTAGTCATTGTTGTTTCTCCTTGAATTTGTGTAACAAATATAGTTAAGCTTTAGCTGCAGCAGTAGATGGATTTAAGTTGGTTAAACGCCCACTTTCTGTGCCGGCTGTTTCATCAATCACTGCGTTAATCAAAGCAGGCTTGCCAGCTGCAATCGCTTCAGTTAATGCTGCTTCCAATTCTGCGGGTGTTGTTACATAGTAGCCAACACCACCAAATGCCTCAATCATCTTGTCGTAACGAGCATCTTTCACGAATACAGTTGGCGCAACATCAGCTCCGCCGGTTGGGTTCACGTCAGTACCGCGATATACGCCGTTGTTGTTAAAGACAATAGTAGTAATTGGCAAGTTGTAGCGACAAACTGTTTCTAATTCCATACCGCTAAAACCAAAAGCACTGTCACCCTCAACTGCAATGGTTGGCAAGCCACTAGTTACAGCAGCACCAATAGCGTAGCCCATACCAATACCCATGATGCCCCATGTACCAGAGTCAAAACGTTTACGTGGCTTGTACATATCTACAATTGCGCGGCAGAAGTCGAGTGTATTTGCACCTTCGTTTACCAAATTAATATCTGGGTTCTTTTTAACAACATCACGAATCACGCGCAAAGCGCCATGGAAGTTCATTGGTGACACTTCCTTAGCCAGCGTCTCAGCCATCTTCGCTAAGTTCTTATCTTTCTTCTCAGCAATCGCCTTTAACCATTCCGCACTTGGCTTTGGAACAGCCGCTATGCCTTTTAATAACTCGCCAACACAGGAACCAATATCACCAATTAATGGCGCATCGATTTGTACGTTACTGTCGACTTCGTTTGCTTGGATATCAATCTGAATAAATTTCTTCGGCTCTTTACCCCAAGTCTTACCCTTGCCATGCGCCAATAACCAGTTCAAGCGAGCACCAACGAGCAATACGGCATCCGCTTCAGCCAATACATAAGAGCGTGCTGCTGAAGCAGATTGTGGGTGGTTGTCAGGCAACAAACCCTTAGCCATCGACATTGGTAAATATGGAATGCCTGATTTTTCAATCAAATCACGTACTTGTTGATCCGCTTGAGCATAAGCAGCGCCTTTACCCAAGAGAATCAATGGACGCTTAGCGCCCTTTAAAACATTGAGCGCACGCTCAACTGCATCAGGAGCAGGAATTTGACGTGGTACTGGATCGATTACTTTGAAGATAGACTTTTTGGCCTCTTCGACAGGCATGGTTTGACTGAGCAATTGTGCTGGCAAGTCCAAGTAAACGCCTCCTGGACGACCAGAAACTGCCGCACGAATTGCGCGCGCAAAACCGATACCGATATCTTCGATGTGATTAATACGATAAGCAGCCTTAGCGTAAGGCTTGGCAGCATTGAGCTGATCCATCTCCTCGTAGTCACCTTGTTGCAAGTCAACGATTTCACGCTCACTGGAGCCGCTGATCAAAATCATTGGGAAGCAATTGACTGTTGCATTTGCTAATGCTGTTAAGCCATTCAAAAAACCAGGCGCAGAAACAGTCATGCAAATACCAGGCTTTTGCGTCATGTAGCCAGCAATCGCAGCGGCATTACCGGCGTGCTGCTCATGACGGAAGCCGATAAAGCGCAAACCTTCAGCTTGAGCTAAACGGCACAAATCGGTAATTGGAATGCCAACTAAGCCAAAAATATTTTCAATGTCATTTGCTTTGAGGGCTTCGATTACTAAGTGAAAGCCATCGGTTAACTGTGGGGATTGATTATCTGTTGTCATAGGAATTCATTAGGTTGTTAGTATTTCCAGGGGAATTTAAATGCTCCCGCCCAGACTGTGATGAATCTTAGGCCTGAGGTAAAGCTTCATCATTGACTTTGGTCAACTTCCCCCGAAATGAGGGGGCGGCAGGGAAAAAACTTATATGAAAAGTTCGGCGTGCTTGGTTTTGAGTCTGCTCAAAGTCTCAGGTGACAGATTTAAGTAAGCGGCCAACTCTTTTTTCGGCAACAAGTCGAAGAGTGGCTCATACTTTCTCAAGAAACGCTCTACCCGACCCGGGGCATCAAGCATATGAAGAGTGATGGTATGCGCCATGATTTCGCTCATGAGGCGCATTACTTCAAATTCAAAGCTTTCTTTTAAAACCGGGTGTTGCTCAAGAAATTCAGCCCATTTTTTAAGCGGCATACGAGCTACGCGCGCTTTAGTAACCGAAGCAATGCTGTATGGGGCGGCCGTCTTGAGACGCCAAGCAGCATAGCTAGTCTCAATGTCCTTTTCGATCGCAAATCGCAAAATCATTTCTTTTGCATCTGGACTGGAAACAATGCGCTTGAGGATGCCATCTAGAACAAAGTATTGCTCCATTTGATGATCACCTTGATGGAGCAGGATTTCAGATTTCTTTAAATCCGAAATCTCTAAACAGCGTTCTAAATCGGCCATGGATTGGGCATCCAAGTTTTTTAAAACCGAGTTTTGGCTCAGCTGCAAGCGAATCAGGTTTTTTTCGGGGTGCTTATCTAATACTGTCATGAATCCTCAATCCTAGAGGCTCCATTGTAGGCTTTTTCAGGGTAAAACCTGTGAAAGAGTTATAAAAACCCGCTGTCCATTAAGCTAGAATAGCGGGGTCGTGGTGCTTTATTGCAGTGCAATAAAGTTAAACGGGAAACACTAAACGTGTGCTGCCCCCGCAACGGTAAGTAAATGCGCCCTTAAGCTGCAATTTTGGGTGTCAGGATTCTGAATGAGCCACTGTGCGCGTCAATTGCATGGGAAGGCCAGATTCTGAGATTTACTAGCCCGGATACCGGCCAAGACAGGTGGAATTTTTGCGGACGGGGAACTTTCGCACGCCGATGAAGCGCCCCTGCGCCCAATTGACGTCTATACCCCTGCCTGTGAAATTCTGTTCGGCCCAGCTTACGGGGAAGTTAGCTTGGCGATTCGAAGGCAGAAGGCTCAATATGAAGCAGCAGTTCAGCATCAAAATATGCGCACTACTTTGTGGCGCGGTAATTTGCATCCCATCCATCAATTCCTTTGCTCAAAGTTCCGCAAACGTCACAGTAGCAACAGCTCCCAACCCTATGGATCCTGTGCTCGTCACAGCCAATCGAGCGCCAACTTTGGCAACTAATGTATTGGCGGACTACGACTACATAGGCCGTGAGGAAATTGAACAAGCTGGGCAAACCAGTCTAGTAGATTTACTTCAAAGACAAAGAGGAGTCCAAATAACCAATGGGTCGGGTGGCTCCGGAAACTCAGGAGCATCCGTGTTTCTTCGCGGAACCTCTAATTCACAAAGCATTGTATTAATAGATGGTGTTCGATCAGACTCCGCCTTTAATGGTGGGCCTACATGGGAATCCATACCCCTGCCCTTAATTGATCATATCGAGATCGTCTTTGGCCCACAAAGTAGTCTGTATGGTGCTGATGCCATTGGCGGTGTAGTGCAGATCTTTACCAAGGATGGCAATGGGCCCGCCAAGGTAAGCGCATCTACTGGATATGGCACCTATGGAACCAGCGTTAGTAGCGCTAGCATTTATGGCTCGACTGATAGCGATCAAAAAATTCGTTATTCATTGGGGGTTAGTGAGTCACTATCAACAGGCTTTAATAGCGTTGCTAGCAATAATCCGTTTGCACTAACGGCCATGAAAACAGGTTATGTACAAAATGGTGTTACCGGAAAGCTTTCACAAGAATGGGCTCAGGGGCAAACATTTGGATTTCAGATGATGCAAAGTCGTATGAACTCACAGGTACCCCAATTTAATACCCTCGACTACTACAATAATTCCAGTTGGTCTACAGGCATGGTCTCTGGAGCCCCAGGTCCGCAACAAGCCCAAAATACGATTTCACAAATTGGGATTTACACACTGTTTTCAAAAAATCAAATCACTGATATCTGGAAAAGCTCATTACAAGCATCGATTTCAAATAACAATGGACAATCCATTCAAGACGCAACGCCATATAGCCCAGCCTATAGCCCATACATTAATACCAATCAAAACTTATACACATGGCAAAACGACATTAGCTTAGGCAGCGATCTTTTGCAGATTTTGGGTGAAAGAAGAACTCAAAGCGTGAAATCACTGCAATATAACTCTGTTGCTGATTACAACTTTAATAATGGAATAAGCTCGACAACAGGGCCATCTACAGGCTTTAGTCAGACGAGGGACACCAATTCAATAGCAGCATCATATCAACTCAAACGAGGCGATAATCTAGCAAATATCTCTATTCGTAATGACAGTATTTCAGCCTACGGCCCTCAAACAACAGGGGCAATTTCTTATGGTTATTTTTTCACCAAAGAATGGCGAGTAAACATTAATTACGGCACTGGCTTCAGAGCGCCAAGCTTCAATGACCTGTATTACCCAGGATACGGAAATCCCAACCTTCTTCCAGAGAAAAGTAAAAATACTGAAATAGGGATTCACTATGACACAAGCAACTATGAGGCTCATTTAGTTGCCTACGACAACAGCATCAGCAATATGATTCAATCAGGCCTGGTTGGGTGCACGGCACAAGCCATTCAATTTCTTGGCGGCTGCGCTAATAATGTCGGATACGCCCATATCACTGGCATATCCTTTGGTGGGATGGCAAAAGTTAGTAACTTCACATTAAAAGGATCGATTGATCAAGAAAACCCTGAAAATGTTACTGCTGATACCACTCTGTATAAAAGAGCACGCACCTTTGGGAATGCCTCAGCAGAATATGCATATCAGAGATTGATTGCTGGGTTTGGCGGCACTTTCTCGGGGCAAAGACAAGACATGCCTGGATTTGATGCCACAACTTTTGCGCCTTATAGCGGACAAATGGGGGGCTACTCTATATTTAACTTATATACAAGTTATGAATTTGAAAAAGATTGGACTGTATTTGCCCGCTGGAACAATATTTTCGATAAGCAATATCAATTGACCTATGGTTACAACACTATGGGCTCCAATGTCTTCGTGGGAATTCGCTACGCAATGAAGTAAACCTCTAAGGACCCCTATTTAGGGGCCCTTCCCTAAAGAAAAACATAGTCCAATGTTGCCAGGGGGGTCGACCTCCTGCCAAGAGCTTTTCCTAAGGCTACAATGCCAATATGATCGAGCAAACCCCTCATTCCCCAAACGAGGTAACTATGGATAACTTAAGTGCTGTCATTGCGCGCGTGGCTGAAAAAATTGCCCTGGCCACTGAAGCGGTTAAAAAACTCAATCTAGATCGTACTCAACTCGAGAACAAAATTGAAGATGCGCAAAAACGCATACAACATATTTTGAGTCGCCTGCCAGAACAAAGCGATGGCCGCCAGCTGAACTTACTTGGCGAAGCGGTTGCCCCAACCAATCAAGAGGATGACAATGAGCCAACAACGCATTGAGGTAACTCTCGCCGGTCAAAAAATTACCTTGGCCACTAGCGCCGAGCATGAACCGCTGTTGCGCGCTGCCTGCACTTTAGTGGATGAACAAATCAAACTTGCTATCAATGGCGGCAATCGCAGTATTGAACGCGCCAGCATGATGGCCGCTCTTAAAATTGCAGGCGATCTCATTACCTTGCAAGCAAGCGCACAACCTTCGCAAGACCAAAGCACTACCAATCTCAACTCTGAAGAAATCTCTCGTCTTCATGATGAGATTCGATCGCTAGAAGATCAGGTAGATACTTTGATGCAAACCCTTTCCCTGCCTGGCTCGCCAAGGCCAATAGTTCCTTGAACCGATGCGCAAGCATCAGGAACGATCTTTACCTTGTGGGCGTGAGCGTTTTGATGTCTTACAGTGGCAGCCTCGAGCTGTTCACTCCCTGAGACCCTTAATGCACCCGAAGCAGAGTAGCCGTTCCACCTTGAACCCTAGGGTTCAGGATGACGGCCTAGCGGCCAAGGCGGGGAATTCATGTACCTAAGTGATATCACTTTACTTCTACTGTGCGGTAGCATCTCTGGCTTTCTAGCTGGCCTATTAGGCATTGGTGGTGGGATGATCTTGGTTCCCTTCATGATTTTGGTCTTCAATCACTTGGGGTTTCAGCAAGAACTGATTGTTCATATGGCCATTGCCACCGGTATGGCAACCATCCTCTTTACAACCTCTTCCGCCATTTGGGCGCACCATAAACACAGCTCGATTGACTGGAAGCTGGTTGCCGCATTAAGCCCTGGCATGGTGGTTGGCGGCCTGGTTGGAGGTAGCAAAATTTTTGAGGCCATCAACACTTCTTGGCTATCCCTATTTTTCGCTATTTTTATCGTTTACTCTGCAGTGCAGATGATTTTGAATAAAAAACCTACTGCCGGGCGTAATTTGCCTGGTCCAATTGGCTTGTTTTTATTTGGACTGTGTGTAGGTATGCTCGCCAGCTTGGTGGGCGCAGGTGGCGCATTCATTACCGTACCGTTTATGCTCTGGTGCAATGTGAAGCCCCATACGGCAATGGCAAGCTCATCTGGGTTGGGCTTTCCGATAGCAGCTGCAGCGACTATTGGGTACATGTATGGAAGCTGGGGTCTTCCAAATTTACCGGCAGGTTCTCTAGGGTATGTTTACGCGCCAGCAGTTGCGTGCATTGTTATTGTCAGCATCTTTACGGCGCCCATCGGTGCAAAGATGGCTAGAAAATTAGATGTAGTGCAACTGAAACGGATTTTTGGCGTAATGCTATTTTGCCTTGCCGCCTTCATGTTTAATGAAAGCCGCAAGGCCTTTGGCTTTTAGTTAGTGTACTGCTGACGCAAGATATTTTTCTGTACCTTACCCATTGCGTTGCGCGGCAAATCTGCCACGATTTCTAAACGCTTTGGAATTTTGAAATTAGCAATTTGTGTTTTCAAGGTAGCAATCATCGCTTGGGCATCCAATTTTGCCCCTGCCTTAGGAACTACAACAGCCATCACCGCTTCGCCAAAATCAGGATGCGGAATACCAATCACGGCGCTTTCATCCACCCCATCCATATCATCAATAAAGCTCTCGATTTCTTTTGGATAGACGTTATAGCCACCTGAAATAATCAAATCCTTACTACGGCCAACAATGCACAGGTAATCTTTGGGTGCTTTGCCGCCATTGGCATCACCACCCCAGCGACCAACGTCGCCGGTTTTAAACCAACCATCATTAGTAAATTCTTCGGCAGTTTTTTCGGGCATGCGCCAGTAACCTGCAAATACATTCGGGCCTTTGACTTGAACGTTACCAATCTCATCGACTCCACATGGCTTATTGTTTTCATTGACCACACGTACTTTGACGCCTGGTAATGGCAAGCCAACTGAGCCGCCCACACGCTTACCCTTATAGGGGTTGGAGACTAACATCACGGTCTCACTCATGCCGTAGCGCTCCAGAATGGACTGTCCAGTGCGCTCAATAAATGAGTTAAATGTTTCAGTCAATAAAGGTGCCGAACCAGAAACAAAGAGACGCATATTGCGAGTCACTTCTTTAGTAAAGCCCTTATCAGCCAATAAACGTACGTAGAAAGTGGGCACGCCCATCATCACAGTGGATTTAGGCATGTAATGAATTAACTGTGCTGTATCTAGGCGTGGCAACCAAATCATCTTGCTACCATTGATCAGGGCGCCATGAGCAGCCACAAACAATCCGTGCACATGAAAAATAGGTAGGGCATGTAGCAACACATCGCCTTTTTTCCAACCCCAGAACTTCTGCAAAACCTTGGCATTGCTGCTCAGGTTCTTATGGGTCAACATCGCACCCTTACTACGCCCGGTTGTGCCGGAGGTGTAGAGGATGGCGGCCAAATCATCTTCTTTTACTGTTGCCGTCTTGAATCTGTCGCTTTGAGCACCAGCACGCTCCAATAATGTACCGGTACGGTTCTCATCTAAGGTGAAGACATGCTGAGTACCTGCCTTGAACGCTGTTTTCGAAACCCATGAGAAGTTCTTGCTACTACAGACCACTACAGCCGGCTCAGCATTCTCAAGGAAGTACCCAATCTCAGCAGCCTGGTAAGCCGTATTCAATGGAAGATATACATACCCTGCGCGAATCGTAGCGAGATAAAGAAAAAGGGCCTCTGGCGATTTTTCAACTTGTACCGCTACACGCGAACCCTTGGGCAATTTAAGGCTTTTGAGCAAATTAGCCATCTTTGCAGTGGCACGCTCCAAATCACTCCAAGAGTAATAAAGGCCATCATGCGTTTCGAGGGCGCATGACTGTTTATCTTTTGGAAAACCTTTTTCCAAGATTGAATACAAATTCATAAATACATTCCTTAAATACTGATTTTTTATACCAATGGAGGTCCCATTACCCAGTCAGATAGACCTGTAGCAATTTCGGGGAAGATGCATAGAAGAATTACAGAGAAAATCATGATGGCCACAAATGGCATCACACCGTAAATAATTTCTTTCAAAGTAATGTCGGGGGCAATATTTTTAATCACAAAAATATTCAGTCCTACCGGAGGATGTATCAGGCCAGTCTCCATGATGATAGTCATCACCACTCCAAACCAAACCAAATCAAATCCTGCAGCACGTAGCGGAGGCAAGAAAATCGGGGACGTCATCAAAATGATGGAGACTGGAGGCAAGAAAAAGCCCAAGAAGATCACCATCAGCAGCACTGCAGTCAGCAAAAGCCAGCGAGAAGTGTGTAAATCAACAATCGCTTGGGCGGCTGATTGGCTCAAGTGCAGATAACTCATGACGTTGGCAAACAACAAAGACATGCCAATAATGAACATCAACATCGCCGACTCACGAATACTGACATCTAACAATGGGTACAGGTCTTTGAAACGCCACATGCGATAAATAACGGCAATAAGCAAGAATGCAAAAACGGCGCCCAGTCCGGCTGTCTCTGCAGGGGTAGCATAACCACCATACAGAGCCACCATGACACCAATCAACAAAATCAAGAACGGCAAAACGCGTGGCAATGCGCTAATTTTTTGTTGCATGGTGTATGTCTGACGCTCCAAGATGGGGGCAGATGGAGCACCAACGTTGTAAGCCTCATAAGCACGGGCATATTCTTTTTTATAACGATAGATAGTGTATGCAGCAAAGAAGATTACCAACATGACGCCTGGACCAATCGCCGCCAGGAATAACCTACCCAATGATTGCTCTGATGCAACTGAATACAAAATCATGGTGATAGATGGTGGCAATAAAATACCCAAGGTGCCTCCTGCAGCAATGATCCCCGCTGCAAAACCTGGGGAGTAACCCCGCTTACGCATCTCCGGGATGCCAGCACTACCAATTGCTGAGCAAGTAGCAGGACTTGATCCGGCCATTGCCGCAAACAAAGCACATGCAAACACGTTTGCCACACCCAAACCACCAGGTATCTTACCCATCCACACATGGAGAGCATCGTACAAATCTTTACCAGCCCTGGAGCGTCCAATAGCCGCACCCTTCAAGATAAAGAGCGGAATAGACATTAAGGTGATACTAGACATCTCCTCATATACATTCAACGCCACCGTATCCAAAGAGGATGCGGGCATAAAGAAGTACATAAAAATAATTGCAACAATACCCAAGGCAAATGCGATGGATATTCCTGAAAACATAATCAGGAGTGTTACAAGGCCAAACAAAATACCAATAGTTAATACAGACATGCTCAGTGACCTCCACCAACTAGGTCAGAGACAACTGGTTTTCTGACAAATATTTGTAAAAAAATTTGGAAGGTCAATAAACACATCCCCGCAAACATCATTGAGTATGGAATCCAAAGGGAAGGCGCCCAAGTGGAATTCGTCACCTGCCCATCAACCCAAGCTTCAACTAGCAAATCCCAAGTCTTGATGGAAAAGAATCCAAAGAAAAGGCAGGAGATCACATCAATGATGACTCCCCTGACCTGATTGACTGGATGAGGCAATAAACCTTCTATTGCTGAAATACCAATATGCCCCCGCTTTTCTTGCACATAAGAGCTGCAAAGAAAAGTGACGCCTACCAAACAAAATAAAGCTGCTTCATCCTGCCAATCATTTGCTGCATGAAAGAGCCCGCGGGATAAGACGCTGTAGCTCAAAATCAGGGCCGATACCATCAGGGCCACTGATCCCAAAAGCATTAAAAACTTATTTAACACCGACATCCATCGGTCAAGCAGGATAAAGAGCTTCATATTATGAGATTGCTTCGGCAGAACGCATCATTGCTGCGCAGGTTTCATTACGATCAGAAAATTCCTTCCATGCAGATACTTTTGCGATAGCCTTCCATTTATCGACAGCAGCGGAATCAATGTCATAGACCTTGTTACCCGCTTTTGCAAACGCAACAGCGCAATCAATATCATCCAACTTAGCCTGCTGTGTACCGTACTTCTCCATATCTGCACCGACAGACATGATGATGTCGCGCTGGTTCTGAGGCAATGAATCAAAGACCATCTTAGACATTAGTAACGGCTCCAACATATACCAGTAGGATTTGTTCTTTGCGCTGGTGTAATTTTTTGTAAGCTCGGCCAATTTGAATGACATCAGACTGGCAGATGAGGTGTAAGCAGCCTCCAAAGAACCGGCTTGAACAGCCTGGTAGACCTCGCTTGAAGGAATGGATGTCATGACTGAACCGCCGGCAGCTTTGAGCATGGCATCAAACTCACGGCTGCCGCCACGTACTTTCACGCCCTTGATGTCGTCTGGAACAATAATCGGGCCGGTCTTGGTAGCTACGCCACCAGCTTGCCACACCCAACTCACAATCACAATCCCCTTTGACTCAAGCACCTTAGTGAGGATTTTGCCTACCTCAGCATTTTTCCAGCGCGCACCCTGCTCATAGCTGGTAACTAAGGCAGGCATCAAACCAATATTGGCTTCGACCACTTCGCCACCTGCATAAGGCATAGGATAAAAAGAGAAATCCAGCGCACCCTTACGTAGCGCGCTAAATTGCGCATTTGTCTTCATCAGGGAGGACTGTGGATAGACCTCGAACTTTAATGCGCCAGCGGTCTTTTTTTGCACTTCTTCTGCAAATTTTTTGCATAGACGGTCACGGAAATCAGTTCCACTTGGAAACTGATGCGAAATTTTCAAACTGCGTGCATTTGCCTGCGCCCAAGTGGGCAGGTTATACATAGACAAAGAAGCGCCAGCGGCACCAAGCAGGATTTGACGACGAAATTCACTTATTTCTTTGGTATCTGACATTGCGATCTCCTAAAACTTTTTTTATTAAATTCAATCTTATGTGGATAAAGATTGTTTATTTGCTACTTCTGGCATTTTAAACACTTATGACCAGCACCTCTTTGGGTGCTATTTGGCCATTAAACGCGCTACTGCTTTTGAATAAACGATTTCCCCATTGGAAAAACGCTCATGATTCTCCTCTACTGCACTTAAGTCATACAAATAATTCACCATCAAACCAGCCGACTGGCGCAAGCCTTTGCGAGATAAGTCACCCGCCCAATTAATGAGATGCAACCTTGCACCATTACCCAGATGAAATTTAGCTACTGGATTACCTGAGCGCCCAGTTGAAGCCAACCCTAAATAGATGCTGGCTAGACATAACAAAGCCTCTTTTTCTTTTTCAGATGCCTGATCTGGATGCCATCCCGCGCTTAAGCGCTCGCTCCAAGACTGTGTCTCTAGCTTGAGAACTGCTAGCGCCTGGTCTCTAGCAGTTTTTAAGGCCGGCTTTAAGCGCTCTGCCGGAACGCCCTCACCTAAATTGGCACCGCCAGCCACCCAATCCATAAATCCAGGAATAGGAGAAAGCGTGACAAAAGTTTTGAGTGTTGGAAACTCCGCTTGCAATGTCTCTGCAACACGCTTGATGAGGAAGTTGCCCATTGAAACCCCGCGTAAGCCGGGCTCACAGTTGCTGATCGAATAGAAAACAGCAACCTTAAATTGCGATGGTTGATCGAGCGTCTCCGCTTTTTTATCAACCAATGGCGTAATGACGGTAGGAATCTCAGGCAAAAGCGCCACTTCCACAAAGATCAAAGGCTCGCTAGGAAGTTGCGGATGAAAGAATGCAAAGCAACGACGATCAGGCTGTAAGCGGCGACGTAAATCATCCCAGCCATCAATCGCATGAACCGCCTCGTGTTGAATCAACTTCTCCAATACTTCTGCGGGGGACTTCCAATCCACCTGATGCATTTTTAGAAATCCAGGATTGAACCAAGATGAGAGTAAGTGACGCATATCAAAATCAACTGCGGCAAGCTCAGGTTTTTTATCCAAGATCTGCAATAGGTCGCGACGCATTTGCACTACCGCAGCCGTACCTTGGCTAGCGCGATTTAAGCGGCGAAATAATTCTTGGCGAGGGGACTCGGAAACTTTTTGTAGGCGAATGTAATTACGCGCACTGGCTTCAGCAACAAAATTTTGCGCAGCCTCCATCACCGATGCGGCATCTGGGTTTAACTTCTCGAAAAGATAAGTAAAAAATGCTACGTACTGATCTCTGGTTAGCTTGCGATAGTTATTCACAACATCATCGGCCATACTCACAGCATTAGATTCACCGCGCTCAGAAATAAGGCGTTTGATCGCATTATTTGCCTTGGCCAAATTACGAGCTTTTGCTAACTTTTCAAGCATTTATTGTGTTCTCTCAAAAAAGAGTGCCAAACGAATTTACTTCATTAAATCTAATGTAAGGATCATTGCAGGCGAAATCAATTAACTTTTATTGCCATTCATTAACTTAAAGTTAATTATTTGAGATTCCAGTTTATTGCATTACATTATTATTGCGATGCAACATGCGGGCTTCGGCTGCTAAAGCCAAAATATTTGGATTCGATTCGTTAACCGTGAGGTACATCAGAGCAATACGCTGCACCACCTCATACCTGCCGAGCAAGGGGGTAAATTCAATGGAATCCCCCATTAGAGCCTTAACGCGCCCGGGGAGAATGGATCGCCCCATGCCACTAGCAACCATATTCATTAAAGAAAAAATATCCCCCACCTTCATCACCAGATTGGGCTTAAAGCCAGCTAGTTCAAATACCTCATAAAAACCAGAGGTAGTGGCGAAGCCATCATGCAGGGTGAGAAACTTTTCCTCCCTGTAGTGCGCCATATCTGCCTGTGGATTTGCAGGCTGCCGCCCTTTTGAGGAGGCTAAGAACAGGCGATCTTCAAATAGTGGGACTACTTGGACATCCTCTGCTAAGCCCGCTGAGGGGGTGGCTATGATGATTGCCTCAATACTTCCCTCGTAAAGTTTTTTCATCAAATCTTCGTTAGACCCGAGAAACAAATCAATATCAAGATCAGGACGTCGAATCTTTGTGCCCATGATCAACTTGGGAATAATGTTGGCCGTTAAGGAGTACATTGAACCAAGGCGAATTTGCCCAGACTCAATGCCAGCTTTTAAGCGCGTTCTCTTGATGATGCGTTCTACATCACTCAATAGATCTGAGGCGCTTTCCGCCAAATATAGCGCCGTAGGCAAAGGCTTTAATAAACGGCCCTCTCGGATAAATAAGGGGCAGCCAATACTCTCTTCGAGTGAATGCAGCGCCTTGTGAATGCTTACTGAGCTAAGCAGTAATTCATCGGCTGTTTTGCTTAAGCTACCAGTCCTGACAAAGGAGCACAGTATTTCTAGCTTGCGTAGCGTGACCTCTTCATGCGCCATGAATTACCGAGCTCTTTCTATTTATGCCAATTTTCGCTTAGAGACCAGAAACAAAACGATTCCACAGAAGATCATTGGGAGTGATAGCCACTGCCCCATAGAAAGTCCGAGCCCCAAAAGACCTAGAAATGAATCTGGCTCACGCGCAAATTCAGCTGCGAAGCGACAGATCCCATACCCCAACAGGAATAAGCCCGAAACTTTTCCAACGGCACGTGGCTTGCTTGCGTATACCCACAAAACAATACCAAGCAAGATACCTTCACCAAGCAATTGATAAATTTGCGAAGGGTGTCTTGGAATTGCATCTACCACTGGGAAGACCATGCCCCATGGAAGGTCGGTAGGTCGCCCCCACAGCTCACCATTGATGAAGTTACCCAAGCGTCCAAACGCTAAGCCAAACGGCACTAAGGGTGCAACTAAATCACTCACAACAAAAAAAGTAGTTTTCTTTTTATAAGCAAACCACTGTAGAGCAATCAATACACCTAACAGGCCGCCATGAAAAGACATGCCCCCTTCCCAAATTTTTAGGATACTGAGAGGATGTGAGAGATAAAAACTGGGCATATAAAACAGGGTGTAACCAATGCGACCACCCAAGACTACCCCCAGAACGCCTGCGAATAAAAGATCCTCTAAATCTTTATAAGTCCAACCCAAAGTTTGATATTGCGGCATCCGAATACGCAGTCGTCCCAACACTAAAAATTGTGCAAACGCCAAGAGGTACATTAATCCATACCAGTGAATGGCAAAAGATCCAATGCGAATGGCTGCTGGGTCAAACTGGGGATGTATCAACATAAAAAGGAGTCTTAACTTTTGGATTGATCGAAATTATGCAACTCATGGCCCAAGTCACGATAAGCCTTATAGCGATCACGTCCAGCGAGGCGCTCAGCCTCATTTACTGTGACCACCTCCACTATCCGCGGGAAACGCGCAACTAAAGCGGGTACATCGTCTGGCATGCGCATACCCAAGTGAATCAGTATGTCGGCGTGGGGAATGGCACTTAAAGTCGAAGGTGAGCAATCCATACTCAAAACAATTGGTGTTTCGATAGCCGCTTCATCTTCTATAAAACAATGGGGTAAAAATTCAGTACTGCTGAATATCCAAAGGAGCTCGTCTAATTTTTGGAGATCCGCTTTCTCACCGACCATCACAATATTTCGAACGGGCTCGCCTATCGGAGTGGCACTCCAAATCTTGCGCGTCAAACGACACGCGTACTCAAGCTTATCGCTCACATTGCTATGAAAATCAATCCGGGCCATATTGAACTAATTACCTTGCTTCAAGCAAGTAGTTCAACAGCAAAGGCACAGGGCGACCTGTTGCACCTTTTGCCGCCCCGCTTTTCCATGCTGTTCCAGCAATATCCAGATGCGCCCATTTGTACTTCTCAGTAAAGCGGGAGAGAAAACAAGCCGCAGTAATGCTGCCTGCTGGGCGGCCACCAATATTGGCTACATCCGCAAAATTTGATTTAAGCTGCTCATGATAAGCAGCATCAAGCGGCAAACGCCACACCGTATCCAATGAAGTCTGACCAGCCTTACTTAAGGCATCCACCAACTCTTGGTCGTCCGAGAACAGGCCACTATGAACATGACCCAATGCAATCACACAGGCACCCGTTAATGTCGCAACGTCAATCACTGCCTTTGGCTTAAAGCGTTCCACATAGGTTAAAGCGTCGCATAAAATCAAACGACCTTCAGCATCGGTATTGAGAATTTCAATCGTTTGACCAGACATACTCTTCACAATATCCCCGGGACGACTTGCGCCACCCGATGGCATATTTTCACAAGTAGGAACCACACCAATCACGTTCTTCTTGAGCTTCATGAGGGCTACGGCATACATGGTACCAATCACTGAAGCAGCTCCACACATGTCGTACTTCATCTCATCCATGGCCTCGCCTGGCTTGAGAGAAATCCCCCCAGTATCAAAAGTAATCCCCTTGCCAACCAACACGATCGGCGCCTCTCCGGCTTTACCGCCCTGATGACGCATCACAATAAATTGCGGCGGTGTATCTGAACCCTTGGCAACCGCTAAAAAAGATCCCATACCCAAAGCTTCAATCTGCTTTAGACCCAAGACTTCTACTTTTAAATCCGTCTTTTTACTTAAGCCCTGAGCAGTCTTGCCAAGGTATGTAGGTGTACAGATATTAGGTGGTAAATTGCCAAGATCTTTTGCCAAATTCATACCCTCAACTAGGGCACTGCCTTCTGCAATTGCAGATTTAATGGCTTTAGCGCAGGCTTCATTACCAGCAAAGGTGAGTTGCGCAAATGAGTCGGCTGCATCCTTCGCTTTAAATTTAAGTGCTGGCTGACGAACCCCAAAGCGATAGGTCTGATCACCCGCATATTGGATAGTCAGGCGCACCTCCTGCTCAACATTATCTTGACTTACGTCTAACGCAAAGCTAGGGACATACCAAAGTGCATTTTTAATTGAGCCGCCACTCAATGCCTTTAAACCAGCACGTGCAATCTTGGCGTAAATATCCAAACCCCTGGATTTCACAAACTCACCTAAACCAATTAATAAAACGCGTTTCGCTTTGACGCCATGAGTGGCCCAGGTTTTTTCAGCTCTGATCATGCATGCATTAGCCTGCTTGCCATCCAAATCTCCAAGTGCTTGAGCACTGGCTACTGAACCACCCAAAAGACGATCTAATTCGACCAATAAACCAGTTTTCGACTTTGGATTAGCTAGCGCATCTACATCGGACTTGGAATACGCCAATACCAAGCAATCGGATGATTGCGACAAAAGCATGAGGAGGCTGGCTTTTTGTTCTTTGGAATGTTGCAGGTCAGCCAGAGGAAAAATCTTGTTGCTAAATTGAATTGTCATAATAAATGGCGATTTTTGGGGTGGATAAGTCGATTCAAAGGAGGAAAATTCATTTTTATCCATTATCCTCCGACATGCGGCTTTCGCCTTTCATTATCCAAAAACCGCTTTTTGGGCTAGAAATCTAAAATAAACTACAAAACAGTCAAAATCTCAATAATCGCCCGATTTAAATACCATTCATGATCTTTAACCAATCCCTTCGCCGCGAGCTCAGCTTTACAACGGGCGGGGTATTTTTGGTTTTAATCACCATCATGATTACTACCCTGGTGATTCGTATTCTGGGATTTGCTGCCAACGGCACGGTGAACCCCCAAGATGCCTTTGTCTTGATTGCCTTAGCTACCCTGGGCTACACAGCGGTTCTATTAACCGTCTCTTTATTTGTCGCAGTATTAATCGTATTGGTGCGATGGTACAAAGATTCGGAAATGATTGTCTGGTTTGCTAGCGGGCTGAGCGTAACTAATTTAATTCGCCCAATTTTGCAATTTGCTACACCTTTAATTGTTGTGATCGCATTACTGGCCCTTTTTGTTTGGCCTTGGTCTAATCGTGAATCCACCTTAATTAGTCAACGCTTTCAACAGCGCGATGACGTTTCGATGGTAACGGCAGGTCAATTTAAGGAATCGGCAAAGTCTCCAAGAGTCTTTTTTATCGAAGAGCTTGATATTGAAAAAAGCGAAGTAAAAAATATCTTCGTGGCCGATTCAAAGAATGGGCGTATGAATATTGCAGTTGCAGCGAACGGCTATATTCAGAATTCAGAAGGCGGAGAAAAATCAATCATCTTGCACAACGGTCGCCGCTATGAGGGCCAACCAACACAGCCTGATTTTAGGATTCTAGAATTTGACGATTACTCAACCAAGATTCGTAGCAAAGAATCTTTAGACCCCCCTCCTCGGGACCGAGAGAAGTCGGTTATGGATTTATTAAATGATCCTAATCCGCAGGCAAAAAACCCCAATCAAGCAGAACTGCTTTGGCGTATTGGCCTCCCGCTGATGGCACTTGGCCTGGTGTTGATTGCTATTCCATTGGCTTATGTCAACCCAAGGTTAGGTAACTACACCGCCATGTTTTATGCGGTATTGCTTTACTTAATCTATAGCAACCTGCTTAACCTCACTCAAAATTTTGTGTCACAAGGAAAGATCAGCGTATTGGTTGGTATTTGGCCCATCCATGCCTTGGCACTATGCATGGCCTTTGTCTTGATACGCAATCGAATCAATCCGTCCCTAAAGTGGTGGCAACGACAATTGCCAACAATCAAAGGGCGTAAATGAAATTATTGTTTCCTTACATATATGAGCGTTATTTAGCAAAGCAAATTTATGTTGCCTTTGCATTCATCTTATTTGCACTGGTAGCGCTCTTTTTATTTTTTGACATCCTCAGTGAGTTAGGCTCAGTAAAAGGTGGATACACTCTGCCACTTGCACTGTTACATGTGCTACTAAAGGCGCCAAGCCGAGTATCTGAAATTATTCCTGTTGCGGGCTTAATTGGCAGTATTTATGTTTTTGCAATGCTAGCAAGTCAGTCTGAATTTACGATTTTAAGAATCGCTGGTTTAGATGCAAAACGAGGCATCATGACTTTAGCCAAGATCGCAACTCCATTAATTTTACTAACCCTATTAATGAGTGAGCTGGTAGGCCCCTATTCTGAATCTTTGTCAGAACAAATTCGGGTGAAAGCGCTAGGCTCAGCTTATGAATCAGAGTTCAAAACTGGAGTCTGGGTCAAGGATCGCTTGCGCAATGATGATGGCAATGGACCCGTTCGACCAGGGGTTCGCTATGTCAATGTCGGAAAAATAGGGGGTGATAACGAGATCCTTAATATTCGCATGTATGAATTTGATGCGCGCTATCATCTACTCTCGATTCGCTCGGCAGCCTCAGGGCGTTTTGATCATTCGGGCACCTGGATCTTAGATGATGTCACCGAGACCCGCTTTACAGAGACGAAGCAAGCAGATCCCTTAAATCCAGTCTATTCTGCACAAACCTTGACGCATCCGATAGTCACCCTCCAATCTGAAGTGACACCCCAAATTCTGAGCGTCCTACTGGTCAGCCCCGAGAAAATGTCGATTGTTAGCCTAGGGCGCTTCATCTCTCATTTAAAAGAGAATAATCAAGATGCCCATCGTCAGTTAATTGCGTTCTGGAAAAAAGTAATTTATCCATTCACCATCTTTGTCATGCTGACTTTGGCACTCCCTTTTGCTTACATGAAAGTGCGAGCTGGTGGTGTAGGCATCAAAGTATTTGGCGGCATCATGCTGGGTATGAGTTTTCAGCTTTTCAACTCCTTGTTCTCTAATATCGGCATCCTTGGTGCCTGGCCTGCAGTGGTGACGGCAGCTATGCCTCCCCTCTTATATTTCTGTTTAGCGATTGTTTCCTTAAATCGAGTTTCTCGGGTTTAATGCCCTAAAATAATATAGAATTTGATTTCTATATCTATGTAGATATATAGATCGGAATCAATATGAACCTGCATCAATTTCGTTTTGTACGCGAAGCGGTACGACAAAACTTTAATCTGACGACAGCTGCCAAAGCCCTCTTCACTTCTCAGCCGGGAGTTTCCAAGGCCATTATTGAATTGGAGGATGAGCTCGGCGTTGAAATCTTTCGACGCCACGGCAAGCGCATACGCTCTCTTACAGAGCCTGGCAAGCGCATCTTGGTTTCGATTGAGCGCATTTTGGATGAAGTCGAAACACTCAAGCGCGTCGGTAAAGACTTTGCCAGCCAAGATCAAGGCAGCTTTGTCATTGCCACTACCCACACTCAAGCGCGCTATGCTCTGCCGAAAGTGCTGACAGAATTTACCAAGCGCTTTCCAAAGGTCCGGGTCAGCATTCAGCAAGGTAACCCCGGTCAAATTGCAGAGCTCTTAATTCATGATCGTGCAGACATCGCTATTGCTACAGAAGGCATTGCCAATACACCCGGTGTACTAGCGCTCCCAGGCTACCAATGGCAGCATGTCATCATGGTGCCATTAAGCCACCCGCTTCTTAATCAAGCTAGCATTACCCTGGAAGAAATTGCCAAGTATCCGATCATTACTTATGACAAAGCTTTTGCTGGACGCAGCAAAATTGATGCGGCATTCGCCCAGCGCAATTTAAGTCCCGATATTGTTCTGGAGGCAATTGATGCCGACGTGATTAAAACCTATGTAGAAACGGGTATGGGTGTCGGGATTGTATCGGGGCTGGCGCATGATGCCGAACGTGATCGCAATCTTAAGGTGATTCCAGTGGGGCACTTGTTTGGCAACAACGTCACTCATCTCGGTGTAAAACAAGGCGCCTATCTGCGCTCTTTTGTCTTCACTTTTATTGAACTCTTCTCACCCACCCTCACAAAGAAAATAGTTGAGCAAGCAATGTCGAGCGAGTCGGAAACTTACGAGATCTAAAATTTTTGAGGGAATCAAGAGGGCAATGGCCATCTGAATTGGTGCCCCGGGGCGGACTCGAACCGCCACGCCTTGCGGCACCGGATTTTGAGTCCGGCACGTCTACCAATTCCATCACCGGGGCAGGTGTTTGCAGTGGAAATTCTGCTTAATTAACTACTTTGTTGCTGCTAAGACATAAGAGTGTAACAAAAAATGCTTGGCTCCCCCTACCTTTGCTTGGTAAGCCCTTAAAATAGAGTCCTATAGCCAAATTATTAAGAGGACTTACTGTATGGCCGGCCATTCAAAATGGGCCAATATTCAACACCGCAAAGGTCGTCAAGATGAGAAACGCGGGAAGATTTGGACCAAACTGATTAAAGAAATCACTGTTGCAGCTAAATTAGGCGGGGGAGATATCCCTACCAACCCGCGCTTGCGTCTTGCAATTGATAAAGCAAAAGATGCCAACATGCCCAACGACAACGTACAAAGAGCGATTGCCCGTGGTACAGGCTCCCTTGAGGGCGTGAACTACGAGGAAATTCGTTATGAGGGTTACGGAATTAATGGTGCTGCAATCATCGTCGATTGCATGACCGATAATCGCACTCGCACGGTTGCCGAAGTACGTCATGCATTTAATAAATATGGTGGCAATATGGGTACAGAAGGTTCAGTTGCCTTCCTATTTAAACATTGCGGTCAGATGCTCTTTGCACCCGGCACCAATGAAGATCAACTCATGGAAATAGCCCTGGATGCTGGTGCCGAGGATGTTATCAGTCATGACGATGGCTCTTTCGAGGTTTTAACACCAGTGCCTGAATTTACACAGGTGCAGGAAGTACTTGAGAGGGCTGGCCTGAAACCCGAATTAGCTACTGTCACCATGCGCCCTGAGACTGAAATCGCCTTGGATGCAGAACAGGCTGAAAGCATGCAGAAACTGTTAGATGCATTAGAGAACCTAGATGATGTTCAAGAAGTCTTCTCGAATGCCGCCATCTAAGCGGTGCCACTACAAACTATTCATTAATTTATTAAGCAAATTGTTATGAAAATTCTACTTATTGGATCTGGCGGACGCGAACATGCCCTTGCATGGAAATTGGCCCAATCATCTCAGGTGCAAACGGTTTATGTCGCACCTGGAAATGGCGGTACCGCCACAGCAAAACAAACCGCTGCAGGCATTGTGAATTTACCTATCAGCGACCTGCAAGGCCTAGCTGATTTTGCCAAACGTGAAAAAATTCATTTAACTGTTGTTGGCCCTGAAGCGCCTTTGGCTGCTGGTATTGTGGATGTATTCCGCAATAATGGTTTGCGTATTTTTGGACCAACACAATTAGCCGCCCAATTGGAGTCCTCTAAAGATTTTTCTAAAGCTTTTATGAAACGTCATGGCATTCCTACGGCAGACTATCAAACTTTCTCCAGTGCACTAGAGGCGCACGCCTATATTGATGCAAAAGGTGCGCCGATTGTGATTAAGGCTGATGGCTTAGCAGCCGGTAAAGGTGTTGTGGTTGCAATGACTGTAGATGAAGCGCATGCAGCAGTAGATATGATGTTGGCCAACAACAAGCTTGGTAACGCAGGCGCCCGTGTCGTGATTGAAGAATTTCTGACTGGTGAAGAAGCTAGCTTTATTGTTTTGGTTGACGGTAAAAATGTGCTCGCCTTGGCAACTAGCCAAGATCACAAGCGCTTGCTTGATGCCGATCAAGGCCCTAATACCGGGGGAATGGGCGCCTACTCCCCTGCCCCAGTGGTCACACCAGAGATTCATGCGCGCGCACTGCGCGAGGTAATCATGCCAACGGTGAAGGGTATGGAAGCAGATGGCATTCCCTATACCGGCTTCTTGTATGCTGGCCTCATGATTTCTCCGGATGGAAAAATTAAAACCCTAGAATTTAATTGTCGTATGGGCGATCCTGAAACGCAACCAATCATGGCGCGCTTGCGCAGTGATTTGGTAAACGCTTTAGATCACGCCGTCGATGGCAAACTCAATGAAGTTGAACTCGAATGGGATCGCCGCACAGCCTTAGGGGTAGTGCTGGCTGCGCATAACTATCCGGATACCCCACGCAATGGCGATGTGATTACTGGCATTCCGGCGGATACAGAAGATCAATTAAGCTTTCATGCTGGCACCAAACTTCAGGATGACAAGTTGGTCACTTCTGGTGGCCGTGTGATGTGCGTGGTTGGTTTAGCCGATACCGTACGTGGCGCTCAACAAAAAGCATATGACGCGATTGCAAAAATTCACTTTGATGGCATGCAATACCGCACAGATATTGGCTATCGCGCCGTTAAATAAAGAACATCTTGTCTTCAAGCACACACACTCAAATCGACATTGCCGCCCTAAAAAATTACTTTTTGGGTTTGCAGGATCGCATTACTAGCGCAATGAGTGCGCTCGATGGCAAAGCCTTCGTTGCCGATGAGTGGCACAAACCCGAAGATAGCAAGCTGAAAGGGTATGGGCGCACCTGTATTTTGGACGGTGGCTCGATCCTAGAAAAAGGTGGCGTAGGTTTTTCACATGTCCGTGGCGAACAGATGCCACCCTCAGCATCTCATCACCGCCCAGAAATAGCTGGTCGTAGTTTTGAGGCAATGGGGGTATCACTTGTTTTTCATCCCAACAATCCACATGTACCTACCACTCATATGAATGTGCGCTGCTTTATTGCGCAAGCGCCAGATCAAGAGCCGGTATGGTGGTTTGGGGGAGGTTTTGATTTAACCCCTTACTACGGGGTTGAGGAGGACTGCAGACACTTTCATCAAACCGCCAAGAATGCACTTGAACCTTTTGGTGAAGATCTCCACCCCCGCTTTAAAAAATGGTGTGATGAGTACTTCTATTTAAAACATCGCGAGGAACCTCGTGGTATTGGCGGCATCTTCTTTGATGACTTTAACTCCCTTGGATTTGAAGCCAGTTTTGCGATGACACGTGCTGTTGGAGATGCATTTGTTGATGCCTATTTGCCTATCGTTGAGAAGCGCTATAAAACACCTTTTACAGCGGCAGAAAAATCATTCCAAGAATATCGTCGTGGACGATATGTGGAATACAACCTCATTTTTGATCGCGGTACTATTTTTGGGTTGCACTCTGGTGGTCGCACAGAATCTATCCTGATGTCGATGCCTCCAGTGGTCCAATGGCGCTATAACTGGCAACCTGAACCAGGAACCCCAGAAGCACGGCTATACGATTTTTATTTAAAGCCGCGTGACTGGTTAGCTTAATTTGAATACCCTGAAGAAAATTGGGATATTGGGTGGGACTTTTGATCCACCACATATTGGACACCTCAAACTTGCAACCCATTTTGCCAAACTGCTCCACTTAGATGAATTGCTGCTCATCCCGAGTGGTCAACCATGGCAAAAAAGCGACACCATCACATCTGCTCAAGTGCGCTTTAGTTTGATTGAGGCTGCTGCCATCGATTTAGCTAGGGCTTTTCTGTATTTGAAGATTCCAACCAAAATCGGGGTAGATCGGATTGAGATTGATCGGGCTGGCCCGAGCTACGCAATCGATACCGCGCTTTCACTTAGGGAGCGTTACGGCAAAGACGCTAGCCTCATTTGGTTAATGGGGGCAGACTCCCTAATTGGGCTGCCCAGTTGGAAATCTTGGAAAGACCTGATCAATCAAGTCAATATTGCTGCAGCCAGCCGACCCCATCATGATCTACAGAAAGAATTGAGCCCAGAAATGGCGCAATTACTGAAAAACCAAGGTGCCAATGGGCTTGAGGTACTTGCAAATCAAGCATATGGCCACATATATATTGATAACAAGCTTTCGATCGATCTCTCATCTACCGAACTGAGAAATCACCTTAAAACAAGCGCTCGGACTACGGTGGCCTCCGAGCAAATCCCTGCACATGCTTTTGAAATCATCACAAATCTAGGCTTATATCAATAATCAAGCTAAGATCACCCTATAAAGATAACTGAGAAATTATGGAATTACGCAAATTACAACGTGTCATCATTGACGCACTAGAGGACGTCAAGGCGCAAGATATTCGCGTCTATGACACCACCAAATTAAGCGAGCTATTTGATCGGGTCATTATTGCCACTGGCTCTAGTAATCGCCAAACGCGCTCTTTGGCGATGTCCGTTAAAGAGGATGTGAATGCCAAGGGCGGCGAAGTCATTTCTGTTGAAGGCTTGGAAACTGGTGAATGGGTTTTGGTCGACTGCGGAGATATCGTTGTTCATATTCTGCAACCGATGCTGCGCTCATACTATCAACTTGAGGGTATGTGGGGTGCAAAACCGGTCCGAGTGAAGCTGGCTGGCGAAAAGGGCTTAGTGAAAGCAAGTGAGTCTAATGATGAGGATGACGATTAAGTCTTCTCATCTTTAGTTCCTAACTGGTTCAATTGGGCTCATGCGCTTAACAATCGTTTCCGTTGGTCATAAGATGCCAGACTGGGTGATAGCTGCTACCCATGATTACATCAAGCGCATGCCTGCCGATTGCAGCATTGAAATTAAAGAGATCAAGCCAGACTTAACGCCCGCTAAAGAGGCAATTAAAATCGCTGCGGCAATACCAAAAGGTTCACGAGTCATTGCACTTGATGAGCGCGGCAAAGATCAAACCACCCAAAATCTAGCCACTCAATTAGCGAACTGGCGACAAGAGGGTTTTGATATTACCTTCTTAATTGGTGGTGCTGATGGTTTAGATCCAAGCGTCAAGCAGACAGCGCAAGCCATGTGGCGCTTATCAAGCTTAACCTTGCCCCACGCCATGGCACGCGTTCTGTTGGTTGAGCAGCTATATCGAGCCTGGACGATTCTGCAGGGACACCCCTATCATCGTGAATAATCATTCCTTCATCTATCTCGCCTCTCAGAGTCCACGCCGGCAAGAGCTTCTCAAGCAGTTAGGGGTGCAATTTGAGATGCTGCTGCCAAGTCCCGAGGAAGATAGCGAGTCTATCGAGATACCCCTGCCCCATGAAAAAGCCCGTGACTATGTAGAACGTGTCACCTTGGCCAAAAGTACTGCGGCCTTGCAACGCTGGAAGGAGCGTCAATTACCTTGGGCCCCAATCTTATGTGCAGATACTACCGTTAGCCTGCCAGATGATCCCAAAGGAGAAATCCTAGGTAAACCAGCAGATGCATTGGATGCAGATCGCATTTTGACCATGCTCAGCGGCAAAGTACATGAAGTACTCACTGCGGTTGCGATCACGCCTGCCCTAGACTTCAAGCCACTGTGCATCGTGCAAGTTTCGAAAGTTCAATTTGCCGCGCTTTCAGAGCAGGATATAGCCACTTATATTGCCAGCGGTGAGCCATTTGGCAAGGCTGGCGCCTATGGCATTCAGGGTCTTGGGGGATCACTCATCCCCAGCATTGAAGGCAGCTATAGCGGTATTATGGGACTTCCGCTACATGAAACCAGAGAGCTACTCAATCGCGCTAAAGTGACACGCAAATGAATGAAGAGATACTGATTAACATCACCCCCCAAGAAACTCGGGTTGCACTCATTCAACAAGGCGCTGTCCAAGAATTGCAAATTGAGCGTACTCGTCAACGCGGCATCGTTGGCAATATTTATTTAGCAAAAGTAGTACGCGTTCTCCCTGGAATGCAGTCTGCTTTTATTGAGATTGGTCTCGAGCGCACTGCATTTATACATGTTGCTGACATCACCCAAAACAATCCACAGGCTCAAATAGAAAAACTGCTATTTGAAGGTCAAACTTTGCTAGTGCAAGTTTTAAAAGATCCTCTAGGGACTAAAGGCGCTAGATTAACAACCCAACTGAGCATTGCCGGCAGAAATCTAGTGTATCTCCCACCTGCTGGTAGCGATCTTGCGGTAGAAAAATATATTGGCGTATCTCAGCGCATCGATCAACCAGAAGATCGTGAGGCTATTAAGGCCCGCTTAGCGCGTTTAATGCCTCCTGATGAGAAAGGGGGTCTAATTGTGCGCACCAGCGCACAAGATGCCAGCGATAGCGAACTTGAGCATGACATGCATTACCTACGAACGACTTGGCAAAATATTCGGGCGGCAGCCAATCATCAAGCTGCACCAGCACTGCTTTACCAAGACCTCAGTCTCGCTGAGCGGGTTTTACGAGATGTCGCTGGCGAAGATACATCTCAAATTCGGGTGGACTCGGCAGAGAATTTTGAAAAGTTAAAAGCGTTTGCCACGCTCTATATGCCAAATCTTTTGGATAAATTAACCCTGCATCGTGGTGAGCGCGCCCTGTTTGATTTATTTGATGTTGATGCCGAAATCAATAAGGCGCTGGGACGTCGCGTTGATCTTAAGTCTGGCGGTTATCTCATGATTGATCAAACGGAGTCCATGACGACTGTTGACGTCAATACCGGAAGTTATGTTGGGGCACGCAATCTCGATGACACGGTCTTTAAAACCAACTTAGAAGCAGCCCAAGCAATTGCACGCCAGCTCCGTCTGCGCAACTTAGGCGGTATTATCATCATTGATTTTATTGACATGCTTGGCAAAGACTACCAAGAGTTAGTTTTACATGAACTCAAACGTAATCTAGAGCGTGATCATGCAAGAACTTCAGTCAGTGATTTTTCCGCTCTTGGTTTGGTTGAGATGACTCGCAAGCGTACCCGTGAATCGTTAGCACATATTACCTGTGAGCCTTGTTCTAGCTGCGCTGGCAAAGGCGAGGTAAAAACTGCACAAACCATCTGCTATGAGATTTTTCGAGAAATTGTCCGTGAACATCGTCAATTCAACCCGAGAGAATTTCGAATTGTGGCTGCACCCGATGTCATTGATTTATTCCTTGAAGAAGAAAATCAATTCTTAGCTCAATTAGGCGACTTTATTAATAAGCCAATCAAACTTCAATCAGAAAGTAGTTTCCGCCAAGAGCAATACGATATCGTTTTAAGTTAAGCATTCGAAAACTGGATGCGGTGCAAGTTAGCATACAAACCATCACGCCCAATCAGCTCAGCATGCGAACCGGCTTCTGCGATCTCGCCTTGCTCTAAAACCACTATTCGATTGGCATGTTCAATAGTCGACAAGCGGTGTGCAATGACTAGAGTCGTTCTGCCAACCATGAGGTGCTCTAAAGCATCCTGAACCTGACGCTCAGACTCCGAATCCAAAGCCGAAGTAGCCTCATCCAAAATTAAGATGGGTGCATCTTTATATATTGCCCTAGCAATAGCGAGACGTTGACGCTGACCGCCAGATAAACGATTACCGTTATCCCCAATCAAAGTATCTATACCTTCAGGCAGCTCCTGCATCAGGGCAGACAGATTAGCAGCCTCCAAAGCCTTGATGACACGAGCACGATCCACCCCTTCATCGCCCACTGCACCATATGCCACATTGGCTGCAATAGTGTCATTAAATAAAATCACATCCTGGCTAACAAATGCGATTTGCTTTCTGAGGTCTGACAAACGAATTTGATCCAAGGGAATACCATCTAACAAGATGCGCCCACTAGTAGGTATATAAAAACGTGGAATGAGACTTACCAGAGTTGATTTACCACCACCGGATGGGCCCACAAACGCTACTACTTCGCCCGGTTCAATTGTTAAGTTAATTTCCTTTAGCGCATCTTGTCGCCCTACTTCCTGCGCATAAGAAAATCCAACATGCTCAAATGTAATGGCACCACTAGCTTTATCCAAGCTTTGCATTGCTTGCTGCCGCCCCTCATCTTCCTCAATCGGCTCATCCATCATGGCAAAGATCATTTCTGCGGCAGTTAAGCCTCGCTGTAGTGGTTGATTGACATCAGCCAAATGTTTTAGCGGCGAAATGACTAACATCATTGCGGTAATAAAAGCTGCAAACCCACCAACAGTCGTACCTTCAGAGGTAGACTGCATCAAGGCAATCACCAAAACAATGGACAGTGCCATAGAGGCAATCAACTGTGTAATGGGTTGATTTAAACCGCCAGCTACCGCTGATTTCATGGCAAATTGGCGTAAGCGTTCAGCCTTATTCATGAAGCGCCGCATCTCATACTCTTCTGCACCATGCACTTTGACAACTTTATATCCAGCCGCAGATTCTTCAACGATATATGCAAGGTCACTGGTTAAGGTTTGCTGCTCACGATTTAGAGACCGTAGGCGACGATTAATTTTGCTCATAATGAGCGCAATGACCGGGAAAATAACCAAGACAACTAGCGTCAATTTCCAGTTCAAATAAATCAGATAACCCATTAAACCAACTACGGTGAGAGAATCGCGCACCAAACTAATCAGCATGCTGCCCATAATGGTGAGTACGTTATTCACCTCAAAAACCACTGCATTAATTAAGTTGGAAGCAGAATTTTTCTGAAAAAAGGCTGTTTTAGCGCGCAGCAAAGTATGAAACATTTGCTCTCGTAGCTTTAAAAGCACTTCATTAATCACGCGAGTTAATAAATAATTAGATAAAAATTGAGCCAAACTACGTACTAGAGCCAAGCCAACCAAAAATACCGGCACCTGCCAGAGCTTGCTATTTAATTGGCCTGTGAAGCCACGATCCAGCAAAGGCTTCATTAAGGCAGGGATGGAGGTTTCAGCGCCCGCCACCAAAGCCATAGCCAATAAAGACCCAATAATCAGGCCAATATGGGGTTTGAGGTAGGCAATTAAGCGATTTAGAGCAGTACGGTCTTGAGCATTCATATAATGAATTATGCCCACCTTATCCGTCATACTCATCACCCGCAATGAAGAGGCCAATTTAGGCGACTGTTTAGCCTCTCTAGAGGGGATTGCCCAGCAAATTGTGGTGGTAGACACCAATAGCAGCGATCGCACCCTAGAAATCGCTAAAAACCATGCTGCCGTCATCTCCAGCCCACCAGATTGGCCCGGTTTTGGACCCCAAAAGAACCGCGCCCTTGATTTGGCTAGTGGAGACTGGGTTTTATCCCTGGATGCCGATGAAAGGCTCACGCCCGCCCTCAGAGCTGAAATTCAGAGGGCTATTGCCCATAGCGCTCATGTTGACTGCTTTGCGATCCCGCGCCTGTCTTGGTATTGTGGGCGATTTATCCGCCATTCGGGCTGGAGTCCCGACTATGTGAAGCGCTTATTCAAGCGGGGTACAGCACGATTCTCCGATGACTTAGTCCATGAGCGACTAATCCCCAGCGGTCAAGTTGCGCGACTAGAAAACCCCATGCTGCATTTCAGCTTTATGAACTATTCGCAGGTTTTACAGAAAATCGACCGCTACTCGACTGCATCCGCCCAGCAAGCATTTAGCAAGGGAAAAACGAGTAACCCCCTCAAAGCCATTCTCAATGGCGCCTGGTCTTTTTTCCGCACCTACATTATCAAGGCCGGATTTTTGGATGGCGCACAAGGTTTAGCATTGGCCATCTCCAATGGTCAGGGCACTTATTACCGCTACATCAAGCTATGGCAACTGAATTTAGAAAACCGCAAATGATTTCGGTTCTTCTGGCTACCTACAACTGGCCGCAGGCGCTTAAACTTTGCCTCGAGTCGCTAGCTACACAAACTGATTTAGATTTTGAAATCATCATTGCAGATGATGGCTCGAGCAACTCAACCAAAGATTTGATTGAGAGCATCAAACCATCCTTTCCAGTGCAAATCAAGCACCTTTGGCAGGAAGATCTCGGATTTCGTAAAACCAGAATACTCAATCAAGCCATTGCGCAAGCAAGTGGGAACTATCTGGTTTTCTTGGATGGAGATTGCATTTGCCAACCTACTTTTATTGCAAATCACCGCTTACTTGCAAAGCCAGGATATCTAGTAACAGGCAGCAGAGTGCTTTTAGATCAGGCACTTACCAAACAATTACTGGAATGGTCTTGCTGGAGCTTCAAACATTTTGCGTCCCATTTACTTTGGTATCGACTGCATGGGGCAATCAATAAATACTGGCCACTGAAAATTCATTTAGGAGATGGCGCTTGGCGCAACTATCAAAAATTCATGTGGCGTCGAATTAAAGGCTGCAATATGGCATGCTGGAAAAATGATGCCCTCAAAATCAATGGCTTCGATGAAACCATGACCGGTTGGGGTCACGAGGATGCAGATTTCGTTTTTAGACTCACTAATATAGGTCTCATCAGAAAATCAGGCTCTTGGTCAACTGAAGTTCTTCATCTCTTTCATAAAATCAACGATCAATCCCAAGCCGCAGAAAATGCTCGGCGTGTACGTGAAAAAATTATGGCCAAGGTAAAGTAAGGTTATTTTCATGCCATCCAAGAAAAGATTTTTCCCTTTAAAGCCTAAAAAAGTTCTATTTATTGCCACTCGGCAAATTGGGGATGTTCTCGTTACCACCCCCTTAATTAGTAAAGCACGTGAATTATGGCCAGACGCTGAATTTCATTTTTTAGGCTATCGCGGCAAGCTCGATATGCTCAAAGGCAATCCAGACATCTCAGAAATCATTGAGACTTCAGATCGCCCTGGTTTTTGTGAATATCTGCGCTTATTCAATCGCCTCTTTCAACGCTATGACTTAGCATTTGTGACGCAGCCAAGTGATCGCGCCTATGTGTATGGCTTAGTCTCTGCCTTTCACCGAGTTGGCGTACTGGGCGGACACCCCCAAGGCCTCACGGAGCAAGATAAAAGTAAAAAAAGTAAGAGTGAACAACAAAATGCTTGGAAAAAAGCGATTTGTCTAGATGTCGTTGATGTCGACTATTTCAATCAACATGTCATTGCAGAAAAATTACGTCTACTGAGTGTTTTTTATAAGGACCCTCAAGAGCTATTTAGTAAGCCAATTTCAGTGACGCCTCCATGTGGTGAGAGTATTCCACCTGACATTGCGATGCAACTATATGCTCCTTATGTAGTCGTCCATCCGGGACCGCTTACTGCTTATAAGCGCTGGCCTTTGACATATTGGCAAACTCTGATTACATGGCTTTGCGAGCAAGGCTTGCAAGTTATTTTGAGTGCTTCACCAGCCAAGCAGGACCTACAACTCAATCAGGACATCCTGTCTTTACTTGATCAAACTACTAGAGACAAGGTAACTGATACCAATGGCTCGCTCTCGATTCCGCAGGCCGGCGCACTGATTCGCAATGCTGTGCTGTACATTGGTGTAGATACCTCTATTACCCACTTGGCGGCAGCCTGTAATACCCCCACCATTGCTTTGTTTGGCGCCACTCCGCCGACGAACTTCGGTCCTTGGCCAAATGGCTATATTGGGCCACAGCCATATCAACTGCGTGCGCGCTCACAAACCGTTGGAAAAATTACTGTCTTACAAGGTCCGGGGGATTGTGTGCCTTGCCGCAAAGCAGGCTGTGACGATCGGCCTGATAGTCGCAGTGCTTGTTTGGACTTATTGGAGCCGGCGCAGGTGATAACAGCAGTGAAGCTGGCTCTTCAGACTTAGTGGTACTGAACTTCCACAGCAGAGGTCCGCAGGTTACTTTGTTTATGGGACAAAATTTGATTGAGCCCATGCAAGCATGCGTCATCTGGATAAACGCGCAATTCCTCAGGGAATTGCATCAAGCACGCCCCGCCCCCGGTAGTCACTGCAGCAGTCAGTAATAAGCCCTTCACGCCATCATTGGTTGCAGGGGCTCCTGGTCCAGCAGGCCCTAGTTTTGGATCGCGCATGCGATTACTCATCAAGTAGGGATTAATTTGGCTGCGCAACAGTTTGAGATCGGTTGCTGAATCAATACATACGTGCAAATTACGGGCAAAACGCATGCGTGCCCCCGTAATATCCATGACCGCTTCTGACACAATTCGCATGCCACCCGAGAACTTATCGGGAGTAACGTTCACTTTTGCAACGAGAAGCTCATCTTCTTTAAGCCAAGAACGATTGGGTTCATACACTTCGCTATAAAGGGTGACCTCTATTGCTGCCGAGCCATCATCGATCGTAGCGATCATCATGCGACCGCGTTGCCCGGTCAACATGCGTGCCGATGTAATGATGCCAGCAATTAATTGATCCTTACCTTCAGCAATCTTTGCCAATGGCTGGCGAATAAAGTGCGCAGTCTCATCACGATATGCATCAAACATATGGCCAGTTAAACAAAGACCTAAGGAATTTTTTTCTTCTTGCAGACGTTTTTTCTCTGGCCATATAGGCTCGCGAACCAGCTCAGGCAGATGACGCTCAGCTTCACCGGAAGCCTCAAATAAACTCACCTGATGAATTGAGGCTTCCGCTTGTTCCGCAGCTTCAATGGCTCTTGCTAATGAAGCAAGCAAAGTGGACCGGATATCGTATAAATTTCCGCCAGCAGGAACAGTGTCACGATAGAGGCTATCGAATGCCCCGGCACGCATCAGCGCCTCAATTGCACGCCGATTGACTTGGCGCCGATCAACCCGAGCGCAAAAATCAAATAAATCTTTGAAGGGGCCACCAGCGTCGCGTGCTTTCACAATCGACTCAATTGCCGCCTCACCCGTGCCACGAACGGCACCTAAACCATAACGAATATGGCTTAAAGGGCTATCAGGCGCAGCGTCGGGAGCGCGCAATGGGGTGAACTCATAGACCCCAGTATTGATGTCTGGTGAGAACACCCGAATTTGATTGGCCATGCAATCGTCATACAGAATCTTCACCTTATCGGTGTCATCCATGGCGAGTGATAAGTTGGCCGCCATAAATTCAGCGGGGTAGTACGCTTTTAACCAAGCGGTTTGATAGGCTAGTAATGCATATGCAGCAGCATGTGATTTATTAAATCCGTACCCCGCAAAACGCTCCATCAAGTCATAGATTTCATTTGCTTTGCTTTCAGTAATGCCACCTGCTTTCGCGCCATCACTAAAAATCTTACGGTGCTGAGCCATTTCTTCAGGCTTTTTCTTACCCATTGCCCGGCGCAACATGTCTGCACCGCCTAGAGAGTAGCCGCCGATCATCTGAGCCATCTGCATTACCTGCTCTTGATAGACCATGATCCCGTAAGTTTCTTTCAGAACAGGCTCGATACGTGGGTCCGGATACTCGACTTTTTGACGACCATGTTTGCGCTCAATAAAGTCTGGGATGAGGTCCATCGGGCCCGGGCGGTATAAAGCCACAAGCGCAATGATGTCCTCAAACCGGTCAGGCTTGGCCTCGCGTAGCATGCCTTGCATGCCGCGACTTTCAAGCTGGAAAACTGCAACAGTGTTGGCCTTTTTCAAAACCTCAAAAGCCCCCTGATCATCGAGCGGTATTTCACCGATATTCCAATCCTTGCGATCAGTATGTAAGGCCTTAATCCAACGTTCAGCAGCCGCCAGAATGGTTAAGGTAGTTAAGCCGAGGAAGTCGAACTTCACCAAGCCAATGGCCTCCACATCATCCTTATCAAACTGACTGATTACAGAACTGCTATCTTGATCTTTGGATTCTTGAGTGTAGAGCGGACAAAAATCCGTTAGCCTGCCTGGCGCAATCAATACACCCCCAGCATGCATACCGACATTTCGGGTCATCCCCTCCAGCTGTTGCGCCAAAGATAGAAGTTGACGGACTTCATCTTCATTTTTCTCGCGCTCGGCTAATTGCTTCTCTTCCTTCTTAGCCATTTCAATGGTCATGTATTGACCTGGCTTATTGGGAACCAACTTGGCGATCCCATCAACAAAGTTATAGCCCTGTTCTAAAACACGGCCGACGTCACGGATAGCTGCCCTAGCAGCCATTGTTCCAAAAGTAGCAATCTGACTTACCGCATCTTTGCCATACTTGTCTTTAACGTACTGAATAACGCGATCGCGCCCATGCTGGCAAAAGTCAATATCAAAGTCGGGCATCGATACCCGCTCTGGATTCAGAAAGCGCTCGAACAGCAAGTTATAACGTAGTGGATCTAGATCGGTAATTCCCAGGGAGTACGCAACCAAAGATCCCGCACCAGATCCACGACCAGGGCCGACTGGTACGCCATTATTTTTGGCCCAGTTAATAAAGTCCGCCACAATTAAAAAATAACCTGGAAAACCCATTTGAGAGATCGTCTTCACCTCAAAGACCAAACGTTCGTGATAACGCCCCTCTTCCTTGGCACGCTCTTCCGGATCTAGAAAGTTGCGCTCCATGTGGCGCTTCAAGCCAATTTCAGATTGCTGCAATAAATAGTCGTCTAAGGTGATTCCTGGCGGGGTTGGAAAATCTGGCAAGCGCGGCTGCCCTAATGTCAGCGATAAATTGCAACGCTTGGCAATCTCCACAGAATTAGCCAAAGCCATTGGTAAATCAGCAAAGCGCTTTTCCATCTCTTCTTGAGACAAAAAGTATTGCTCTTCATTAAATTTCTTTTGACGACGTGGATTGCCGAGTAACTCCCCCTCAGCAATGCATACACGCGCCTCATGTGCCGTGAAATCACTTTTTTGCATAAACTGCACTGGATGGGTCGCAACAACTGGCAAATCGAGCTCACTTGCCAAATGGCAGGCTAGTTGGAGATGTTGTTCGTCTTGAGTGTGCCCACCGCGTTGAACTTCGATAAAAAATGCACCTGGAAAAAGTCCTGCCCAACGCAAAGCTGCTGTTTTGGCTTGTTCTTCTTGGCCGGCTAGTAAAGCCATACCTACATCACCCATGCGCGCACCAGACAGGGCAATCAAACCATGCGCTAAAGTTTTATTAGCCGCTTTATCCGCAGCCTTAGCAGCGGGCTCTGTAAACCAACTGGGGTGCACTTCAGCCCTACCCCGGGATTGATTTTCCAAAGAGGCTCGACTGAGAATTTGGCAGAGATTGAGATAACCCGAATGGTTTTGTACCAAAAGTAATAAGCGGTAAGGTTGATCAGGATCTTGTAGATTGCTGACCCACACATCGGCTCCGGCGATCGGTTTAATGCCACCTGAGCGAGCGGCGCTATAAAACCGCACCAAACCAAACAAGTTACTCAAATCAGTGAGCGCCAAAGCACCCATTTCGTCTTTTTGAGCCGCTGCAACTGCATCATCAATACGCACCACCCCATCCGTAATCGAAAATTCGGAGTGAACGCGTAAATGGACAAAACGGGGCAAAGACATGAGATGATTTTAGCTGTGTCTACTGATCAAAACCCTTCATCCCCAACCTACGGGTATCGCGGGCGATTTGCCCCCTCACCTACCGGGCTACTGCATGCTGGATCGCTCGCGGCCGCGCTAGGAAGTTGGTTGGATGCCCGTAAAAATCGGGGGAAATGGCTTCTCAGAATCGAGGATGTAGATCAAGCTCGTTGCATTCAAGGGGTTGATCAGGAAATCATGGCTCAACTGCAGGCTTGCGGTCTCCAATGGGACGAGGAAGTGGTCTGGCAATCCAAACGTCAAATACAGTATGAGAGCGCCTTAGAGCGCCTGAATGAGCTTAATCAACTCTACCCCTGTACTTGCTCTAGATTAACCATTGCAAAGGCTCTTGCAGCGCTGGGTAAGCCGCCTGATCGCAATCAAGAAATGGTTTATCCAAGAACCTGCCGACCTACACATATATCCCCTTATAAATTAGGGGAATTACAGCATGGTCAGTCAGCTTGGAGACTGGCCCTACCGCTAGATCTTCAGATTGAGTTTGAGGATCTTGCTCTAGGACCACAATCCCAAAACCTCAGTTCTGAAATCGGTGATTTTGTCTTGCGTCGCAGCGACGGCCTCTTTACCTACCAGTTGGCGGTAATCGTAGACGATGCTGCCCAAGGGATTACACATGTCGTGCGAGGCGAGGACTTATTAAGCAATACTGCCCGCCAAATTTATCTCCAGAACTTGCTGGGCTTGGTAACCCCCAAATACCTTCACTTACCGCTAGTGCTCGATGAGCATGGTGAAAAATTAAGCAAACAAACTAAAGCCACCCAAATTAATACGCAAGATGCCAATCATTCATTGGCAGCGCTGCGTCAGGCAGCTGAACATTTAGGTTTACATGGACTACCAGATGGGAAGAGCATCACCATTGCCCAGTGGCTATTAGCGGCTACCCAGGCATGGGCAATCAAGCCGCTTACTTCTTTTTAAAGCCACCCAATAAGGCGCCGACTGCTGGCTTCGCTGAAACGATGCCAACCTTCTTGGGTTCGGTAACCGAACTCTGAACCGGATCATTTGACTGAGATGGCTTGGTAGCCTCGTAAGGCTTATAGAAAAATGGGTCTGAGGTTTGTCCTGGCTCTTGCTTGAAATTAGGAAGCGCTGCCACCTCCAACTTACGCTTCATTAGCTTTTCAATATCATCTAGCAAGCGTTTTTCGCTGTCATCAACCAAAGCTATGGCATCGCCCTTGCTACCAGCGCGCCCGGTTCTGCCGATACGGTGAATAAAATCTTCCGCATTAAATGGCAACTCGTGATTAATCACGCAAGGCATTGATGGGATATCCAAGCCTCGCGCTGCGACATCGGTTGCAACCAGCACCTCAATGGCGCCTGACTTAAAGGCATCTAGCGTTAAAGTGCGCTCGCCTTGGCTCTTATCACCATGAATCGCACCCGCTTTAATACCATCGCGCTCTAATGCACGGGCTAAACGGGCGCATCCCAAGCGACTGTTAGTAAAGATAATGCATTGGCGCGATAAACCTTGGCGTGTGCGAGCCTCAAGTACCTTCACAATTGCACGCTGTTTATCCGCAGAAGACACCATGTGCACTACTTGCTTAACGGTATCAGCGGCTGCATTTTGGCGAGCCACTTCTACGGTTACTGGAGTACGTAAATAGCTTTGCGCTAACTTTTTAATTTCTGGGGAGAATGTTGCTGAGAACAATAAGGTTTGACGTTGCGCAGGAATTAAATCAATGATGCGTTGGAGATCTGGCAAGAAACCCATATCTAACATGCGATCAGCTTCGTCTAAAACCAGAATCTCTACCTGGGAAAGATTGGCTACTTTAGAGCCAATGTGATCCAGTAAACGACCAGGTGTAGCAATCAGAATCTCTACACCATTGCGCAGCAAGCCAACCTGCTCTTTCATATCAACGCCACCATACACAACTGCAGTACGCAAATCGGTATGCTTTGAATAACTTGCTGCATTTTCAGCAACCTGCACAGCTAATTCGCGAGTAGGTGTGAGCACCAAAGCACGAATTGGATGGCGCGCAGGAGAGGCGCTACTACTTGCATGGCGCAAAATCTTTTGAATAATTGGGAGCACAAAGGCTGCCGTTTTGCCAGTCCCGGTTTGGGCGGCGCCCATCAGGTCGCGCCCTGTTAATACATGGGGAATTGCCTGTGCCTGAATTGGAGTGGGGGTGTTGTACCCCTGCTCTGCAATCGCCTTTTGGATCAGTGGATCAAGACCAAAATCAGCAAAAGTGATTTCAGCGGGAGTATTGGCAGAGTCAATTGACTCTGCAGGTATAGCAGGGGTGTTTAGTTCAGGCGCAGTATTTGTCAAGGTAACTTACAGAATAGCCGCAAGACCCGCCTTTGCAGTGGCAGCATCCTCGGTCGATTTAACGCCGGAAACGCCGACTGCGCCGATGGTAAAACCATTTACCTCGATATTGACTCCACCCTCTAACATCCCAGAAATATGTGGGGCTGATAAGAAGGCAGTACGTCCGTTATTAATAATTTCCTCATAAACACGAGTCTCACGCTTGCCCATCGCAGCAGCGCGTGCTTTTTCTTGAGCAATATAAGCAGACACAGGAGCACAACCATCACGACGAGTTAAACCAAGTACATGGCCACCATCATCACAAACGGCAATGGTTACTGCCAAGTTATGTTCAGCTGCGTATTTATCTGCAGCAGCCAAGATTTTTTGGGCATCAGCTTGAGTTAAGTATGGTTTGGTAGCGAACATAATTTGCCTGTCTTTCCGTCTCGAATGTTTTATGAAACCGCCCTAATTACTAGCGAATATGTACATTTTCCCATATTCAAGGGGATTGCTTGCAATTTACAGCCAAGACCTCTCATAAGAGGTCTATTTGGCACTCAATTAGAGCATTAAGCCGTAGGAGACCATCAGAAGAGTGCCTGTCAATAAGGCGGGCACTAATCTGCGGGTAGGCTTAGAGAGCATGACGGCAATACTCAATGCGCAAATAGCAATCCGGATCCATGCAGGAACCGTTGCTAGCAACCCGATCGGCAAAAAAATGAGGCGCACCGTTAGCGCGGCTACCATCGCGTAGGTTACAGCTGCTAGCCAACGAAATATTTCGCTATCTTGGTTGATGCGGCTGGAAAGCGACACCCCCACGGCGCGGCATAGATAAGTTCCCACACAGGCGCCCAATAAGGCAAGCCATAAGCTCCATCCAGTCAGTGCTTGATGCATCATCCAATCAACCCCGGCCGCTTACGCAATATTTTGCGATCAACGTAATAGGCAATTGTGCCAGCAACCAAGCCTGTCACCAACAAACTAGAGTCTTTATTGAGCAAGTAGAAAAAAGGGCCAAAAATACAACCTAGGCAAATACCAATGCGGTTGATCCACGGCTTAACCTCGGTAAATGTCAGCAAGAAAAATAAGGGGTTAATAAAAATTAGCCCCAGCGTTACTGGTGTTGGCACCATACCCGCCAGGTAATAACCCAAAATTGTCCCTGGAATGGAGATCATCCAACATAACAAACCCAAGCCAATGAAGTAACTCTTGCGATGCTCACTCTCAATCCGAGGAAACTCACGCATAGAGATTGCCCATGCAGTCATCGCCAATAAATGAACCAAGGTATATAGGCTGCGGTTACGATGCTTGCTATGAAGTTGCGGAAACAAAGTGACGGTCATCGTAATAAAACGAGTAGCCGTCAAGGTCACTGCAAGCGCAATAGCGATTGCTGCAGAACCTGTAATCACCATCTCCAGCAAAACAACTTGCCCGGGCAGGGCAAACATAAAGAAACTAGTGAAGGTGGTAAACCAAATATCTAAGCCATTGGTTTTTCCCATAGCACCAAAGCCAACCATGCCGGCAAATAAAACCGTGGCTGGAGCGGCAGCGCCTTCTCGAACACCACCCCAAAAGGCATCCCGCTGATTTTTAAAGCGATGCTCTAGAGAATTGCTGGTTGATGTCATTAGGCTATTGTAAGAGCTTAGATCAATTCATGTGCGCCCTAGAGCTGCTCAAGAGCCCACTCAATATGCTCAGCCACCAAAGCATCCACATTCGGCAACCGCACCCTCAATTCATGCCGCATTTTTTCCTTTTCAGAAAATGCCACTTCTTTGGAGGCTAAGGCATTGCCAATGGCAACTGCGAGGTTGCGCAGCCATCTAGCATAGCCAATACGTCTAATTGCACTGCCCTCATGGCGCTTCTCAAACTCCTCTTTGGTCCAAGACCACAACTGCAAAAGAGTGGCTGAACCAAGACCATGGCGCTCGGCAAAATCAGGTAATTCGGTTCGCTTAGAAAACTTGTTCCACGGGCAAATCAATTGGCAATCATCACACCCATACACGCGATTACCCATGGCTCTACGAAACTCAATTGGAATGGCTGCGGGATTTTCAATGGTCAGGTATGAGATACAACGCCTTGCATCTAATTGATATGGCGCAGTAATGGCCTGAGTTGGGCAGATATCCATACACGAGGTACAGGTTCCACAATGTTCTACCTGCTCATCGTCTAGTGGCAAGGGAACATCAACTAAGATCTCTCCCAAGAAAAAGCTAGAGCCTGATTCGCGATTGAGCAACAGGGTATGTTTCCCGCGCCATCCTAGGCCCGCCTTACGAGCAAGTTCTACCTCCATCAAGGGCGCTGAATCTGTAAAAACACGATATCCCAAGCACCCGATTTTCTCCTCAATGACTTGAGCAAAATCTTGCATACGCTGTCGCAGGACCTTGTGATAATCACGCCCCCGGGCGTACATTGAAACTACCGCTTGAGATGGATCATTTAAGCGCTCCCACTCCCCCTCATAATGGACTGACGGGGAGAGATAGCTCATCGATAAGCAAATCACCCTTACCGTACCTGGTAAGAGTAACTCTGGGTTGGCGCGCAATTGGGCTTGGCGACTCATGTATTCCATTGCGCCATGACGCCCTTGTGCCAGCCATTCCTGCAAACGTTCTTTTGCTACCCCCAAATGGGTATCCGTGATACGCAGACCATCAAACCCAAAAACACCAGCCTTCTCACGCAACCAATCCCGCAGGGCGTGAGCATCAATAGAGGAGGAATTGACTGAAGAATCCATGAGGAATACTGAATGTAGCGTAATAATTGAATAAACTAAGCAAATGACAGAAACAATTACTCTGCATTGTAGGCAAGAGACCGCAACGGCCCAACTGGCAAAGCTGCTTTCTCAGCAATTGAGTCAGTTTCTAGTGGCCATGCCACACGCCCACCTCAATATCGCCCTGAAGGGGGATTTGGGAGCAGGTAAAACGACTTTTGCACGCTATTTGATTCAAAACATGGGCCATGTTGGACGGGTTAAAAGCCCAACTTATACCCTGTGCGAGCCTTATTCCATCACTTTAGATGGCAAGGATGGGTTCACCGTACACCATTTTGATCTCTATCGGATGCGTGATCCCCTTGAATGGCAGGAGGCCGGATTTGCAGAGCACTTTGATGCACCCGGCTTTTGCTTAATCGAATGGCCAGAAAAAGCACAAGGCACATTGCCTGCGTTTGATATCGAAATTGAACTGCAAGCTGGTCAAGATGAGATGGAGCGAACTATCACCCTGCGCGCTCTTAATGCCCCTGGCAAAAGCATTCTTGACCATTTGCCTCAGAATGTTCAATGAGCAATACACCTAGCAACAAACTAACAAACTTAGTGCGCCGGGAGCAGCTCAAGCTGTCCGCAAAATTACTGAGCTTTGCATTGCTACTTACAGAAATAGACATCGCCTGGGGCGCAAAAATTCTGGGGGTGCGTATCTGGCCTTCGGAGGATTACACCCGCATCACTCTAGAGTCCGATACTCCCCTACCCATCTCTCAACAGGTACTCAGCAATCCAGATCGCTTGGTAGTTGATGTACAAGGTCTTCAACTTAATGCGACCCTCAAAGATTTAGTCGCTAAGGTAAAACCAAATGATCCTTACGTATCGCAAATTCGTGTGGGTCAGTATCAACCAACGGTTGTCCGCCTTGTATTTGATTTAAAAGAGCCCATTACGCCCCAGCTCTTTACTCTTAACCCAATTGGTGAGTATCAGTACCGCATGGTCTTTGACCTCTACCCGACTGCACCCCCCGATCCCCTAATGGAGCTAGTCAAGAGCAGCGCACGCAAAGAGAGCGCGCTAGTGAAGGCCAATGAAGAAGTTGATCAGATTGCACAATTTGCCACGAAGAAAGAAGCTCCTAGCGCGCCTGTTATGCAGGCAATACCCGAAGTAAAGCCAGCGCCCAAGACTGCCAAATACCAACGGTTAATCACGATTGCGATTGATGCGGGACATGGTGGTGAGGATCCAGGCGCAATTGGTTCAATGGGCTCCAAAGAAAAACATGTTGTGCTATCCGTAGCCAAGCGCCTCAGAGAAAAGATCGATGGCGAATCGTATATGCGCTCATTTTTAACTAGGGATGGGGATTACTTTGTGCCACTACATGTGCGTGTACAAAAAGCGCGGAGTGTACAAGCCGATTTATTTGTATCGATCCATGCTGATGCATTTATAGAAACGAATGCCAAAGGGGCTTCCGTATTTGCACTTTCACAAATGGGGGCGAGCAGCACCACTGCCCGCTGGATGGCCAATAAGGAGAATGCCTCCGATTTAATCGGCGGCATCAATATCAAAACCCAAGATCGCCAAGTGGCCAATCTCTTGCTAGATATGTCCACCTCAGCACAAATCAAAGACTCACTTCAAGTGGGCAACTCTGTACTGCGGCAAATCGGCGGTTTTGCACCCCTTCACAAGGGCAATGTTGAGCAAGCGAGCTTTGCCGTACTAAAGGCACCAGATATTCCATCCATCCTGGTCGAGACGGCCTTTATCAGCAATCCTCAGGAAGAGGTAAAACTCAATGATGAGGCCTACCAAGATCGAATCGCAGATGCGATTTTGAGGGGAATTAAAGACTATTTTTCAAAAAATCCACCCGTTGCCAAAAGAGGCAATGCCTAAGACACTTGTAAACACAAGGGCTTGAGGGCGGACAGTAGAAAACTAAGAAAGACCTTCAAACTTCTTGCTATAATTTCTGACTTTACTGGGTCGGTAGCTCAGTCGGTAGAGCAGCGGACTTTTAATCCGTTGGTCGCGAGTTCGAATCTCGCCCGACCCACCAGCAATACTAAGCCTCGCCTCTGCGAGGCTTTTTTATTACCTGCACTATCCCTCCGAATTGCTCTTTAAAACGCATTTTAGGGCCATTTTTTGGCTAGGGAATCCGACCCAAATCCAATAAAATAGTGAAATGCCAGCAAAGCTTGCCACAACACATCAACTTCGCCAATATAACGTTTGCAATGCCATAGCTTCTGCTCGAATTGAGGGCGTCACCTTAACAGAGCAGTTTGAACAAAAACTAACTAGCTATATATATGGCAAAAAAAGTATCGCCCAATTAATAGAAGAAACTAAGCAAAGTTATATTAAGGGCACAATCAAATGACGGTTAATTTAAATAAAAAAATTATCATCATTGCCGGACCCAATGGGGCCGGTAAAACTACCTTTGCCAAGAACTTCTTGCCACAAGAAGCGCATACTTTTCGCTTTGTTAATGCTGATCTCATAGCCGCTGGTTTAGCACCATTTAACCCAGAGTCTGTTTCATTCAAAGCGGCTCGCTTGATGCTCAATGAGTTGGATGAATACACCAAAGCAGGTGAAAGTTTTGCATTTGAAACCACGTTATCCGGCACCCATTATCTACAACGCATTCAAGACTGGAAGGACTTGGGCTACACAATTAAGCTCTGGTTTATTGCCCTAAGCTCTCCTGAATTAGCCATCTCTCGAGTAGCAGAGCGAGTTGCACAGGGTGGACACAATATTCCTGAAGAAGTCATTCGTAGGCGCTATCGAGCAGGATTAGAGAATCTCCCAAAGTATCAAAAAGCTGTAAACTCATGGGTATTGCTTGATGGTGATTTAACTGAATTAGAAAAGATTGCTCAAGGCTAGAAATGATTATTCCAACTCCAGATATCCTCAATTCACCAGATCCTGATATATCAGGCTCCTACTTCGCTATTAAACGTGCTAGAAAAGCAGCGATAGACTTGGCAATCCAAACCAATACCGCAATCGTGACCACAATTAATGGCAAGATAGTGCGGATCCCTGCTGCAGAACTCATCAAACAGCGCCAACTTAGGGCCTAAACACCGTTGGTCGCGAGTTCGAATCTCGCCCGACCCACCAGCAATACAAAAGCCTCTAGAGAAATCTAGGGGCTTTTTCTTTTAGTTCACTCAAATTGCTTGATCAACACCTTAAACAATATAGGGTCTCAAGGGTTAATCGCTTCATATTTAATCCCTCAAGCATCAATTGAGTTTTGAGAATAAGATAGTTGATAAATCCAACCATTGCTTAAGAGGCTCACAATGCTTGACCCTATGGTGCTTAGTCGCATTCAATTTGGCGCAAATATTACCTTCCATATTCTTTTCCCAACCATTTCTATTGCTTTGGGATGGTTTCTTTTCTACTTCAAAGTTCAATTCAATCGAACCCATGATTCCAGCTGGAATCAGGCATACCAATTTTGGGTAAAGATTTTTGCATTAACATTTGCTTTAGGGGTAGTCAGTGGTATCACCATGAGTTTTCAGTTTGGCACTAACTGGCCTGGATACATGAAAACCATCGGCAATATTGCAGGCCCATTACTTGCCTACGAAGTACTCACTGCTTTTTTCTTGGAGGCCACCTTCTTGGGAGTAATGCTGTTTGGTAGCAAAAGAGTCTCTCCACGCGTTCATACCATCGCAACTTTTCTAGTCGCTTTTGGTACCACCTTATCCGCTTTTTGGATCATCGTATTAAATTCTTGGATGCAAACACCGCAAGGTTTTGAAATGATTGATGGCCAAGCACATGCTACTAATTGGTTTGCCATCGTATTTAATCCTTCTATGCCCTATCGCTTGGCGCATATGCTCACTGCAGCCTTTATTACAGTGACATTTTTATTAGCTGGCATCTCAGCCTTTAGGCAACTCCGAGGCAGCAAGTCTGCCGCTAATAAAGCTGTTCTTAAAATTGCCATCACTGCAGCAGCAATTTTGATGCCTATTCAAATCATCCTTGGTGATGCACATGGACTAAATACATTGCAACATCAACCTGCCAAACTCGCTGCAATGGAAGGCATTTGGGAATCTGGCTCTGGTATACCAGCTGTAATCTTTGCCATTCCAGATCAAAAGACGCAGAGTAACCTCTATGAAGTTAGCATTCCTAAGTTAGCCTCCTTTTATCTGACCCATCACTGGGATGGTGAAGTGCAAGGCTTAAAAGATTTCCCCAACAAAATTCCTCCAGTAGCACCAGTATTTTTTGCCTTTCGTATTATGGTTGGCATGGGTCTACTCATGCTATTAGTTTCATGGATGGCACGCTGGCAAATTTATAAGTCACAAGATATCAAACCCTGGATGGCCAAAATTTTGGTTGGAATGACTTTTTCTGGTTGGATTGCTGTAGTTGCAGGCTGGTACGTCACTGAAATTGGTCGGCAGCCCTACATCGTTACCGGGGTTCTAACTACCGCTGATGCCGCTACAACAATAGCGGGAGGCATTGTTCTGAGTAGCTTGCTGATGTATTTATTCTTATATATCGCACTCATTATTTCTTACATTGGGGTGGTTTTTTACCTTGCTCGCGAAGGGGATAAAGCCCCAGTAAGTAATACGATTACAAGCACGTCTAACTCCTATGCCCAATAAGATAAATTCACAATGCCACTAAATATGATTCCCGATCTGAGCCAAGCTTCAGGATGGCTTCCACTATTTTTCTTGGTAGCCATGGGTATTGCCGTGCTCTCCTATGTTGTTCTGGATGGCTATGATTTAGGTGTTGGTATTCTTCTAAATAGAGCAACTGATGAAGAAAAGGACATGATGATTTCTTCTATAGGGCCATTTTGGGATGCCAATGAAACTTGGCTGGTTCTAGGTGTTGGACTACTACTAGTTGCATTTCCATTGGCACACGGAATTATTCTGACTGAACTCTATATCCCCGTGGCTATCATGCTGGCTGGTTTAATTTTAAGGGGCGTTTCCTTTGATTTTCGGGTTAAGGTTCAATCCCATCAAAAACCGCTATGGAACTTTCTGTTTTACCTAGGTAGCGTTATTGCCTCCATAGCTCAAGGGGTCATGATTGGGCGTCATATCGTGGGCTTTGACTCTGGTTTATTGGGCTGGTTATTTGCTCTCCTAGTGGGTGCCTGTGTTCCTGCTGGATACGCTCTTTTAGGCTCAACTTGGCTGATCATGAAGTCTGAAGGCGCGTTGCAATTAAAGGCTACTCACTGGGCCAAAGTAAGTCTGGGCTTCACAGCGCTTGGAATTGGATTGATATCCATTGCAACACCATTTTTTAGTCCTGAAATTATGACTAAGTGGTTTGCCCTGCCAAATATCATCTACTTAGCTCCAATACCATTAACTACTCTGATCCTTTTTATCATCATTGAGCGAACTCTGACGACCTTGTCGTCAAATCCACACCGAAAAATGTGGGTTCCTTTTGTTGCAAGCGTGGCAATTTATTGGCTCTCATTTTTCGGAATTGCCTATAGCCTCTTTCCTTACATCATCGTCGATCAAATGACGATTTGGCAAGCCGCAGCTGCAACCGAATCTCTTTGGTTAATTTTTTGGGGCACTGCAATTGTCTTGCCAGCAATCCTGCTTTATACCTTTTACTCTTATCGAATATTTTGGGGTAAGACTGTCCCAATGAGCTACTACTAAGCATTAGTAGATACTTAAGCGGTATCTTTTAATCTCTTGGTCGCGAGTTCGAAAACGAAGTTTCGGCGCAGCCAATCTCGCCCGACCCACCAGTTACACAAAAGCCTCTAGAAAAATCTAGGGGCTTTTTCTTTTGGGCTGGTGCATATGTGGAGGGCGCCGGTAACAATGAGATATCTATAGGACGTTTTAAGTGGGGATGGCAGACGCTGGTTCAGACTGATTGACCGTGAGCGACTTGCAGGTGTCGTGTTTCCGGACGCTTATGGTGATATGTCGGTTATCCGACAAAATAAAACCACCCGAGGGTGGCTTTAGTTAGAAGTGATTTTTAATAATCATTTCTGATTTGGGAATAAAACCAGGTTTTGGCCAAGCAGGTTTAACTGCTTTACCAATTACCAACATTGCTGCAATCGCATAGTCTTTAGGTAAATGGATCAACTCTGCAACCTTGTCAAAATCAAAACCAACCATTGGGCAAGAGTCATAGCCCATTGCTTTAGCTGACAACATCATAGTTTGCAACAAGATTCCAGCTGAGCGCATGGCCTCGTCACGCTGAAGTTGTTCTTTGCCAGAATAAAAAGGGTGAATCCAAGGCACCAAGATATCTTGAGCCTCTTTAGGGGCGTTGACCCAATATCTTGCTGGATCTTTTTCCCATGCCTTGATATCCACTGTCACAACAAATAACAAAGATGCATCAGTCACTTGAGCTTGGTCATTTGCCGCCTCGCGTAATTTTGCTCTGAGGGCTTTATCGGTGACATTGACTAAACGCCAATGCTGGATATTAAAAGAAGATGGGGCTTGCATACCCAATTCAATCAGCTGATCAATCTCCTGCTGAGAAAATTGATGGCTGGGGTCAAAGTACTTCACTGCTCTGCGCTGGCGAATTGCATCAAATGTATTCATATATTTCCTTAGTATGATTGATTGAGATAAAAATTAGTCTTTAATTGGTGGAGTTGCGCGATACTGACCCTGGAAAGTAAGCATCCAACCTGGATACTCTGGATTCAAGGCGCTGACTTCATCAAGTATCTTAAGCTCGTCTTCCGTTAAGACTAGCTTACTAGCAGCAATATTGTCTTTTAACTGCTCCAGTTTGCGGGCACCAATGATGATGGTTGATACTGCTTTTTTCGATAGAATAAAGGCAAGCGCGACTTGAGCCACAGAAACTCCATGCGCCTTAGCAATTGGTGTCATTGCATCAATGCAAATAAATGCCCTATCTTTATTAATGGGTGGAAAATCAAAGCTTGAGCGTCTGGCTCCATCAGGATTTGCCGTATCACGACTAAACTTACCCGAGAGATAGCCGCCTGCCAAAGGACTCCAGACCATGAGCCCTAGCTTTTGATCCTGCACCAGAGGAAATATTTCTCGCTCTAAATCTCTTCCAGCGATAGAGTAATACGATTGCACGCTTGTAAACTCAGCATAACCCTTTTGACGAGAAATGCCGATTGCCTTCATGATCTGCCACGCAGCCATATTACATAAACCAATATAGCGAATCTTGCCCATTTTCACTAAATCATTCAGCGCAGACAAGGACTCTTCAAATGGTGTTAAAGGATCAAAGCCATGCACCTGATAAAGATCAATATGATCTAACTGAAGGCGCTTTAGACTCGCATCAACTTCATTAAATATATGAAAACGTGATTGCCCTCTGCCATTGGGGGTCTCATCCATAATCCCAGTAGATTTGGTAGCTATAACTAATTGATCACGTGGCAAGCCGCAATCTTTAATCGCTTGTCCCAGCAAGCTTTCAGATTGCCCTAGAGAATAAACATTAGCAGTATCAATAAAGTTAATCCCGCTATCAAATGAAGTTTTGATCAACTCATTGACAGCTTTTTGCTGTAAGCCGCCCATGACCTCCCAAAATCCCTGAGCACCAAAAGTCATAGTGCCTAAACAGAGCTCAGAGACATAAAGCCCTGTATTGCCTAATAAACGATATTTCATAAAAGCTCCTAATAATTTATTGCCTAGACTTAGTTCGATGATTGTAGGTTGGCCTGCATAAACTTGCTGACACATTTCATGTTGTTAATCAATTGATCGCGAGTTCGAAAACGAAGTTTCGGCCCAGCCAATCTCGACCGACCCACCAGCAATGCGAAGGGATCACAGCAATACGGCCCTCTTTTCTTGGTTGAATCGAACGTATTGGTCCTTGTGTGAGCTCAATAGAAAATCTATCGAGTCGCAATGAGTAGGATAAGCGACGATGGTTATCCGTGAACTTCACATGGGTGTTTGGGTAAGCCGGTATCACAATGTTCAAATTTGAGAGAGCCTGCCATCACCCCAAAGAAAAACCACCCGAAGGTGGCTTTAGCATTTCTAGATTACCGGAAGATATCAATCAGCACCAGAGATTCTTTGCAAATAGTAATTTATCTTGCAGCCTTAACTTCAAGACTATCAATATCGTCTATTCGGCGCACCTGCAAAAGATTGCCTCTTTTCGAGATGTCTAAATGTAATACGGCCTTTAGATAAGTCATAAGGAGAGACCTCTAAAGAAACCTTATCCCCAGCCAATATGCGGATGTGATTTTTTTTGACTCTTCCTGCTGTATAGGCAATAAGCTTATGACCATTATCTAAGGTAATCCGATAACGAGAATCTGGCAGAATTTCATCAACAAGACCTTCCATTTCAAGCAACTCTTCTTTTGCCATTTAACATCCCTCAAGGAAAATAAAAAGCCCAGTCATGCTGGGCTTTGGGCCAGGCAAATCATTTCCGCCTGGCATTTGCTTCTGATTTAAGCAGGTTGAATATTGGATGCTAACTTGCCTTTAGGGCCAGTAGTAATATCAAAAGTCACTGCTTGACCTTCAGCTAATGTCTTAAATCCATTGCTATTAATTGCTGAAAAATGGGCAAATAAATCTTCGCCACCGAGTTCAGGGGTAATAAAGCCGAAGCCTTTTGCATCGTTAAACCATTTCACAATTCCGTTTGCCATATCTGACTATTCCTTAAAAAATATAAAAAAGGGGCAATGCCCCAGAAGGGGCGAAAGTCAAGAATGGCGGGGGAGATGCTAAAAAGAACTATCGCAGAAATGCGGTATTAATTACTAGTACAACAACACTATTAGCTTGAAAATCGCTTTTTGGATTTTACTCTACTTTGCTCACAAGCGCTCGCTTTCTAATAAATCTCCCTTATAACAGCCATAGTTGCAGATAAACTACCTTGAAAATCCCTTGGTTACGAGTTCAAAGACAAAATTTCGGCATAGTCAATCTTGCTCGATCCACCAACAGTACCATGGGATCGAACCCTAAGCGACCCCTTTTCTTTTTCAGCCCAATAATCTAGGTGCAAATGAATTTCAACCCAATACCATCAGCCCGAGCAATACATCCCGAACATTCTCCGGTATTGGCGTTGGCTGATTGGTCTGTCGATTTACATAGACATGCACAAAGCGTCCCATTGCAGAGGCAGCGTCATCATCATTTTTGAATATAGCAAGCTCATATTGAACACTACTGTTACCCAAATGCACCACCTTCATGCCAACATGAATGCAGTCCGGATATACCATGGAGGAAAAATATTGACACTGAGTCTCCACTACCAAGCCAATCACTTGGCTGTTTGTGATATCCAGTGCGTTGTGCTCAATTAAATATCGATTGACGGCTGTATCAAAAAATGAGTAGTACACGACATTATTAATATGTCCATAAACATCGTTATCCATCCATCTAGAATGAATTTGCTCAAACGCGACAAAATCAGAACGCTTTGGTGGTGCAATTTTCTTATTACTCATAAAGCTTCCGCATACAGGGCTGCAGCATCTTGCAAGGTAATCTCGCGTGGGCTGTTCATTAGCAAACGAGTCTGCAGCATTGCATCGGCGGCAAGCTGGTTGATATCATTTTCAGTAATGCCAACATCAGTTAATCGACCTGGAAGCCCCAGTTCGGTGGCAAGACTACCTAAATAGTCTGCCAATTGAGTTGCCTGATCCAGGGTTGAGCCCAATAAGCCAGGTTGAATAATTTGACCGAGCTCCGCATACATAAAATGTGCTTGCTCTAAATTAAAGCGCATCACAGGCCCCAACATCAAGGCATTTGATAAGCCGTGTGGCACATGAAATCTTGCACCAATTGGATAAGCTAAAGCGTGCACTCCTGCCACAGGCGCATTGGTAAAAGCCATGCCGGCAAGGCAGGCACCTAAGAGCATATTTTCACGTGCCTCAATGTCATTGCCGGATCTAACCGCTCGGTGCAGATTGCTGGCCAACAATCTCAAGGCCTCTTTTGCCAAACAATCTGATATTGGATTTTTCAAGCGTTTCGTTGTAAAGGCTTCAATAGCGTGGACCATGGCATCAATACCTGTAGCAGCGGTCACATGAGAGGGCAGCCCAAGGGTGAGTTGAGCATCTAATAAAGCAAGGTCAGGTAACAATTGGGGGGACACTACGCCCTTCTTCTCGCTATCACTTACCGTCACTATGGAAATTGTTGTGACTTCAGAGCCTGTTCCAGCAGTGGTAGGAACCAAAATTAAAGGAAGACGCGGCCCCTTAGCCACCCCTACGCCATACACTTCTGAAAGTTTTTCTTTGCCGGTAGCCAACAGCGCTACTAGCTTGGCAACATCCATTGAGCTGCCACCCCCAAATCCAACAATGTAGTCAGCCCTGCACTGTTGAGCTGCATTGACTGCATTCTCAATAACAGAGATGGGAGGATCAGCCTGAACCTGTGAGAAAACATCTAAAGCGATTCCTAAATCTTTAAAGCCTTGTTGGGATTGACTCAATAGACCGGCTGACAAAACGCCCGGGTCAGTAACAATCAAAACAGACTTGCCTCCTCGCGCTTGAATGATTTTGGCAAGATTAGCAGCCCCGCCTCTCTCCACCAGGATTGAGCGGGTTGAATGAAAGTCAAATTGCATCACTTTCCTTTATTAAAAATTCTCTCAAAGCACTTACCTAAACATTACAAACCCGCCATCACTCAAGGAAAGGGCAGAGGCTTTCCTGGGGGCGGCATTTCTTGACCCAAGGCTAGCAACATCGCCACAGTCACGTATGTTCCACTCACCGCCACCAAATCCACAAGCTGTTGCTCACCCAATATGGCTTTAGACTTTTGGAACAAGGCATCACTAATTTGATGATTATTCACCATCTCCATAGAAACGTCGTACACAACCTCCTCATCTGGCTTCATATTTCTTGGGCGAATGCCGGCCTTCAAATCATCGGCTACTTGCTGCGATAAGCCCGCCTTAAGCGCCAAAGGGTAATGCGCATACCACTCAACCTGAGAGCGCCAGAGTCTGCCCTGAATCAGAATTGCAAATTCATTGAGTCTAGTGGGTAGCGATGTATTGAAACGCAAATAATCCAACAACCGCTTCATGCGATCCGCAAATACAGGGCTTCTGAGCATCACGTTATAAGGCCCACCCAAGCCAACGCTAGAAATTGCGATGATCTCTTCGGCTAATGGTCGAGCATCAGAGGGAAGTTGCTCTACTGTTATCTGCGGGAAACGTGGTGGCTCTCCTGGAGTAGGCGGGGATTGGGAAAAGGCTGGTGACAGTAAAACCAAAGAAATTCCGCTAATGCACATTAACCTGCCTAGTATTGTCTTCATCAATAGCCCCTTAAATTATTTATTGTTAGATCTAACACTTAAAACTGCTCACTAAAATAATCTGTAATAGCTTGCTGAAAAATAGTATGGCCTTTTTGCAGCATCATCATATGACCAGCATCTGGAACAATGACATAACGCTTATTGGGATTAGGTAGTTGCTCAAAAAATGGAAGTAATTGCTTGGTATCTGCCACATCGTCATATTGACCATGGATGATCATGGTGGGCACCACTATTTTTGACGCATCAAGCATCGGTAGTTTGGTAACCAAATCCAATTGAGGGCTTGTAGGCGTATTTTTTTCAATAGATGCTGCTGCCTTGGCAAAAGCATCCACAACATCTGGATAGTTATTTTCATTAGGGGTAAGCGAATAAAAGCGGCCATGCCATCCCTGCTCTGGTATCTGAATGTAGACTTTTTCTTGATACATTTTCAAATTGGGCCTGCGTTTAGCAATATCTACGCTATCAATACCCATCTGCGCATAGGAGATATAACGATCTACCTTATCTGGATGAGCCATAACAAATAACCCCGCATATTGAGTGCCATAAGACCAAGCTAACAATCTCACTTTAGGAACATTTCTCTCGCGCATCACATAATCTACAACTGCATTCAGGTCACTTGCAGCATCCTCTGTTGTGAAATGCTCAGTTGGATGGGTAGATCTTCCAAACCCCCTCACATCTAAAGCAAATACATCAAATCCCTGTTTAGCCAAAGCATCCATCACACTGAAATCGGGCCGCCCAGGAACCTGCAGATCGAAAGACTCCTTCCCAGCAGTAGCTGATCCATGGGCCAAAATAATCACGGGTTTATTTTTTGGACTGCCGGTATATTTTTCCCAGATATAAATTCTGACCTCGCCGTTTTGAACCCAACTTTCAGCACTTTTGATATTACTTTTCTGCGCCATTGCACAAGTACAACTCAGGGCCAGCAATATTAGTATCCAATTTTTTTTCAACTTCATTTTGTCTCCAATATTTTTATTGTCTACAGCTTTATTTTTGAATCGTGAATAAGAATTCCTTGATAACCTTATTTTGCAGCTCATTCTCGTTTGTAGTAGCACCCGCGCCTGAAAAGTGACCCATTGGCAACATATCATTAATTGCTACATATTTAGCATTGGGTATGTACTTAGCCGACTCCCTGGCATCTGACTCAGGATTCAATAAATCACCCGTACCAGCAAGAATTAATGCTTTTGCCTTGATAGACTTTAGTGCAGCTATCGTATCGCCATTAAAGCCCTGTGTTTGACCAACATCATGCCGATCATAAGCGCGGGATTGCCATATCCAATCATTTGCATCCATTCGTTTCCATGTAGCATCTTCAACGCCTTGGATAAATCTAATCTCGGCTTCAGGCGTATTGAATAATTGATTTTGGTAAGTAGGCGTTCTAACAATCACCCCACTTAACCAGCCCGCCCATAAGCGCATACCCTTTTCAACAGGCTTGTCATATTTTCCATCCTGATAGGCAGGGTCAGTCATAATGCTCTGACGAATCATTTCAAGCACACCAGTAGTCCAAGCATGAGTTTTAGCAAGCGGAATAATTGGTACTATTGCTTGGGTATAGTTGGGATGGGAGACGCCCCATTGAAGCGCTTGCATGCCGCCCATCGATGCCCCAACTACCGCTACTAACTTTGCAATACCGAAGTGCTCAGTCAGAAGTCGATATTGGCTATTCACCATATCTCGAATATTAAACTCAGGAAAGTTGATATTAGGTTGGGTCTCGCTATTTGATGGCGAGGTAGTGAGACCATTACCAATCGCATCTGTGCAGATAACAAAATACTTATTGGTATCAAGCGCTTTTCCAGGTCCAATAAGATAATCAATTCGATGGTGATTGCCTCCAATTGCAGTCACCATCAAAATAGCATTACTTTTTTCTGCGTTTAAAGTTCCTGCAGTTGTATATGAAATTTTAAAGTTTTCAATAATGCTGCCATTTTCAAGAAGTAAATTGCCCTCAAGATAAGTCTGATGAAGTGGTTCATTATCTTTATGGGCAAAAGAGTTAACAGAAAAAACTATGAGTAGGAGGGCTAAACTAAAAATATGTAATTTGTTTTTCATTTTTTATCCTTACTTTTTAGCGCGACCTTATTAGGCACCCTTAAAAACCATTGATGATTGAATTGCAGCAATATTGGGCGCACCCATTTGCTGCATGGTTGACTTAAATTCGGTTTGCAGGATCTCCATCACCCGCTCAACACCGGGCTGTCCAAATGCACCTAGACCCCATAGGTACGGACGCCCAATACAAACTGCATTGGCGCCTAATGCCATTGCTTTAAAAACGTCACTCCCCCTACGCACACCACTATCGAAAAGAATTGGGACTTTACCTTTAGCCACCTTCGCAACCTCAGGCAAGCATTCAATAGCACCTCTTCCGCCATCCTCACTTCTACCGCCATGGTTCGAAACGTGAATGCCATCGACTCCATACTTTAGACAAAGGCTTGCATCCTCCTCAGTCAGGATGCCCTTGAGAACGATCTTCATCTTCGTAACGTCTCGCATTTTCTGAATAAAGTCCCACGTCATATTCGATGAGGACATATTGATACCAGTCATATCAATACCATCATAGATTGGCCGCTCTTGCGCACTCCCAAATCCATGGACATGGCAATTTGAGCAAGTGCGAGAATCCATTTTCTTTAAACGAAAAAAGGTCTCCTGATTTCTGCCACCATTGCGATCAACCGTGATCTCTAAAACAGGAACACCAACCCTCTCAACCCGCCGAACAACCTGCTTAGCAACTTCGGTACTTGAGGTTGCGTAGAGAGAAAACCAGACCTCACCTTGGCGAGCGGCTACAACCTCTTCAATAGTAGAAGCGCCGGCTGCTGAGAGAACATTTAAATAACCCCCCGCTCGAGCTGCTCGAGCAACGGCTACCTCCCCTTCGGGGTCGTAAGCCTTATTTCCACCCGTGGGAGCAATCATGATTGGAGATTTCCATTTACTCCCAAATAAAGTAATTGAGGTATCCACATGACTGACATCACGCATACGACGCGGGCGTAATGGGAACTTTTGAAAGGCACTACGATTGGCGCGCAAGGTCACTTCATCATCAATTCCTGTGGCCATGTAAGCAAAGTGGGCTAGCGGAACCCTCTTAAAGGCTACTGGCTCAAAGTCAAATACATTGATAGCTTCTTGTGGACTTGAGATAAGCTCAAAAGGTATTTTGGGCGAGAGCATCATCGGGTCCAGATGCTCGCTATAGTTCCGCAGAAGCTCTCTGGGATCAATTTTTTCCTGAGCCAAAAGATCTTGGCTGGACCCGAGTGCCAACAATGGACTCGCCGCCAACCAACTTAAAAATTGTCGACGTTGATCGTCTTTATACTTACTATGCTTCATGTCTCCTCCTGCTTATTATTTTTATTACTGCAATCTGGATGCAACTGAATTAAAAGAAGGGATTGATTAGCCTCTTTTATTTTAAAAATACCGTCGCCCGGCGGTATAAAAATAGAGTTGCTCCTAGACTACAAATAGCAGCAAAACTGAGCCAATAGCCTGGCGCTGCTTTATCTCCAGTTAAGTTAATTAAATAAGTCGAAACAACCGGTGTAAATCCGCCAAAAACTGCAGTAGCCAAACTAAATGAGAGGGAAAATCCAGCTACCCGAACATTAACTGGCATTATCTCCGTTAAGGCGGCCACCATCGCACCGTTATACATGCCAAAAAAGAATGAGAACCAAAGCAAAACTAATAACATGCGTTCAAAGCTAGGCTCCGCACATAACCAAGTGAGCGATGGATAACCGGTACAAATAGCTAGTACGGTAATAGCAATCAAAATCGGGCGTCGGCCAATGCGATCGGATAAGGCGCCACCTACCGGCAACCACAGAAAATTGGAAATCCCGACAAAAAAGGTAACCAAGAGGCTATCAGAGGCGCTCAACTTTAATACCGACCTACCAAAAGTTGGCGTGTATACAGTGATCATGTAGAAAGTAGCTGTAGTCATTGCGACCAAAAACATCCCAGCCAATACAGTCATCCAGTTATTCAGTATGGTTGCATACACCTCGCGAGTGCTGGGATGGTGTCTGCGCGCCTTAAACTCATCAGTCTCTTGCAAGCTACGACGCAAGATAAAAATGATTGGAACAATACCGCAGCCAATAAAGAATGGGATACGCCAACCCCAAGCCAGGATATCTTGAGCGGGCATGATTTGGGTTATCGAATAACCCAAAACCGCAGCCAAAACAATCGAAACCTGTTGACTAGCGGATTGCCAGCTTGTGAAAAAACCTTTTCGTCCTGGCGTAGCCATTTCAGCTAGATAAACCGAAACACCACCTAACTCCGCCCCAGCAGAAAAGCCTTGCAATAACCGCCCCAGCAAAACCAAAAATGGCGCCAATATTCCGATCGTTGCATATCCTGGGACACAAGCAATTAAGATGGTGCCGCTCGCCATAATGGATAAGGTGACAATCAAACCTTTGCGGCGCCCCACCTTATCAATATAAGCCCCTAAAAAAATTGCTCCCAAGGGACGCATTAAGAAGCCGGCGCCAAAGACTGCGAACGTTAACATCAGCGAAGCAAATTCACTGTCGGCCGGAAAAAATACTTTCGAAATAGAGGTAGCGTAAAACCCAAAGAGAAAGAAATCAAATTGCTCAAGAAAATTGCCACTGGTGACACGCAAAACAGCTCCAAAAGTTGAAACTGTGGTTGTCGGTTTTGTTGGCGCTAACTTCAAACTGGAATTCATTCATAACTCCCATTGAGGGTTGGATATACAAAATAATGAATCCATTCTAATCAGAGCCCAGATTTAAATTGCTAGCTTGACGCCTTTCGATGGATGACTTCAGTAATGCGGCACAACGAAAAATACCATGAGCAAATTTGCCGTAAGGCAATGATATGAAAAGCGCCGATATCACACCCAGATGAATTGCCAATAAATTTACCATTGCAGGGCTATCACGCCAGATCAACAAGGCTAAACCGGTAAATCCCGATAAAAATAAGAGCGTAATGAATACCCGATCCATTGGGCGTTGACGCACATCCCCATGTTGGTCATGGCGACGCAGGTTCAGCCAAAGAAGACCAGCAGGTCCGATGAGCAAACCAATACCTCCAGCAATACCCAATAAAACTGGCAGACTCAGCACAGGATAAGGTGCATCCCACTTCAGAACATAGTGATACATGGTGGCAACTGAGGTGGCTGCAAAACAAAGCATGAAACCATAGAAGGTGAAATGATGAAAGCGGCGGCGCATTAAAGTAAAGGCATCGTCTGATTCGTTACAACCCTCCCCATGACCGCCATCAAGGTATTTCAGGGTTAATGCGTTGGTACTGGCCTCAATTACCGCTTCCGTAGTGGCTCGATCGGTAGATATGTCTTTCCAAAAGCGCCGAACGCCTATGCCTAAAGATATCAATACAAACCCAAAAATGACTCCAAAGATGATTGCCAATACACTATGCGGGAAAACAGCATAAAAATTACCTTCCAAATGACTGGTCATTTGATTACTCGTTTGCACATGTGCTGCCAGAGAAAATATAAGTAGCGAAAATGCAAGCGTTAACGAAACGAACAAGCCATTGCGCTGATACAGGGCTCCAAGTTTTTTTGGCCAGGCATATTGGGTATAAGTTTCAAGTCGCACTCGTGCCATTGCCTGCGGAATATTGACCATAAACTCATGGGGTGGCGCATACTGGCAAGCGTGATAGCAAGCGCCACAGTTATGACAAAGGTTGGCCAAATAATTAACATCTGCTTTACTAAAATCGAGTCGCCGAGTCATCGCCGGAAAGACCGCACAAAACCCTTCACAGTAGCGGCAAGCATTACAAATCTGTAACTCACGAGCGAGTTCTGACTCATCCTCTGACATGACCTCAATCGGAATTACTATAGAAGACTTATCAAGCATGTTCATTCCTTATTTGCAAACTGGCGCGCGCCGCCTCTACTCCAGCAATCCGCCCAAACGCAGTGCCAATAGACATTCCAACGCCAGCCGTATAACCCTTACCAAGAACATTACCAGCCATCATTTCTCCGGCGGTAAATAGATTTGGGCTGGCTTGTCCGCCAAAATGAACTTGGGCACGATCATTCACCTTTAACCCCAAGTACGTAAAAGTAATTCCGGGCCGCAATGCATAACCATAATATGGCGGGCTATCAATTGGTCTAGCCCAATGCGTCTTGGGAGGTTGCAAGTTCTCGGTATGGCAATTGTCTAAAAGGGTGTGATCAAAAGTACCCTCTTTACAGGCTGCGTTGAACCTGTTCACTGTCTCAACTAGCTGCGCCTCTGGCAGTTGCAATTGAGATGCAAGTTCCTCAAGGGTATTTGCTTTTGCACCAGGAAAGACTGGTGGCATAAAACGCCCAACCGCTTTAGAGTCGATAATGGAGTAGCCAATTTGACCAGCTTGTTGAGCTACCAAACGACCCCAAATTGCATAACGCTTAGGCCAAAAATCTTCGCCCTCATCATAAAAACGCTGCGCATTGCGATTCACAACAATCCCCAACGATACGCAATCAATACGCGTGCAAATACCTCCGTCATACAAAGGTGAACGTGCATCAATAGCAACGCAGTGCGATTGCGAAGGATCACCAATGCTATCTGCACCAGCATTCAATAACGCTCTTAGCAAAACACCCTGATTGAAACGGGTACCACGAATCAGAAAATTATCAGCTGGCCATTCGCCAAGTTCATTTTGACCCCAGGCTTCACGCAACCATTCACGATTTGATTCAAAACCACCTGACGCCAGCACACAGGTTCGAGCCTCGAAACGCTCCTCTCCACTATATGCAGCAACAAACCGATCGCCATCTAACTCCACTCTATCCACAGGCGTTTCGTAACGAATGTGCACCCCCAGAGTTTCTGCGCTGCGATAATAGGCATTCACTAAAGCTTTACCGCCACCCATAAAAAAAGCATTAGTTCGCGCTACATGCAAAGCGCCAGATAAGGGTGGCTGAAATCGCACCCCATGCTTACGCATCCAAGGGCGGCAGTCTGCAGATGCACGAATCACCAGTCGAGCCAGCGCCTCATTGGTATTACCTCCAGTAACCTTTAGAAGATCCTGCCAATACTCTTCTTCCGTATAGGCATCAACCAATACATCTTCAGGGAAATCATGCATGCAGCGAAGATTGCGAGTGTGCTGAGAATTGCCGCCTCGCCATTCTTTCGGGGAGGACTCTAACAGCATTACACTTGCACCGGCCTCACGCGCCATTAGCGCAGCACATAATGCTGCATTACCCCCACCAATTACTAATACATCGACCATCTACACTCCTGATTAAAAATTTACTTTAGCAGGACAGCGTGTTCTACGATATACCAATATTGACAAGTAGTCTTCACTTTTTGTGAAGATTGTGGGAGCGTAAGCTTGCACCAGGCCAGTCACCAGCCAGAACCAATTGACGACTTACATCAGCTAACACTACACGCGCTGCAAGCCCAGCTGGTGAAAGCTCACTATCCGAAACGCTGACAATCAAGTTAGGCCGAACTGCATCCTTATCAGCTATGCGCACACTTACTAAAGAATGATTTTGGATGTGTGCCAGTGCCGCACCTGGTTGAATGGTCGCACCAAGTCCACCACGGACTGCATCCATGAGCATGGCTAATCCATCAACCTCAAGGGCAATCTGCGGGTGAGATTGGCTACCCCTAAACGCGCCATCGAGTAGCGCACGCAAGCCATGTGATCCACTTGGCAAAATGAGGGGCAACCCCCCTAACCTGGAGAGTGCTACCTTAGATCCGGAGGGCATGCCTTTCATGCTGGCATGTCCTATCAAAAAAAGGTGTTCGTCCAAAAGCGGTACAAAGCTCCAACGTTGGGTGGGAATCTCTCTAAATAAAATAGCCAGATCAATTTGTCGCCCAATCAACATCGACTCCAAATGCCCAGAAAGACTCTCTACCAAACGCAGGCGAACTTCTGGATACCGCTCTTGCATCGCCCTCAAAAAAGGGAGGCCTATTACACTCGCTGTACTGGGTGCGAGGCCAACACTCACATGGCCAGATAAGCGGGCGGAGCGCGCAGCAAGAATGGCATCATCTGCATGACGCAAAGTTAACTGAGCTTGCTGACAAAAAGCCAAACCCGCCTCGGTTGGAACAACGCCACCTGATGTGCGCACAAGCAAACGAATTGCCAACTCGCTTTCTAGTCTGCTAATTTGCTGACTAAGAGCGGATGTAACCACACCCAAGGCAAGCGCTGCCTTACCCATGCTGCCATGCTCTACAACGCTTACGAAATACTTTAATTGTTTGAGTTCCATTGAACGACATTGCCTTTTCAAATAGCTTTCACTTCAATCTCAGTGTGCACTTATCTTAACGAATGAGTAAGCGAGTTAATTAGCTACCATCATAGACATCAGCACAAATCACTATGCCATTTGTATCATCGGCAAAACGAGGCGCAATCGAAATATGAAGATCGTTGATTGCTAAATACAATCACACTTGTCTCACTAGCGCCAAATGAAATTGAGAATCGCATATACACGTAGCCATATGATGCCCCGATCACCCCGGAATAGAAACCCCTCGCGCTCATAAGCTACAAATGTAGCTGTGAAACCAATGCAGCGATTCATTTAGTTCAAGACGTTTTTTAGCTTCCATCCCCTTTAATAACTAAACTATCTATAAATTCATTTGACGAATAGCAAAAGCAAGCATAGGATGAAGCTGTGGGTTTACAGAGAATGTGTAGCCCGCACTGGCAACCGCCAGTAACTTAGTGAGCACATCTATGTGCTCGGCGTTATGAAACCTTAATCTTTCATATTCGCACAAGCCTCCCCTTAGCGGAAGGCGAAGCCCAACGGGGAAACTTGGTTGGGCTTTCTTGTTACCACAAGGCTCAAAGTAAAAATCTTGCGACTGTAAAGATGGTCATGCCAATAAAGATAGTTACCAGCATGCTTTTTGTGAATAAAAAAACGATCACTGCTGCTATTCCACCAAAGAGCTGTGGCGACCATACATTGAGCTCATAGAAGTGCGCTGTATTTTTTGTAAAAATGACCTCGGGCAGAATGATGGCAATCAAAGCCGCAGTAGGGGCATAGCGCAAAAACTCATGAATACTCTCTGAAATGTGAAACTTGTCGCCCATCAGTAAAAAAAGCCCTCTACTAATAAAGGTAATGATGATCAAACCGAAAAAAGCAAGCCATAAATCAAATCCGATCATCGCGCCCCCTTACTAATAGCACGGTCCATCCATGCAGCAGCAAGTACACCTGCAATCACTGAGCAAACAATAGTGAGGCGATAAGGCAAGTTAATAGTCAGTACGCATGTAAGAGCGGCCATCAATGCAGAAACCAATGCCGTCTTATTTTTTATGGTTGGAATGACAAGCGCCACCAGAGCAAGCGTGCCTGCAAATCCAAGACCCCATGAGCCTGGTATTTGGGTTTCAAAAGCAATCGCTAACAAAACCCCAAATTGCCATGCAAGCCAATTACCCAGAGCCAAGCCCAGAAAATAAAATAATTGTATTTCCGCTTTATTGCCATGCTTAGTTATAGGAAATTTTTCTAAAAACTTCACGAACACGATATCGCCGTTGATATAGCCAATGCCAAGCCTCTGAACAAAGGAGTATTTTTTAAAATATGGCTGAAGTGCCACACTAAAGATAATGAAGCGGGAGTTAACAATCAATGCGGTGAGCCAAATAGTCCACAATGGATAATCCCCAACAATCAAAGGGATGACTGCCAGCTGTGCTGACCCAGCATAAACCAATATATTGAACCAAAAGGTATGGGAGGCATTTAAGCCAGCAGACAACAAGGCGATATTGGTGACGATTGACCAGGTAATCAACGCTAAGGCAGGCTCTGCCATAGCCTTCAATCCCTCAAAAAAAGCGGGTGACTGCCTTACTCTCTTTAAATACATCGATGCATACTCACAGAGCTAACAATTAGAAAAGAATACTGGATTATCAAATTTCGCGGCTAACACTTATTTAAGTTAAGCTTGGCATAGCCTATGCAAAAAGTTCCACTACTTCAAATGATTCAATCTCGACCTAGATTGATATTGGCTATTTTTTTGGGAGCTACTGTTAGCTACTTACTCCCAGCCAGCCTAGCTCTTCTTCCCCTGACCCGCACCCTCATCGGCTGGAACGTCATGGTCTTGTCCTATCTAGCCCTGACTTCACAACTCATTTTTTCTAAAAATCAAGACATTAAAGAAAGAGCACTTCGTAACGATGAAGGTCAATATGTGGTGCTAGCCATGGCCATTGTTGCTGCATTCGCCTCCATTGGTGCAATCGTTGCAGAGACCATTGTTGCCAAGAGCGTTACCGGTAGCGGAAGAGTCTCTCATATTGGCTTGGCAGCCTGCACTATTGTTCTGACTTGGGCCTTTATACAGACCATGTTTGCACTACAGTACGCCCACTACTATTACCTGCCCTCTAGGGATGGAAAATTACGTGGCGGCCTCGACTTCCCGAGCACCCCCTTGCCTAACTATGGTGACTTTCTGTACTTTGCTTGCATCATTGGCACCTCGTCACAAACTGCCGATGTCAATATCTCCAGCCAGACCATGCGGCGAACGGTACTAGTGCATTGCGTACTGGCCTTCTTTTTTAATACAGCCATTTTGGCCTTGACGATCAATATCGTATCAGGGTTAATCTGAATACGCCCGCCCAAAAAGAGCCCCTGCTAATGGGGTAATATGCATTTTTGATACGCCAAACAGCGAATTGATCATTTTTACAACAAAACCATAAAGATTGATTTGCAAGGTGATTGATGGAGATCCAAAAGGTCCTTGGGCTTTTTAATGCTTAGAAATAAGCAAAAACTAATCGCATTAACTTATTAATAGGAGCAACACATGGTTTGGCAACAAATCTACAACCCAATGGGTAATATGGTCCTATCAACTCTCTTGGCAGCAGTTCCGGTTGTTGTCATGTTAGTTGGTTTGGCATTCCTGCACATGAAAGCCCACATTGCAGCAGGTTTGGGCCTTCTGAGCGCCCTGATCGTAGCAATCGTTATTTACGGTATGCCAATGGAAATGGCTAGCAAAGCAGCTCTCTTGGGTGGCCTAACTGGTCTACTACCAATTGGCTGGATTATTCTCAATATTATTTTCTTGCACCAACTGACTGAGCAAAATGGCTCATTTAAGATCTTGCAAGATTCTATTGCTGGCATCACTGAAGATCGCCGCCTCCAGTTACTCTTAATCGCCTTTGCATTTGGCGCCTTCTTTGAAGGTGCGGCAGGATTTGGCACTCCAGTGGCGGTGACCGCTGCAATCTTGATTGGCCTTGGGTTTACACCCCTGGCTGCATCCGGCTTATCGTTAATTGCCAACACTGCACCAGTCGCATTTGGCGCCTTAGGTATTCCAATTATTACTTTAGCTAAAGTGCATGGCTACGATGTCATGGCTATCTCCGCTATGGTTGGCCGTCAATTGCCATTCTTCTCCTTCCTTGTGCCCTTCTGGCTGATCTGGGCCTTTGTTGGTCGCAAGGCAATGTGGGAAGTTTGGCCTGCTATTTTCGTAACTGGCATCAGCTTTGCAGTTTCCCAGTTCTATGTATCAAACTACATTGGACCTGAATTAGTGGACGTGATTTCTGCATTGGTTTCAATGACTGCTCTTGTATTGTTTTTGAAGGTTTGGTCACCAAAAACCATTTGGAAATCTACTACCCTCAAAAATCATGAGGCCGATGGAGGTGATGCACAGGCACCATCTATTCCACAAAAACATCCACGCGCCGATGTGATTCGCGCCTGGCTGCCTTGGATCATCTTGACTGTGCTCGTCTTTATTTGGGGCTTACCAGAAGTAAAAGCCTATATGAATGGCATCTTTGCTCCGAAATTCCCAATCGAGGGGCTGCACAATATGGTTGAAAAGGTGGCTCCTGCCGTTCCGGTGCCAACCAAAGAAGCAGCGGTATATGTCTTTGGCTTACTGTCGGCAAGTGGTACTGCCATCTTAGTTGCAGCCATCATCAGTGGTTTGTTAATGAAATACAGCCCAATCAGCTTGATTGTGAACTACGGTAAAACAATTTGGTTGGTGCGTTACTCATTAATCACCATTTGCTTGATGTTGGGCTTGGGCACAGTAACCCGCTACTCTGGAACAGACACCACTTTAGGTTTGGCTTTTGCTGCAACTGGCGCCCTCTACCCCTTCTTTGGAACCTTGATGGGATGGTTGGGCACAGCCTTGACTGGCTCAGATACAGCCTCAAACGTCTTGTTTGGCGGTATGCAAAAGGTGGCTGCTGACCAATTGGGTCTGAGTCAAAACTTGATGGGAGCAGCCAACAGCTCTGGTGGCGTGATGGGCAAAATGATCGATGCACAATCGATCGTTGTAGCATCCACAGCGACTCGTTGGTTTAACCACGAAGGAACCATTCTGCGCTTTGTATTCTTCCACTCCATTGCATTAGCTTGTTTAGTAGGTATCTTGGTTACCCTGCAAGCCTATGTTTCACCATTTACCTTGATGGTGGTGAAGTAAATAGCTCAGTAGAAGAGGCCCTGAAATTTCAGGGTTGCAATAATAAAACCCTGCTAGCAATAGCGGGGTTTTTGTTTATAAGCTCCCAGCTAAATTTGCGCAGATCACCTACACTGATAGGGACTTTTAATTTTTACCCCCTGAGATCCCATGCCCACTATCTTTGAACGCGATAACGTTAATGCCTTTTGCAAACATGCTCCTATCGAAATTATTTCAACTGCCTCGGGGCCACTCAAAGGGCTATCATTCGGGGTAAAAGATAACTACGACATTGCTGGAGTTCCTACTTCATTTGGAAGTCCAGCATGGCTTCATTCTCACCCCATCCCAAACAAGACCGCTGAATTTATCGAAGCTTTGCTTCATGCTGGCGCATCACTGATTGGTAAAACCCACACCGACGAGCTTACATACAGTATCTTGGGAATGAATCCCCATTACGGGACTCCTGTTAATTGTGCGGCGCCGGATCGCGTTCCCGGGGGATCCTCTAGCGGCTCAGCTGCAGCGGTAGCAGCAGGATTGGTAGACTTTGCCATAGGATCTGATACCGGAGGCTCAGTAAGGGCACCTGCTAGCTTTTGCGGGATTTATGGTTTTAGACCGACTCATGGGTGCATTAGTCTTGCAGAGGCGCGGCCCCTAGCCAAAAGTTTTGATACCTTGGGATGGTTCTCGAGAGATGCTCAAATTCTTCTAGAGCTTGGGAAGATCTTATTAAAAGGGCCCACCCCAATCTATGAGCCTACCTTTGCTTATATAAAAGAAGCTTTCGATTTATTACCTTCAGCATTGGCCACCCAGAGCAAAGAAGCGGTTAGCAAGCACCTTAACTTGACAGACATTCCCACTATAAGTATTGGCTCGGGGCATCTAAAAGATTGGACGGAAACGTTTCGTATCCTTCAGGCTGCGGAGGCATGGAAAGAGCATGGTCAATGGGTTCAGTCTCATATTCAGGACATTGGTCCTGGCGTCAAGGAACGCTTTGAGGCGGCTAAGCTCATTAATGAGGAGCAGGTTCTCAAAGCCAAAGCCGAACAAGCGGAAATTATTTTAGCGATGCAAAAATTATTATCGGGAAATACCTTTTTAATCCTTCCCACCGTAATTGATGTGGCGCCAAAACTAAATTCCTCAATGGAGGAATTTGATGCTTTCCGAAAAAATACATTCCAATTATTGTGCATTGCCGGACTATGCGGACTTCCCCAAGTCACCCTCCCTTTGCTGCAAATTGAAGGCGCCCCTTTTGGAATCTCGATCTTGGGCAATCGCAATATGGATTTGGCACTTCTTGAGCAAATAGTTGCACCAAAATAATGAATCTAGTTACCCAGGTTCATTCAATTAAATATAGTATGTTCGACATGTATGCATCAGTGAAGAGGAAAGCACTTCCATGACTAGCCTAACCCCAATCAGAGATCGCATTCCATATGCCTCGATCATCAAACGTAAGCCTTTTATTCTCCCTAAAAAAGCACGCGTTGCAGTCTGGATTATTGTTAATGTGGAGAATTGGTCCCCTGCTTTAGCAATGCCAAGAACTGTTTTATCTCCCCCGATGGGGCAACCCCTATTACCAGACGTTCCCAACTGGGCATGGCATGAGTACGGAATGCGCGTGGGCTTTTGGAGATTTCTAGAAGCCTTAGAGAGTCGCAAGATTAAGGCCACTTTCGCTGTCAACGGATCTGCTCTTACTGTATATCCTGAGGCCTGTGAAGCAGCTCGTGAGGCTGGCTGGGACTTTATGGGCCATGGGTTTGAGCAAAAGCCGATGCATAAGGTAGAAGATCAGGCTGAAGCCATAGCCAAGACGATTGCTGCAATTACTGAATTTACTGGCAAGCCGCCGCGTGGCTGGGAAAGCCCCGGTATTACAGAGACAGAAACCACCGTTGACTTACTTGCCGCTGCTGGCATAGAGTATGTCGCTGACTGGGTGCTGGATGATCAACCCGTATCAATCAAAACGGAAACCGGAAAAATTGTTTCGGTCCCCTATAGCGTTGAAATCAATGACGTGGTGATTTCTGCCGTTCAACAACATCGCTCTGATGAAATTTTCCAAAGAGGCAAAGATCAATTTGATCGACTCTATTTAGAGGGCGAGAAAATTCCACGGGTAATGGCTATATCTATTCATCCCTACCTTACTGGTGCACCGCATCGCATTAAATATTTAGAGGCATTGCTCGATTACATTCAAGCCCATAACGAGGTTCTGATTTGTACGGGAGCAGAAATTCTTGATATTTATCTAGTACAAAATAATTAACCTCAGCCATTTAATCAATTGCCATCGTAAACATGAAGGAACGACTATGAGCAACGCCAATCCAATCCCTCAAAAGCAAACCCTCCATTTGGAAAACCCAAAATGGGCATTGCTGATGTTTGTTGTTCTCTTGCTTTCTTATGTTGTCAATGCGATGGACCGTCAGTTATTTTCTGTTCTTGCCAGTGATGTTCGCAAAGCCTTGGAACTATCACTTCCACAGGTCGGCCTAGCTTCTACTGTATTTACATTGGGCATGGGGCTCGCTGGCATCCCCACAGGTTTCTTGCTCAGCAAAATGTCGCGTAAGAATGTCGTCTTACTTGGACTTGTTTTATTCTCCGTTGCCACCTACTTAACAGGGTACGCAACCACATTAACGGATTTAATTATTTACCGTTTTATCTCTGGTCTAGGTGAGGCGATGCAGCTAACTGCAATTTTGGCAATTGGCACCACCTACTTTCTTAATCATCGCGCTGTGGCGGCAAGTTCACTTAACTTTACATTTGGAATTGGGGCTATTCTGGGGCCAAACTTGGGTGCCGCCATCTTAGGCATTACAAATTGGCAAACTCCTTTTATCGTATTTGGTTTGGCAGGCCTCCCAACATTCATTTTGATTGTCCTTTTTGTCAAGCCATGGTTTAGCGAGTCCGTTGCCACCCCGAGCACCGCACAAGAAACTATTGCTGATAACGAATCCGGGGGCACTCTTTTGTCAAGAACGCCAATGATCATGGCATTGGCAACCGTTTTTGCTGGCCTCTCCATTTACGGATATTTAGGCCTATACCCAACCTACCTACGCGAAGCTTTAGGATTCACTCCAAAACAAGCGGGCTTGGCAGTCAGCTTTTATGGCGCAGGGGCTTTGCTGTCTCTCTTTGGCGGCTGGCTTGGCGATCGCTTTAACTATCAAAAACTTCTTTTTATTTCGCTACTTGTGGCCTCAATCACGGGTGGCATCTTGTTTTCAGGTATCAGTGATTCCCTGACAGTGCATATTGGGCTATCTTTCTTATTTGGCGCTTCTATCAGCGGCATGGCATACGCCAATCTTTCAGCAGGAATTATCAAATCCGTAAAGCGCTCCTATGCCTCGAAAGCGTCAGGACTGTTCGTCGCTAGCTTGTATATTCCTGCAGCATTTGCTGGCTATCTTTTGGCGGCACTCAAAGGATCATTTGGCTGGACTGGGGCTGGATTCATTCAGATTTCGCTATGCGCCATCATTGCTGCAACGTTGCCACTACTCGCAAAAAAGAAGCTAGCTTAACTAAAAAATCCTCCCTGCTCATGGGGAGGATTTTTGTTTTGTAATTCTGCACTGCAGTCTATTACTGGCCTGTCATACGCTTGGCATAGGAATCAGCATAAGCTGGTGAGCGGAACAGTAAAACGGGATCATTAGTAGGTGCAATGCCTTGTGTCATTACCAAAGGATCGAAGTTAATCTTTTCGCAAGCGCCGCCTTGTTGTGGAGAAGCTGAGCTCAAGGTCAGCACACCGGCCTTAATTTCTTTGCGATTTGCCGGCCAATAAATAGTGGGATTAGTTTGTTCATCACCAGGCTCACCAATGACAAGCATCATCTGCCAGCGCACCAGTCCTGCTTGCGTTTTAGACATGATGTCTTGGTCCAAGAAACGGGTTGGCGCTGTTTTAAGCTCTTCATCCGACAAACGCTTCACACCATCCTCCGGTACAAAGCGCCACTTGACGAGAGTGGTTTGCTGATTTTTATTGATAAATCGAAACGTATGCACGCTATAAAAATCACTATTGGCATAACTGACAACGGGATTGTTTTTTGCTAAATACTCCCCCAGCGCCTGCGCGTCCGGATGAGTTGCTTTGTAATGAGCCACCTTTTCTGGGTCAGGTTTACCGGTTGCAGGGTCTGGCGTATTTGCAATCACACCGTCGTAAAAAGAGCTGGGTGTAGCTGCGCCAAATACTGGAACATTGAGCATCGTAAAGTGCTGTCTATTTTGATTGGGCAATTCAAACTCGAGGGCCATGCCACGAGGATTTCTGGCTGTGTCTGGGATTTTTAAGCTACCACCTGCTAAGGAAAATCTACCAATCACCGGGATAGCTTTCCCGGAAAACAAAGGTGATGTGGTGTAAGCCTGAACACTTTTATTACCAACAAAAGATCCGGCAACGCAGACACCATTAATATGATTGCGCCTCTGACCCGGATTCACACCAAATTGGTTTTCAATAGCGCCCACTACCTGATCAGGCGTCACACTTTCTTGGGCATAGGAAAAGGTGGGGGCTAATAGGGCCGCTCCAATAAAACAAGCAGCCTTTTTCTTGAACTTCAAATTTGTCTCCTCCACATATATTTGTAGATCGACACAGCATACTGTCTTTTGCGTAAACTCAAATAAGGGCATACCCTCTCACACCAAATAAAAAGCCACCCTCAGGTGACTTTTTCTAATGCCGTACTGCAACATTTCATTTACGTTTATTAACAGCGTCCTTAAACGCTTTACCAGCAGTAAATTTCACTGTCTTGGCTGCGGGAATCTTGATTTCTGCACCAGTAGCTGGATTGCGCCCAAGGCGCGCTGCACGCTTGCCGGACTTAAATGCGCCAAAACCAATCAACTGGACATCATCACCCTTGGTAACGGCCTTCATAATATGAGCAATTACTGCGCTCAGGGCACGATCAGCAGATGCTTTAGAAAGATCAGCATCACTAGCAATTTTTTCAACCAACTCAGATTTATTCATTTTTTATCAACCCTCTTTTGAACAACACATTATTAATGGCTTTAAAACTCATTTATAGCTCTATTGATAAGTGACAATCTTGACCAAAATCAAGTTCCTGAGCGGCTAAAACTAAAGTTCTAATTGAGATAAAAGAGACTTGATAAAGGTCAGGGACATTTTGATCCCCTATCTGTATATTCACGCACATTCATTCTGAATGAAATAGCCAGCTAATCGGCTTTGGCACGCCCAACAAAAAACGGGGTTTTGCGATAAGATCCCAAGCTTTATCACTAAAAACAGGTATACATACACTATGAATGCACCGCAACCCTTTGAATCTAAAGAAGATATTGGTCACTATGTGGGTGGCAAAGTAGTCAACCCAACAGAGGGTCGCTTTGCTGATGTATTTAATCCAAGCACTGGCAAAGTAGCCCGTCGCGTGGCCCTCGCTAGCCGCAAAGAGGTTGATGCAGTTGTTGCAAACGCTCAAACCGCTTTTGAGAGCTGGAGCCAAACATCTCCACTGCGCCGTGCGCGCATTATGTTCAAGTATTTAGAGTTACTCAATGCCAAGCGTGATGAGTTAGCCGCCATCATTACTGCGGAACATGGCAAGGTATTTACCGATGCCCAAGGTGAAGTAACCCGCGGCATTGAAATTGTTGAATTTGCCACTGGTATCCCTGAGCTACTTAAAGGCGACTATACCGAGCAAGTATCAACCGGGATTGATAACTGGGTCATGCGTCAGCCTTTAGGTGTTGTTGCTGGTGTTACTCCATTTAACTTCCCAGTAATGGTGCCAATGTGGATGTTCCCTGTGGCGATTGCTTGTGGCAACACTTTCATCCTCAAGCCCAGCCCAACCGACCCTACGGCTTCACTCTTTATGGCCAAGCTTTTAAAAGAAGCTGGTCTACCTGATGGCGTATTTAACGTTGTACAAGGTGATAAAGAGGCGGTGGATGCCTTAATCGAAAACCCAGATGTGAAAGCTGTTAGCTTTGTTGGCTCTACACCTATTGCCAATTACATCTATGAGCGTTGCGCACATTTTGGTAAGCGCTCCCAGGCTTTGGGTGGCGCTAAGAACCATATGGTCATCATGCCGGATGCCGACATGGATAAAGCAATTGACGCTTTGATTGGCGCCGCATACGGCTCTGCTGGAGAGCGTTGCATGGCAATCTCTGTAGCGGTATTGGTAGGTGATGCTGCTGACAAAATCATGCCAAAACTGATTGAGCGTACTAAGACTCTCAAAGTGAAGAATGGCATGGAGCTCGATGCTGAGATGGGCCCTATCGTTACCAAAGCTGCACTTGAGCGCATTACTGGCTATATAGAAAGCGGCGTTGCTTCTGGCGCCAAACTCTTGGTAGATGGCCGCGGTCTTAAAGTACCCGGTCATGAAGATGGCTTCTTTATTGGCGGCACCCTATTTGATAACGTTACCCCTGATATGAAGATTTACCTCGAAGAAATCTTCGGACCAGTATTGTCTTGCTTGCGTGTAGCCAACTTTACCGAAGCCTTGAAACTAGTGAACTCTTGCGAATTTGGTAACGGTGTTGCTTGCTTTACTAGCGATGGCAATATTGCTCGCGAATTTGCCCGCCGCGTACAAGTCGGCATGGTTGGTATTAACGTACCTATCCCAGTTCCAATGGCGTGGCATGGTTTTGGCGGTTGGAAGAAGTCCCTCTTTGGTGATATGCATGCCTACGGTAAAGAAGGCGTACGTTTCTATACCAAGCAAAAGAGTGTCATGCAGCGTTGGCCAGAGAGTATTGCCAAAGGCGCTGAGTTTGTAATGCCGACTTCGAAGTAATTGAGATCGACATTTCTTTCTAATATAAGCGGAGACAAAAAATGGAAGTTATAGGAATTTTTGCCAGTTTAGTTTTATTGATTTACTTTGCATATAAGGGGTATTCAGTTATCTTTTTTGCCCCTATATTTGCTTTGATTGCGGCATTCTCACAAGGATTGCCAGTAATGCCAACTTACACCGAGCTGTTTATGGTGAAGGCGGCGATCTACGTCAAAAACTTCTTCCCTGTATTTATGCTTGGCGCTATTTTCGGCAAAGTGATGGAAGAAAGCGGTATGGCGCAATCCATTGCAAGCGCGATTATCAAATCTTTAGGGCCAAAGCGTGCAGTGCTCTCAACCGTTCTTTCTGCTGCCATCTTGACTTATGGTGGCGTCAGCATGTTCGTGGTTGTATTTGCCGTATACCCTTTTGCTGCCGCTTTATTTAAGCAAGCGGATATTCCAAAGAAGTTTGTACCTGCCAGCATCGTATTAGGGGCATTCACTTTCACGATGGACAGCCTTCCTGGTTCACCACAAATCCAAAACATTATTCCAACTAAGTTTTTTGGAACCAGTGTTTATTCTGGGCCAACCCTAGGTATTACTGTTGCAATCATCATGTTTGTAACCGGCATGATGTGGTTAACCTATCGTGTTAATCAAGCCCATGCAAATGGTGAAGGCTATGGTGCACATACCATTAACGAGCCAAGCCCACGCGATGAAGCATTGCCATCATGGCATTTATCCATACTGCCTTTGTTGACAGTATTGGTAGTGAACTACATTGGTAACAATGTATTTCCTTGGGATCCAGATTCATTGGCGCCGATTGTGGCGATGAAATTACCATTGACGGCTACTGCTCTTAAGAATGTCATTAGTATTTGGTCCTTAATTATTGCCGTTGCTTGCGGTATTGTGGTGTCAATCGCTCTCGGCTTTAATCGCATCTCCAAAGGCGGTATTAGCAGAGCGATTAGTCTTGGTGCAGTGGGCTCATTATTGGCAGTCATGAACGTCGCTTCCGAAGTTGGTTATGGCAACGTGATTGCTGCCCTGCCTGGGTTTAACACTATTGCTCATAGCGTCATGAATATGAACTGGGGTGATGGTCCTTTGGCATCCATGGCTGTGACCATCAATATCATTTGCGGTATTACCGGCTCAGCATCTGGCGGCGTGTCCATTGCACTTGATCTGTTTAGCAAGTTTTGGTTAGATTGGGCGCAAACTGTCAATATGTCACCAGAAATCTTGGGTCGCTTTGCCTCTATCGCATCAGGCGGTTTCGATACTGGCCCACACAATGGCGCCATCATCACCCTCTTGGCAGTCTGCGGTTTGACACACAAGCAATCCTATCCAGATATCTTTGCAATGACTGTCTTGAAGATCTTGATGGTTGGAGTTGCGCTTGGATTTGTTGCAATTTTTGGGTTCGCTTAATCACCCATTATTACCATGAGATAGGTTCTCACGGAGTAGTAAACACGAAGCCCCTGGATGTAGATTCAGGGGCTTTTTCTATATCCAATAAATTATCTTTAATTGCGGTTTACTGATCTTCCTCCACTACCGCCCACGTGCTATCACCTAATTTTTTGACTGCCATGGAGTACACCCAGTTATCAGGGATTCCACAACTCCAATCCTTCGGTCCGTTTTGAATGAGAAGATGCGTGGCATTTCTTTGATCATAGTAAAGATGATAGGTTTTACCGTGTAAGGGATTAAAACTAAACTTAGAGCGATGAACCATCTCAGTAGCATCAAGGCGCGCTTGCAAAGACCTCGCCTGTCTCATGAGGACTTCAGCCTGCTCCATAATGCGATCGTATTCAAGCTTTGCATTTTGCCTAGCAACATTAACCGCTTTATCTTTTTCTTCGACGACTTTAATCGGTGCAAATACGGGCGCTCCAACCTCCATCGGGTATTCAATACCAGCATGCCTTGCGGGATCTTTATCTTCAATTCTCACAAAAACTCCTAATTCAATTTATATGGGTGTCCATATTTACCCAATTTTGGGTCAATATAAGTCGTCTTCACTGGACCCATCCCCATAATCTGGACCTCAACCGGCTCCTTCAGTGACCCATCAAAATGGACCGCATTAGCAGGATGAAACATGACACTGCCTGCCGGCATGGGGATCGTGCTCTTTGGATCCCAAGCGCCATCCGTACCAGAATACCAAGTTCCTTTAATTACAGTTACCCAACGATCTTGATCGTGAGAATGCGGTGTGCTCATCACCCCTGCAGGAAAAATATTGCGCATGATGTAGATCCCAGGCTTACTTGGGTCACCAAACAGTATGACTGTCTTTAGGCCACTCTCGCTATCTTTCCATGGAATCTCACTCGGCGTCATGGTGACAAATCCACCTGGATGGATTACTTGGGCGCCAACAGTAAAGACTGCCCCGCAGAAGATCGTACCAATCAAATACTTTACAACTCCTGTTTTATTCATCAACATGTTCCTTTGCATGGGTCCATCAATTAAGGCTTATAAAAACTCAAGGTTACTTCACCCAGTTCAATACCAAATTTACTCATCTTGGCTTTATTAAGCATCACCTTGGGCGTCACCAAGTACATCCAATCATCAAATTGCACGTGGTAAGTTGTGCCATCCACGGGAAGGGCCAAGGTATAGGCCCAATGCAAGGCATTCCCCGCGGACTCACCTTTAGCTACCCCAACAACATCATCTGCGGTACCAGTAAATTGACCTGGGGCTGTCTCAGTTAGCCGCCATATGCGCTTTTGCGTTGTGCCATCAGAATACTCAAAACTCTCATCCAGGGTACCTACTTTTTTTCCCTGAACCACCTCCCAGTTCGACTGAATTAACACGGTAAAACGCTTTTTAACCTCCCCACTGCGATCAGTAAAGATGCCATAGGCATGAATCGTTCCGGAAAAAAATTGACTTAAATCTAGCTCGGGCTTTTGATCAGCATATTGCACAACCGCAGGACTAGAGCAGCCACCCAACAATAGGGTCATACAGAAACCTAAGGCAATTTGACGTAAGTGTATTTTCATAAATCAACAAGCCTCATTAATTAAAGGTGGAGGGCAGCTTTGTCCGAGCAATTGATTGCGCAATTTAGGTGCGCTGGTATTGGGGTCGAGCCAAATACTAAAAAAGGCTTTAGCAAATTGGGTATCGGGTATTTCGCCAAGTTGCTTACCCTCATGAAAGAATACAGTACCCTGTTTTGGCAAATAGATCGCAGTTAAAGATTGGCCACGTTCAACATTGGGGAAGATCGTCGCAAGTTGCTTACCCCAAAGATCAGCTTGCTGCGCTGGAACACCTAAACCCTCCATCTCTTGCGTTACTCTTTTGGCAATTGCAGGGCCTGAAAAAGATCTTAGATAACGGATATCCAATGCAAATTCTGGCGCGCTTACGTTGTTACTGCGGTAGAGCTTCGCATCATAGACATCAAACCCCCAATAAGTAAATTTACCAGCGCCCTGTAACTTTGCTTGATTTAATAGTGCATGAATAAAAGAGGCATCTTGAGAGTAAGCAGGCGTATTCATGCCCAGCGCAATGCAGAGTATTGAAGTTAAAACTGTAATGAGTCTTTTCATCTCATTTCCTGTTGTTCGTCCTATTTACCAGCCATAAGGCGCCTGGACCAAAGATTTTAGAGATAGCATGTCGATTTCTAGCAAAGAAACCATAGCCTAGTTGCAGCAACGGTTGAAGCGCCTTTTGCGAAAACACCCAAGCCAAAAAAGGCAGATCCGCCCGTCGGTAGGCCTCTGAAAAAACTGACACGCCATTAATCAATTCACCATTAGCATATTGACCATACATTGATGCCAAAGCTTGGTCGCATGAGACACCCGTTGCGTGCGAATCATAAAATTGCGAGTTGATGTCCACAAAATCGAGCAGCCCCGCATTATTTCTGCGAGACAAAAAAGTGATTTCAGCCTGACACAAAGGGCAAGCGCCATCATAAAAAAGGCTTAGTTTTTGCAGTTCCTGGCTCATCAAGCAAGTTTAAGACTTATTCAATAAACTAGCAGGCGATACCTCACCGGCCAAACAATCCATGGGATTACTTCCCCACCCCTTTCGTGCACTAGTCATTGGATCCTCTGGAACCATTGGATCTGCATTTATGGAGCTGCTGCAAAATAACCCCTCCTGCTCAATGGTTGTGGGAATAAGCCGCCAATCTGCACCCTCGATTGATTATCAGATACCTGAATCGATTGAGCTCGCAGCCAAGGCTTTAGCCTCCAAAGCACCTTTTCAACTCATTATCAATACGATTGGCGTCCTTCATAGCGCCGACTGGATGCCAGAAAAGAAGCTGGATGATCTCAATGCAGATCAACTGAGCGAACTCATGAAAATCAATGCGATTGGGCCAGCCCTGACTATTCGTCATTTTTCAAAACTCCTCGACAGTCAACATAGCATCATGGCCACCCTGTCTGCCAAAGTTGGCAGCATCGAAGATAACCGTCTTGGTGGGTGGTATGGCTATCGCGCCTCAAAAGCTGCCCTAAATATGTTAATCAAAACTGCAGCAATTGAATTGGGCAGAATTAAACCCAATACAGCCTTGGTTGCATTGCATCCAGGCACGGTGAACTCCAGACTATCCAAGCCTTTTAAGGGGGAGCAAATTGGCCGCCCCGCTTTGGATGCCGTCAGTGATCTTTTCAAAGTGATCGAAAGTATTGAAAAACAAGACTCCGGAAGTTTTTTATCATATTCCGGCGAAAAACTACCTTGGTAAAGATATGAATATTGCTCCCACCCTAAATGTGTATGGCCAGCCACTAGTCCCTTGCTCATTCGACCCTCTTACCGGCTTCTTTCGCGATGGCTGTTGCAACACGGGTGTTGATGATGCTGGCAGTCATTTGGTCTGCGCAGTTGTCAGTGATGCGTTCTTGCAATTTAGCCTGAGCAAAGGCAATGACCTCATCACACCAAGACCGGAGTACGGCTTTCCTGGCTTATGCGCTGGCGACCAGTGGTGCTTATGCGTCAATCGCTGGATTGAGGCGATGGAAATGCACTGTGCGCCGCAAATTAAATTAGAGAGTACGCATTTCAATGTCCTCGAAAAAATCAGCCTCGAAGTTTTAGAAACCTATTCATTCGCACAATAAATCAAGCAATTACAGCCTTCAGGTAATATGACCCCCAATGAATCAGATCCTATCCATTTCCCACCTATCAAAAATCTATCAGTCTGGCTTTCAGGCCCTCAAAGACATCAATCTTGAAATTGCTAAAGGCGAAATCTTTGCCCTACTTGGTCAAAATGGTGCTGGCAAAACAACCCTCATTAGCATTATTTGCGGAATTGTGAACCCTAGCTCTGGCCGAGTATTGGTTGACGGGAAGAACATCATTGGCAATTACAAAGAGGCGCGCTCCTTAATTGGTCTTGTTCCACAGGAACTGTCTACCGATTCCTTCGAAACTGTCTGGAATACCGTCGTATTTAGTCGCGGCCTATATGGTAAGCCGGCTAATCCTGCGCTCATTGAGAAGATCCTCAAAGACCTTTCACTGTGGGAGAAGCGTAATAACAAGATCATGACGCTCTCAGGCGGCATGAAGCGCCGACTCATGATTGCTAAGGCCCTATCGCACGAGCCCAAGATCCTCTTCCTAGATGAACCCACAGCTGGGGTGGACGTGAGTCTTAGACGCGATATGTGGGAATTGGTCAGAGATCTCAAAAATAACGGTACCACTGTGATTCTGACGACGCACTATATTGAAGAAGCAGAAGAGATGGCCGATCGGATTGGCATCATCCGCAAGGGTGAATTGATTTTAGTAAAAGAAAAATTAGCGTTAATGAAGCAACTCGGTAAAAAAGAACTCATACTGCAATTGCCATTTCCGCTTGAATCGATTCCCTCAGGTCTCGATATTCCTGGTCTTAGCCTTTCTACAGACAAATTCGAATTGACCTACACCTATGATGCAAATAGTGAGCAAATGGGCATAGGGGAAGTCTTACGCAGACTTTCTGAGGGTGGGATTACCTTTAAAGACCTTCATACCAAACAAAGCTCGCTTGAAGAGATCTTTGTCAATTTAGTGAATGCTGGAGCAAGTTCAAATGAATCTTAATTTTTATGGCATGCGGGCCATTTTCAAATTTGAGATGGCTAGAACCAGACGTACCCTGATGCAAAGCATCATTGCGCCAGTGATCTCCACCTCTTTGTATTTTGTAGTGTTTGGTTCAGCGATTGGTTCACGTATTAGTGAGATGGAAGGCGTTTCCTATGGCGCATTTATTGTGCCTGGCTTGATCATGCTCTCACTACTCACACAAAGTATTTCTAATGCTTCTTTTGGTATCTACTTTCCCAAATTTAGCGGCACCATCTATGAATTACTTTCTGCACCCCTATCCCCCCTAGAAATCATCATTAGCTATGTGGGTGCAGCAGCAACCAAGTCCATCATCCTGGGTCTCATTATTTTGATCACAGCAACCTTTTTTGTAAACATCAAGATAGATCACCCTATTTGGATGCTGACTTACCTTTTGCTGACTTCAGTCACCTTTAGTTTGATTGGTTTCATCATTGGTATTTGGGCTGATGGCTTCGAGAAACTTCAAGTGGTGCCCTTACTAATCATCACCCCGCTGACATTCTTGGGGGGTAGCTTTTACTCTATCTCAGTATTGCCACCATTCTGGCAAAAAGTGGCCTTGCTCAATCCAGTGGTTTACCTCATCAGCGGTTTTCGCTGGAGCTTTTATAGCATTGAGGATGTGAACCTATGGGTCAGTCTGGGAATGACTTTGAGCTTTCTAGCGGTTTCTGTCGCCGCGGTCATCTGGATATTCAAGACCGGGTATCGCCTCAAAAAATAAAGGCAAAAGCGAAACCGCTAGATCAGAACATTACTGCGCCTCTAGCTTCTTCTTATTGCGACGATAGATATAGGCCGTAAGTACCGGGGTCAGCACTGCAGTCACAATCACCGAAGCGGCCACTTGAACAGTCGCTAAAGGTGCAATTGCTGCAAAAGATGGGTCAGCCAGTGCAACTGCTTGCGGAGTGCCGGTGGCATTGCCTGCCGTGCTGGAAGCTGCGGCACCCGCTACGCCAGAGCCGCCTAATAGGCGATCAGCCAAGATGCAAACGATTCCAGTAATGACCAATACTGAGAGGCCAAGCAAGATGCCCGGCAAGCCGGCGGTCGTTACCGCTGACAAATTGATACCTTGACCCAGTGTGAAGGCCATAAAGGGAATAATGATTGGCTCATGCTTACCAAAGAAATCCCTGAGATCGCTATCTAGATTTCCAAGAATCGCTCCAGCAATAATTGGGGCAATGACCGAGAACATCGTCATCCAAGGAATGACCGCCAGGCCTGCTCCGACTAAAACTAGCATGGTTAAAAATGGTCCAGTTTCTATACTTTGTGGCACGTAAGTGCCCGCATCTTCTTTGCTACCGAAGGTGCTAGTTAGAGCAAGAAACATACCGCCATTGGTATCGTTCATGGCTGCCAATACTGCTAAGGTAGTGAGACCAACAATGTCGCCATTAAAAAAGTGGGCGATCGCCAAAGAAATAGCAATTGCGATACCGACCTTTGCAAACAAGATACCAAAACCACGTTTGAGCATCGTTGGCGCTGCATTGAGCGTCATCTTTGTGCCAACGGTAAATAGATACATCGCCAAAAAGGTTGGGTAGCCCTGATTAGTGAGAGCTTGTGTAAAACCGCCTATCTTTAAGGCATTTGGCGCAAACGTGTTGAGTAGCATGCCAATAAATAAGGGCACAACCATTAACCCGCCCGGTACTTTATTGATGGTTTGATAAATCTTCATCTCTACCTTTCTGTAGCAGCCAATAAGCCGCCCTGTCTCTCGCTGGCATGATTGCCATATGTAATTAGTTATTTTTGACTTCGTTATTACGAAAGTCGTCGAGTCATTAGATCAAGTAGAAATAAAAAAGCAATTGATTCACATCAACTCCTAGCGAAAACACCTAGGCAATAAAAAAGCCCCATCGTAGATGAGGCTCTGAACACTATTGCTGCTATTAGTGTATTGCACTGCAATAAATACACTCGGGCTTTAGTCAGCCTTTTGCCCGATTTCAAAGTTAGCCATGCCTTCTAGGGCCTTCACCATTGCAGAGTGATCCCACGCCTTACCGCCATGGGCTACGCAAGAACTAAAGAGGGCTTGGGCGGTTGCCGTATTTGGCAACGATACCCCAAGTGATCTAGCGCTCTCAAGAGCTAGATTTAAATCCTTCTGATGCAACTCAATACGGAAACCAGGATCAAACGTGCGCTTCACCATGCGTTCACCATGCACCTCCAAGATCTTGGAACTTGCAAAGCCGCCCATTAATGCTTGGCGAACCTTGGCTGGATCTGCGCCCGCTTTGGCTGCAAACAGCAGGGCTTCAGCTACTGCCTCGATATTAAGAGCAACAATAATTTGATTAGCCACTTTTGCAGTTTGACCATCGCCATTGCCACCAACTAAGTTAATGTTTTTACCCATTAACTCAAAGACAGGCTTCACTTTGTTAAATACTGCCTCATCACCACCAACCATAATTGAAAGCGTGGCATTTTGAGCACCCACTTGTCCGCCTGATACAGGCGCATCTAAGTAGTCACACCCTAATGCATTGATTTTTTTAGCAAACTCTTTAGTGGCAATCGGGGAAATTGAACTCATATCCACCACTGTCTTGCCTGTGGTGAGGCCCGCTGCCACACCATGCTCACCAAGTAATACGCGCTCCACATCTGGGGTATCAGGCAGCATCAGGAAAATAATATCCGCCTGCTTGGCAACTTCTTGTGGATTAGCACAAACAATTGCACTCGATGCTGCAATTTCTGGGGCTACTTTGCTGCGAGTGGCTACATAAACTTCATGACCCGCCTTAATCAAATGAGATGCCATTGGAGCACCCATGATGCCAAGTCCAACAAATCCTAGTTTTAATTTTTCACTCATTATTCATCTCTTTTTAATATGTATTAAATCAATATGTTTTAAGTATTAATGCATCGGTGGGATATAAGCCAAGGTGTTACCCAGCATCCACAACAAGAACAGCACCAAAGGTGTATGCACTAGCAACTGTACAAATGAGAAACCAATCACCTCACGTGCCTTGATTCCCAAGATGCCCAACAAAGGCAACATATAAAACGGATTAATCAAGTTTGGCAATGCTTCAGCAGCGTTGTAGATCTGCACAGCCCAACCCAAGTGATATTGCAAGTCATTAGCCACTTGCATGACATAAGGCGCCTCAATAATCCACTTGCCGCCACCCGATGGAATGAAGAAGCCCAGAACTGCAGAGTAAATACTCATGATGATGGCATAGCTGTCATGCGATGCAATATGCACAAAGAAATCAGAGATATGCGCAGACAAGGTATGCGCATCAACCCCTTTTACTTGGGTCATCAAAGCGGCGATCGAACCATACAAAGGAAACTGAATCAATACACCCGTAGTCGTTGGAACTGCTTTTGAAACCGCATCCAAGAAACTTCTTGGACGCCAATGCAGCAAAGCACCAACCATGATAAATAGGAAGTTATAGGTATTGAGACCAGAAATCGCCGTAATAAAAGGCTTGGTAGTGAACTCGTTATACAACCAGCCTGCAGCCAACAAGGCCAGCAAAATAATTAATAGCGGGCTGTATTCCAACCACTCCCCAGGACGGGTGCGCTCAGCCAGCTTAGGAGGAGGCAAGCTCACATCAACACCGCAACCAGCGGCATCACGAGCAGCCTGAGGCCCGGGCGCTGAAACATAAGACACAATCAAAGAAACAATAAACAATGCAGCGAGCAAAACGCCAGACTGCCATAAGAAAATAGTTTCAGTAAAGGGGATAACGCCTGTAATTGCCAACACAGATGGTGGCAAGCTAGCTGGATTGGCCTGTAGTTGAGCGGCCGAAGATGACAAACCAAGCGCCCAAACAGCGCCGAGGCCTAAATAAGCAGCAGCGCCTGCAGCACGATAGTCCATCTTCAAATCAGTCCGTCGTGCCAAGGCCCTTACCAGTAAACCACCGAAAACCAAAGAGAGACCCCAGTTCAACAAAGAAGCTGCCATCGAAATACCTGCGACCCAGCAAACGGCGGAACGACCATTTTTAGGAATTTTGGCCATTTTTTCAATTAGCTTAGTTGCCGGTGGTGAGCTAGCAACTACATAGCCACCAATCACCACAAAAGCCATTTGCATAGTGAAAGGAATGAGAGTCCAAAAGCCATTACCGAAAGCCATGGCCGCATCGCTTGGGGTGGCGCCAATGTATAGCGTGGCTAAGGCCACAACGATGACAGCAACTACGGCAAATACCCAGGAGTCCGGGAACCAACGCTCAGCCCAGTTTGCGCAGCGAATGGCAAATCGCGCAAAAAAACTATTCTCAATTGAATTACTCATATATCTCCGTACTTTTTTATCAAATTCCAACAAAATGCTCATCAGAGGCAATTATCGCCTAAGGTAAAAATGAGTGCCCAAAGAGGCTCTCACTCAGGAAAGCCCCACCTTGGTTCAGGAAATACCAAATTGATGCATTGCTGCACCATAAAAAAATCCTCCCCTACTTTGGCCTGAACTAAGAATGTAAGTATTACTACCTACTTCGCACCAATTTAGATCGCCATTAAAGACATGACTAATCAAGCTATTCAACTCTCTATTAACGGGATTCATAAATCCTTCAGCTCGAAGTCGGGGCCTGTTGAGGTGCTTAGCGGCCTGACATTTGATGTCCACGAGCAAGACTTTGTCAGCATCATTGGACCAAGCGGCTGCGGTAAATCGACTATTTTTAATATTATTGCCGGCTTACTAGAGGCAGATCAGGGGTCTCTTATATATAGAGGTGAAAAAACCACCAGTCTGCGGGGTCGTATTGGCTACATGATGCAAAAAGACCTACTTTTTCCCTGGAAAACAGTGCTTGATAACGTTTTACTGGGGCTAAAAGTGCGAGGGGAAGATGGGCCCCGGGCAGTTGATATGGCCAGAGAATATCTATCTACTTTTGGTCTATCTGGATTTGAAAAATCTTACCCTCAAACCCTTTCTGGTGGGATGCGTCAACGGGTTGCCCTGATCAGAACCTTGCTAATGGATCCGGATATCCTTCTATTAGATGAACCTTTTTCTGCACTTGATTATCAAACTCGATTGTATTTAGAGAGCGTCTTACTTGAGGCTGTTGCTACCTTTAAAAAGACAGTCATCCTAGTGACGCACGATATTGATGAAGCAGTAGCCCTATCCAAGCGTGTTGTTGCGTTAAGTGGCAGACCCACTACCGTAAAAAATGTACATGAAATAGAAATAGAGCGTACATCCCCAATTGATGCAAGGGCTCATAAAAACTTTTCTGAGTACTTCAACTTACTCTGTTCTGAGTTAGATATTCAAACCAAAAAGGATGCTTCAGTATGAACTCAAAACCATCCTTGCTAAGTTCTTGGCTTAATAGCGGCACAGGCAAATCATTTATCCAATTACTTTCTGTAGTTCTTTTTTTTGCTGCTTGGCAGCTGGGAGCTGAGCTTGGATTTATTTCAGAATTCCTAGTGGGAACGCCAGCAGGTATTTGGAAATGTTTTGTTGCAAGTGTGCTGAACTACTCCATCTTTATTGATACAGGCTATACCCTTTGGGAAGCACTGCTTGGTTTTGTGATCGGCACCATCATTGGTACGGCACTGGGACTCTCCCTTTGGTACTCAAAATGGGCCGCACAAATTACAGAACCATTCATAGTGGCTATTAATAGCGTTCCCAAAATTGCCCTTGCACCAATCATATTGCTCTGGTTTGGAACGGGATTGGGAGCTAAGGTTGTATTGGTGGTTTCGATGACAGCAATCATTGCACTCATTGCAGCCCACCAGGCAACCAAGGATGCTGATAAAGATCTGCAATCACTATTGTTTTCAATGGGCGGTAATAAGCATCAAATATTTTTTGAAGTCATTGCGCCCTCTTCAATGCCGGTGATTGTTTCTAACTTCAGAATTAATGTGGGCTTTGGCTTGGTTGGTGCAGTCGTGGGTGAGTTTATCTCCTCGAAAGCTGGCTTAGGTCACATGATTTATAACGCTTCAAGTCTATATGAGCTCAATTCAGTATGGGTTGGCCTCTTCATGCTAATGATTGTTGGCTTCTTTCTCTATCACGCGATTGATGCACTGGAAAAATGGATGTTCCCTTGGCGCTCTGATAACGGACGCACCCAAATTCGAATGTAATTTATTAACTCATTGGAGGTATTACAAATGCAATCCATCTTTAAGAAATTAAGCACTATCGCATTAGCAGCGGGAATCGGCATGACTTCACTATCGGCATCGGCAGAAGTGAAGACCGTCACGATCTCTCAGGCTTTTCAGTCAATGCTGTATTTGCCCTTATATGTGGCGATTGATAAAGGCTTCTTCCAGGATCAGGGTTTGAGCGTGATTAAAGAAACTGCTGGCTCCCCAACTGCAGCACTATCCTCTGTTTTGTCTGGTAGCTCACAGTTCTCCATTCATGGTCCAGAGTGGACTGCGATAGCAGCGTCCAAAGGTGCTAACGTGGGAATTATTAGCAATGCAGTCAATGGCGCAGCAGTTTGGATTGCTACTGCACCAGATGTCAAATTCACTTCAATCAAGGATATCAAGGGTCAAAAAGTAGTCACCGGCCTCATGCCAACAACCAGCACATCTTTATTTCTGAAGTTGCTTAAAGAAAATGGCATGAATGAGAAAACCGATATTGATATGATCCAAGTACCTCTCGGTACTGAGCCAGCAGCCTTACTAGGTGGACAAGCTAAGGTAGCCGTCCTATATGAGCCAGGCTTGGATCAAGTTGCGATCAAGGGCATGAAAGTTGTCTTAGGCTTTCCAAAAACCTATGGTCCTTATGCCTTCTCGTCAATTACCGCTATGAAAACAGTCGATCCAGTAGTTGCCCAAAGAATGGTTAATGGCATGGAAGTGGCGCTGCGTTATATGGCCAAAGACCCCAAAGGCGCAATTGAAATCGCCAAGAAAGAGTTTCCTTCACAAGACCCTCAGGTTGTTGAAAATGCAGTGAACCGCATGATGAGTGAGAATGTGTTCCCTAAGAGCGTACAAATCACGCCACAAGCGCTAAAGATTGCAATGGAAACCCAAATTGCACTTGGAAATCTGAAGGAGCAACCAGCTTATGACACCTTCATCAATCAAACCTATATCAAGAACGCATTAACATTGAAGTAATCAATCTGTTTAGGCGGTCTTAGACTGCCTAAACAAACAACCATAAGACATCGATGCATATGAAAAAAATACCTGGCCTAAGAGAAGCTTGCAACAAAATTCAAGCGGGTGAGCTCACCCCCCACGAACTATTGTCACAATGCTGTGACCAGGCTGATCTCTTAGAGCCCAGTTTGCATGCATTTCTGGTGAGAGGCTCACTGGAAGATCTTGCTAAAGAAGTTAAGCCGGGGCCACTTAGCGGTATTCCAGTTGGCGTCAAAGATATTATTGCCACAACTCAGTTCCCTACTACTAATGGCTCTCCAATTTACAAGGGCAATATTCCCAAAGAGGATGCGCCCATCATTGCAAAAATTCGCCAGCTTGGCGGTGTGATTTTTGGCAAAACTGTCACTACTGAATTTGCTTGGCGCCACCCTGGCCCCACAACGAATCCCTGGAATGCAGAACATACGCCTGGCGGCTCATCCAGCGGCTCAGCAGCATCCGTGGCAGCCGGCATAGTACCTCTGGCACTCGGATCACAAACGCAAGGATCCATTGTGCGTCCCGCTGCCTTTTGTGGTGTGGTTGGATTCAAAGCTAGCTTTGGCGCTGTAACGCGCGAAGGGGCTCACCCCCTAGCCGGCTCCCTCGATCACATTGGGTTTTTCACCAGATCAGTTGATGACGCGGCGCTGGCTTTTCAGTTACTCAAGAATGACAGCCTGGCTGAAGAAGATGCAATTATTTTGCCCGATCTGGTGTTAAACGAAAAAACGGGTATCGCCCCTTTTGCAACACCTCGCATTGCAAAAATTGTCACTCCACACGATCACCTGCTAAGTGCAGAGCAAAAACAAGCGCTCGATGCTGCAGCAGATCGGTTGCGCGCTGCAGGCGCTATTGTCCAAGAGCTGACGCTACCAACCCAATACTGGGATGCCATAGCTGATATGAACTTGATGATGGATTGCGAGGCAGCGCAGATTCACGAAACCCATCTCAAAGAGAACAAGGAACTCCTCAGCCAACATATTATTGATTTAGCCGACAGAGGCTCTAAGCACTCTTCCGAAGCCTATCTTGCTGCTCGCGCAAAACAAATAGAATTAAAACAATCTATTGCTGCATTTTTTGAACAATACGATGGATTCTTATCGGTACCAGCTAGTGGCGAGGCGCCCAAGGGATTGACCTCTACTGGAGATCCCATTTTCTGCGCCCTCTGGAGCTTTTTGGGAATGCCTGCGATCAATCTTCCTTTTACCAAATCAGGCAATGGCTTGCCTTTAGGCATTCAATTGATTGGACAATACCAGGAGGACGCCAAACTCCTATCTATTGCTAAGTTTGCAGAAATTGCTTTTGCCAAGTAATTAAAAATCTTCAGATCCAAATGGTCCTAAAGGCACGGATCTGAAGCCCTATAATCGGATTGAGGTAATTAAAAAAATAATCAATCCGGAGAAATCTATGCAACAAAAATGGGGTATTCGTGGAATGGCCGTAGCGCCCCACTCCCTGGCATCTGAATCTGCTTTGGCAGTTTTACGTGAAGGTGGTAATGCCCTTGAGGCCATGGTTGCGGCAGCAGCCACTATTGCAGTGGTGTACCCACATATGAATTCCATTGGTGGCGACTCCTTTTGGGTGGTGCACTCCCCTGGTAAAGCCATGGGTGGCATTGATGCCTGTGGAGCAGCGGCTGGCCTAGCGACAAAAAACTGGTACGCAGAACGCGGTATTACCAAGGCGATTCCGTTTCGTGGAGCGGTTGCTGCCAATACAGTTGCCGGAACCATCTCGGGATGGGGTGCCGCACATCAATTATCCAAACAAGGTTTGGGCGGAAAAATTCCACTCTCCCGTTTATTGGCTGATGCAATCTATTACGCAGAAAAAGGGGTGCCAGTCACTCATAGCCAATCGAGCTTAACTACTAAAAAGACGGCCGAACTCAGTCCCATTCCTGGATTTGCAGAAACCTTTCTAGTGGACGGCAAAGCGCCCCAAGTTGGCAGCATCTTCAAACAAGAGCGCCTCGCTAAAACCCTGCGCCAGATCGCCAGAAAAGGAACGGAAGATTATTACCGCGGTGATCTGGCTGACTTACTCGCCAAAGAATTGACTGAATTGGGTAGCCCTTTGCGTTTAAGTGACTTACAGCGCCATCAAGCAAAACTGATTGATCCGCTAGAGCTCAAGCATAGCCTGGGTAATGTCTACAACATGATCCCACCAACCCAAGGTTTAGTCTCGCTGATGATATTGGGAATTTTGGATCAACTTAATCTCAAGCGCTTCAAAGTGGATAGCGCCGAGTACGTCCATCATTGCGTTGAGGCTACCAAACAAGCCTTCAAAATTCGCGATCAATTTGTTACTGATCCTGCCTATATGAAGCGCAATGCGCAAAATTTCTTAGCGCCCGCCTTCCTCAAAAAACTAGCCAAAAATATTGATCCTGAAAGAGCACTGCCATGGGGTCAAGGCAAAGGTCCGGCTGACACCATCTGGATGGGAGTCATTGATGGGCAGGGTAACTGTGTTTCATTTATTCAAAGCATTTACCATGAGTTTGGTGCCGGTATTGTTCTACCTACATCTGGTGTTAATTGGCAGAACCGCGGCTGCAGTTTCTCCCTAGATCCAAAAACACTCAATCACCTTGAGCCTTATCGCAAACCATTTCATACGCTCAACCCCGCTATGGCGTTATTCAAAGATGGTCGCTCTATGGTCTACGGCACGATGGGTGGAGATGGCCAACCCCAAACACAATGTGCAGTCTTTACACGCACCGCTACTTATGGTCTTGACCCGCAAGATGCGATTAGCCGCCCTCGTTGGTTGTTAGGTCGCACCTGGGGACAAACCAGCGATAGCCTCAAGCTTGAATCGCGCTTTAGTCCATGGGTTGCTAAAGAATTACATGCCTTAGGCCATGAGATTGAGATGCTCGATGCCTTTGATGAAACCGTAGGACACGCCGGTTGCATCATTCGAGAGCCCTCTGGCACTTTACGAGGCGGCTGGGATCCGCGTAGCGATGGTGCAGTGAGCTCCTTCTAAGCCCTGATGCTGCAACAAAAAAGGCTGCCAATGGCAGCCTTTTTCTATTGCACTATGTCTTAACTACTGATGCATTGCTTTTATGCAACCTTAGCTTGCAAATACTTTGCGCGCATTGGACGCAATACAAAGAAGGCGAGTAATGCAGCCGTTGCATCTAAGGCAATCATGATTGCAAACACTGGCAGCCAACTTTCAGTTTGACTGTGAATGTAGGCGGCAATAGGACCACCAATAATGGAACCTACGCCCTGCGCCATGTATAAAAATCCATAGTTGGTTGTAGCGTGCTTTTGACCAAAGGTATCTGTGAGCGTAGATGGGAATAAAGAAAAAATCTCACCCCAACCAAAGAAGACTACACCAGACATCAATACAAAAATAAGCGGGTCAGAGCGCGTCATCACCCATACAAACATAGCCGCTGCTTCTAGACCAAATGCAATTGTCATAGTGTATTCACGACCAATACGATCAGATACCCAGCCAAAGAGTGGGCGCGTTAAACCATTGGTAATACGATCAATACTCAAAGCCAAAGGTAAAGCTGCCATGCCAAAAACCATTGCACCAGTTACACCAAAGTCCTTGGCAAATGCACCCATCTGAGAGATCACCATCAAACCAGAGGTGGACATCATCGACATCATCAAAAAGAGCAACCAAAAAATAGGGGTCTTGAGCATTGCCATGGGTGACACACCAGCCGCTGCTGCCTCAATCTGGCCAGCAGTTTGCACACGATCAGCATGCGGTACACGAATGCCTTGCGCAGCCAATAAACCAACTGCGCCAATGATGTAGCCAAAGAATGTGAGGGTGCCTTGCAGGCCAGATTCAGCGAGGCTATTAGAGATTGGGAAGGTGGTCAATAAGGCACCAATACCGTAACCTGCAGCAACCATACCTACAGCAAAGCCGCGATTTTGCGGAAACCAGCGCACCATCAAACCAACGACGCCAACATAAACAATACCGGTTCCCAATCCACCCAATACACCATAAGTTAAGTAGAGATCAGAAACTGTAGCAACATTAGCAGATAGCACCCAGCTTAAACCGGTCAATACAGTACCGATCGACAACAACAGGCGAGGACCAAACTTATCAACCAAATAACCTTGAAAGGGCGAGAAAAAAGTTTGCAACACAATCAAGATCGAAAAGGTAATCTGTAGCTCAGTTAAGCTGACTCCCAGCTGACCCATGATTGGTTTTGTAAAGAGTGCCCACACATATTGAGGGCTTGAAATCGCCATCATGCAAATGACGCCTAGGGCTAACTGCACCCATTTGGACTTCAAGGGATTATTCGCACCCTCTGAAGCACCCATCGCTACTGAACTCATAAAACCTCCTGTTTTTATTTGATAGATCTATCAAAGTAAATTTTGCTGTTTCATTATTAATCGATTAGCAAGGGTTTGCACTAATATATTCACTAAATTGGTGCGTATATTTAATTAAGATACTTTATCCTGCACCACTAAGGGTGACCATATAGGAATTATTGGAATGACTAAGCAAGTAAAGGTACTGGCATTTGATGTTTTTGGCACAGTGGTGGATTGGCATGGATCAATTGCCGCTGAGGTTAGAAAACTCAAGCTGCCTGTAGATCCTGATGCATTTGCGACCGCCTGGAGAACAGGTTACAAGCCAGCCATGGCCCGCGTTCGTTCAGGGGAATTGCCTTGGACCAAGATTGATGATTTGCATCGCCTGATTCTCAATGACATTCTGAAAGACTTTCAGGTTAACGCTCTTTCTGAACCCCAAATACGGGATTTAAACCTGGTTTGGCATCGCCTTACTCCCTGGGCTGATACGGTGGCAGGCCTTACTAGACTGAAAAGTAAATTCATTATTGTCACCCTCTCAAATGGAAACTTAGGACTGTTGGCCGAGATGGCGAAAAATGCAGGCTTGCCATGGGATCTGATTCTTTCGGCTGAAGTCTTTCGGCATTACAAGCCCGATCCAGAAACATACCTGGGGGTGGCTGATATTTTTGATGTGACTCCAGATCAGGTCATGTTAGTAGCTGCCCATAAAGATGACCTCGTGTCTGCACAAGCCTGTGGCTTACAAACTGCCTTTATAGAGCGGCCGATGGAGTTTGGGCCTCAGGTTGTCAGGGAAGATCTACAGCGCGAGGAGTTCACTACCTATCATGCTAAAGATTTGAATGAGCTAGCAGCACAATTGGGCTGCTAGCTTACAAATAATCATCCGGCGTTTCCGCTAAGGTATCGCTGACATTGGCATGTGGGTTGGTAATATTGGGTAGCTTTAGACCTACATAGATGGCGACAATAGCAATACCGCTGGCCAACCACAATGCGTGATGAATTCCATTAATCAAATAGAGACGCCCCTGTTCAATCAGTTCAGCCGCATTTAAATGAAGGCTAGCCGCGAGTGCTTGAAGTTGTAATTGATCGCTAACCCGAATCAATATTTGCGGGGTTTGAAAGAGACTGGATACTCGAGAGTCGCTGATTCCCAACTGATTTAAATGGGCACTAATCGCATGATTAAAAGACAGGTTTACCACCAAACCCCCAATACTAGCGCCGAACATGCTGCCAACCGTTCTAAGCGTCTGCACCAGGGCCGATGAAGAGCCCAAGTCAGCTCTAGCCACTGCAGATTGCATTTGCAGAGTCAGATTTGGAATCTGAAAACCAAAACCAAAGCCGCACAATGAGAAGGCAGTGAGCAAATAGATGGAGGCCGTTTCCTGACCTGCTTGAGTCAGCATAAAAAGACCTCCCAGTAAGCACGCCACACCCGCACAATACACATAGCGCGTGCGTTTAATCCGCATAATCACCCGGCCATTAATAATGCTCCCGACAGTGATGCCAAACAAAATCGGCGTCACCATCCCCCCTGCTGTTTTAGGCGATAAAGAGAGGCCAGCCTGCAATAAAAGGGGCATGTAGAAAACCAGAATGAACAACATTAAGCCACTTAAGAAGGACAGAATCGATAACAGCTGCACTGTGGCATGCTCCAAAAGATGTGGGGGCAAAATAGGTTGTTGGCTTTGAATCTGATGTCGATAAAACAGGTAAGCAAAAATCAATGAAGCAGCCATTAAAGCCCAAAGTGTTGGATTGAGAAAACCCAATGAAGCCCCAAGCTCTGATGTCAGTAGTAAGGCAAATAAGGTTGCCACTAGTAAAGCCACTCCTAACCAATCTAGGCCCGACCTCTCTTCCTGGTGGTGAATGATTAAAGGCAAATAGCGCCACACCATTACTAAGGCAAGAATGCCAATTGGCAGATTGACATAAAAGACACTACGCCAACCAAAATGCTCCGTCAGCACTCCGCCAAGTGCGGGACCAACAGCTGACGCAATACCAAAAGCAGAAGACAGCATCACCTGCCAACGTACACGCTCTTTTAGATCGGGAAATAAATCTGGTACGGATGCAAATGCGGACCCTACTAACATGCCACCGCCAGCCCCTTGTAAGGCCCGAGCAAAAACCAACTGCATCATTGAACCAGCTATACCGCAAAGCATGGACGCAATAGAGAAAAGCGCAATGGCCCCAATTAAGAATGGCTTGCGGCCATGAATATCCCCCAAGCGTCCAATAATTGGAATAAAAATAGCATTGGTTAAAAGATAAACGGCGGCAATCCAAGGGTACAAACTATAGCCCTTTAAATCAGCCACAATACTGGGCAAAGCCGTGCCAACGACGGTTTGATCCAAGGCAATCAACATGATTACCAAGGAGATGCCAAGCATGGCTGTAGCGGGGTGTTGTTTCATGAAAAGGTGCTAAAAATAGAAACTGTATTTTGAACGCGTATTTGCGTAAATGGTGATTTTAAGGACAGAAACCGAACTACGTGAGCTTCTCCGGCGAAGTCTTGTACAAGCCTCTAAAATGGGTCAATGAACAAAACACCTGAACTTTTAGCCCCAGCTGGCAGCCTAGATATGCTGCATACCGCGTTTAATTTCGGCGCAGATGCAATTTATGCTGGACAACCACGCTACTCATTACGCGTTCGCAACAATGACTTTGGAAAGAATGATGTTCTCAAAGAAGGTATAGATACCGCGCATGCCTTGGGGAAGAAATTTTATTTAGTCTCCAATGTAATGCCGCATGGCTCAAAAACGCGTACCTACATTAACGATATGAGCCCGGTAGTTGAGCTAAAACCGGATGCGCTCATCATGTCGGATCCAGGCCTAATTATGATGGCGCGCGAAGCATGGCCTGATATGCCCATTCATTTATCTGTCCAGGCCAATACCGTGAATGGTGCAGCGGCAAAATTTTGGCATAAAGTGGGTGTCACTCGAGTCATTCTCTCGCGTGAACTGTCTTTTGATGAAATTGAAGCCATTCGTCAAGACTGCCCTGAAATGGAATTGGAAGTGTTTGTTCACGGCGCTTTGTGCATGGCCTACTCTGGACGCTGCCTTCTTTCTGGGTACATGTCGCATAGGGATGCCAATCAAGGTGCTTGCACTAATGCCTGTCGCTGGGATTACAAAGTAAAGCCCGCAGAAGAAGATGCTTCAGGTGATGTCTATCTGATTGAAGAAGCAGGCAGACCAAATGAATTAATGCCTATCGAAGAAGATGAGCACGGCACTTACATCATGAACTCAAAAGACTTACGTGCCATCGAACATATTGAGCGATTAACTAAGATGGGTGTGCACTCATTCAAAATTGAAGGTCGCACCAAATCCCCTTACTACGTAGCACGTACTTGCCAGTCCTATCGCGCAGCCATAGATGATGCCGCCGCAGGCAAACCCTTCAATCCAGCTCTACTGGGTCAATTGGAAGGCTTAGCGAACCGTGGATATACCGATGGCTTCTACCAAAGGCATCACGATAGCGAGTATCAACACTATTTAAGAGGCCACTCTTTATCGGGCAGAAGTATGTATGTCGGCGAAGTGCTTGAGTACGACCAGGCAAGCGGCCGCGCTAAGGTGGATGTTAAAAATCGCTTCGCTGTTGGCGATAAGCTAGAAATTCTTGAGCCAGAAGGAAACCACGATATCACTCTCGATGCCATGTGGAATCTAAATAATGAAGCGATCGATGTCGCTCCAGGCTCAGGCCACTTTGTTTGGATCAAACTCCAGCCTAAAGGCAAGCACATCTATATTGCACGTTACGTCAACGAATAAACGCGCTTTATACCGGATCCACGTGGGTCATCACATTCAGAATTGGTAGGCTAGCTAACACTCGGTTGGCAGCCTCCTGGGCAATATCATGTCCAACTTGGACAGTCTCATTACCATCAACTTCAATGTGAACATCAACCAAAATGAGATCGCCCATCTTGCGCGTCCTGAGGTCGTGACATCCCTTCACTCCAGGTGTTGATTGAATAATCTTTTCAATCTTCTGATGCTCCTCCAGAGAAACCGCTCTATCCATTAAGTCATGAAGCGCCTCCCAGCTAAAGTTCCAACCAGTCCTCGCAATCATGAGGCCAACCACTAGGGCGCCCACAGAATCTAAAATTGGATAACCTAGCAAAGCGCCAACAATACCTAAGGCAACCACCAATGAAGAGGCAGCATCTGATCGAGCATGCCAAGCATTAGCAACCAACATAGAGGAGCGTGCACGCTCAGCCACAATCAGCATGTATCGAAACAAGAGTTCTTTGGCAACAAGAGCACCTAAAGCAACATATAAAGCCAAAATCTCAATTTGGCCAACCGCTGTAGGGCTCACAATTTTTTGACCCGCCGACCAGAGCATGCCCACGCCAACAAAAAGAAGTGATACACCCAAGAAAAGTGATGCTGCGGTTTCATAGCGCTGATGTCCATAACGATGATCCTCATCGGCATCTTTACTGCTATGGTGATTAGCAAGTAGCACTACAAAGTCGGCGACCAAATCGGTTAGGGAATGAATACCATCGGCAATTAAACCCTGTGAGCCAGAAATCAAACCCGTAAATACCTGGCCCACCGTTAACGCAAGATTAACGGCAACGCTCACTAGCGTACTTTTTTTGCCGGCCGCTTGTTTTTCGACTGAATCTGATTGCGGGCTGTTCATTAAATCATCCATCCCCGCATATTAACGCCACGGACCCTGAAATGGGGGGATCTCATTAAAACCAGCACCTAGGTCAATTCCTAGCTGCAAAAAAATAGAGACAAGGTAGGATATAGGCAGTTTTAATTAATTACCCCTAGAAAGCTATAAATAATGAGACAAGCTAAAAATTCTACAACACGCGTTCTACTGGCTAGCTTAATTGGCACCACCATCGAATTCTTCGACTTTTATATATACGCCACTGCTGCGGTGTTAGTGTTCCCGAAGCTATTTTTTCCTTCAAGTGACCCCACATCAGCAACCTTACAGTCCCTTGCTACTTTCGCTCTAGCGTTTTTTGCAAGACCGGTTGGCGCCGCCCTATTTGGTCACTTTGGTGATCGTATTGGGCGCAAAGCCACTTTAGTAGCAGCGTTGATGACCATGGGACCATCAACTGTTGCGATCGGTCTGCTGCCAACCTACGCCAGTATTGGCATCATGGCCCCAATACTCCTCGCACTGTTTCGTTTTGGTCAGGGCCTCGGCCTTGGTGGTGAATGGGGCGGCGCAGTCTTACTTGCCACAGAAAATGCCCCTCCTGGAAAACGCGCCTGGTATGGCATGTTTCCGCAACTGGGGGCACCCATCGGCTTTTTACTGTCGACCGGGACATTCTTATTGCTCAGCAATACCTTAAGTGATGAGCAGTTCTTTAACTTTGGCTGGCGCATTCCTTTTGTTGCCAGTGCCATACTGGTTTTCGTTGGCCTCTATGTACGCTTGAAGATCGAAGAGACTCCAGACTTCATTGATGCTATGCAGAAGAACGAGCGCGTTAAGATGCCAATGCATGATGTCATCTTTAAAAATACCCGTATCTTATTTTTTGGCACGATTGCCGCTACTACGACCTTCGTCATTTTTTACCTGATGACAGTTTTTTGCCTCAGTTGGGGTACCTCTGTCTTGCACTACTCTCGCTCAACCTTCTTGTTAGCTCAAATGGTAGGGGTTCTTTTCTTTGCCATTGGTATTCCAATTGCAGGCTTGCTGGCAGATAAATATGGCCGCGGCAATATATTGATTGGGGCTACTGCAATCATCTTCTTGTTCGGCCTAGTCTTTGCGCCACTCTTTTCTACCGGCAGCCTCTTTTTAACCATCGTCTTTTTATCGATCGGCTTACTGTTGATGGGCTTTACCTATGGCCCACTGGGTGCTGCTCTCGCAGAAGTCTTTCCTACAGCTGTTCGCTATACCGGAGCCTCACTCACCTTCACATTGGCAGGAATCCTGGGGGCATCGCTAGCGCCTTACTTGGCAACTTCTCTGGCAACCCAATACGGTCTTGAGTACGTTGGCTACTACTTATCGACTTGCGCCTTGTTATCACTCTTGGGCTTTATTAAAGTGCGCCGCTTAATGCAGGACTAAGATAGTTCACTGACCACAGCATTAAAAAGAGGACAAATGCCCTCTTTTTCATAGGGATTACCCATTTGTGGGCGTAAATCCCTATTACGCACTATTACTGTGCCTAGCATCTTGTAAATGTAACGTCCTCCCCATAGACTTTCACTATGTCTATTCACGCTGCCCTCCATCACGTCACCGAATATAAATATGACCGCCCCGTTAAATTGGGCCCCCAGGTCATCCGCTTGCGTCCTGCACCCCATTGCCGCAGCCATATTCTTTCTTATTCATTAAAAGTGGAGCCTGCGGGGCACTTTGTAAATTGGCAGCAAGATCCTTACGCCAATTACCAAGCGCGCCTGGTTTTCCCAGAAGCAACCAACCACTTCAAGGTCACAGTCGATTTGGTGACGGAGATGGCGGTCTATAACCCCTTTGATTTTTTCTTAGAGCCGGATGCTGAAAACTATCCGTTTAAATACAACTCAGAACTCAGAAGAGAGTTGCGTCCTTATCTACTGAAAATGCGCAATTCTGATTTGAACAAATATTTCAAGACAATTGATCGTAGTGAAATGCGCACGATTGATTTCTTGGTCAAACTGAATCAGCAAGTTCAAAAAGATATTAACTATTTAATTCGGATGGAGCCGGGTGTACAAACTCCAGACGAAACCTTAACGCTGCGCAGTGGCTCATGCCGAGATTCTGCATGGTTGATGGTTAACTTGCTACGACTATGTGGTTTAGCAGCACGCTTTGTCTCTGGCTACCTGATTCAACTCACACCCGATGTCAAATCTTTGGATGGCCCTAGTGGCACTGAAGTCGACTTCACCGACCTACATGCTTGGTGTGAAGTCTACCTACCAGGGGCAGGCTGGATTGGCCTGGATCCAACTTCCGGACTGATGGCTGGCGAAGGTCATATTCCCGTAGCCTGCACACCAGAGCCTTCTGGAGCCGCCCCGATTGAAGGTGGCGTAGATGAGTGCGAAGTTGAATTTACGCACACAATGGATGTCACTCGCATCTACGAATCTCCCCGGGTTACTAAACCCTATACCGAAGATCAATGGGAAGCCATTGTTGAGTTAGGGCACAAAGTCGATAAGCAATTATTTGCCGATGATGTTCGCCTTACGATGGGTGGAGAGCCAACCTTTGTTTCAGTGAACGGTCGCGATGAGCGCGAATGGAATGTAGATGCTCTTGGACCAACCAAACGCGGCTATGCAACCGACTTGGTCGAGAAGCTCCGCGCAGAATACGGCGATGGCGGCTTTCTCCATTTTGGTCAAGGCAAATGGTACCCAGGCGAACAACTTCCGCGTTGGGCTCTTTCGATCTATTGGAGAGCAGATGGCGAGCCGATTTGGAAGAACCCCAAACTCTTTGCGGATGAACGTAGCCCGATTACCTATACAAGCAAGGATGCAGATTTATTTATTCGCACACTGTCTGGCAATTTAGGTTTACCTGATCGGTTTATTGAGCCGGCATATGAAGACACCTTCTATTACCTCTGGCGTGAATCAAAATTACCGGTCAACGTAGATCCATTTCACTCTAATCTCGATGATGAGATGGAGCGCACCAGATTGAAACGCGTCTTCACTCAAAAACTAGACTCTGTCATTGGTTATGTGCTGCCAATCGAGGCGGCACATGGTCAAAATTATTTTGATACCAAATGGAAAACAGGACCATGGCTATACCGGGAGGACCGACTCTATCTATTGCCGGGCGATTCTCCCATGGGCTATCGCCTGCCACTCGATTCTTTACCTTGGACCAGCAAGGCTGACTACCCTTACCTGATTGAGGAAGACCCTTTTGCGCCAAAGGTGGCGCTGCCATCTGCCGCAACTATTGAGCAGCAATATCGCCCGCTAGGCAAAGACAGCGCAACTTCCAGCAAGAGTGTTTGGAGCACCTCTCAAGAGGTACGCCTCCCCCAAAGACAAGAATCTGCTAGCTGGATCACTAGAACGGCCTTGTGTGTTGAAACACGTGACCCTATGCGCTCCAATGGGCCTAAAGCAGAAAATGAACATGGCGGCAAAAATGGTGCGCTTTATGTCTTTATGCCGCCACTAGCTAGGCTTGAAGACTATCTCAATCTTTTGCATGCAATTGAAGCCACCGCAGAGCAATTGCAGTTTCAGATTGTGCTCGAGGGCTACCCTCCTCCGCGCGACCCTAGATTAAAACTCTTACAAGTTACACCTGATCCAGGCGTCATTGAGGTGAACATCCATCCGGCGCATAACTGGAATGAATTGGTTGAGCATACCGAATTCTTATATAAAGCTGCCTTTGAATCCCGCCTTTCGGCTGAGAAATTTATGACCGATGGCCGCCACACTGGCACTGGCGGAGGGAATCACTTTGTAATGGGTGGCGCCACCCCAAGTGACAGCCCTTTCTTACGCCGACCTGAATTATTGGCCAGCCTGATTCTGTATTGGCATAACCACCCTAGCTTGAGCTATCTATTTAGCGGCATGTTTATTGGGCCAACGAGCCAAGCGCCGCGTGTAGATGAGGCGCGCAATGATCAACTCTACGAGCTCGAAATTGCTTTAAAGCAAATACATGAAAATCGTAAAAAGTATGGTGACAGCATGCCGCCGTGGTTGGTCGATCGCACCTTACGTAATATCTTGATTGATGTTACAGGCAATACCCATCGCAGTGAGTTCTGTATCGACAAAATGTATTCACCAGATAGCCAAACTGGCCGACTCGGTTTGCTGGAATTACGTGCTTTTGAGATGCCGCCTCATGCCCATATGAGTATCGTACAGCAACTCCTGATTCGTGCCTTGATTGCCCGCTTCTGGAATGAACCTTACCAAGCGCCAGCAACTCGCTGGGGGACTGAGCTGCATGATCGCTGCCTATTACCAACCTTCATCAAGATGGACTTTGCCGATGTCATTGAAGAAATGCAGCAACTCGGCTACGCATTCAAAACAGAATGGTTTGCACCGCATTTTGAGTTCCGCTTTCCATTGATTGGTCAAGTACAAACCATGGGTACTGAAATTACCCTACGCAATGCCTTAGAGCCTTGGCATGTGATGGGCGAAGAAGGTGCTCCTGGAGGTACAGCTCGTTATGTAGATTCCTCACTCGAGCGTATTGAAGTGTGTGTGACCGGCCTCAATCAAAGTCGCTACACCGTTACCTGTAATGGCAAGCCACTACCGCTACAGCCAACCGGCATTGCTGGTGAGTATGTAGCAGGCGTTCGCTATAAGGCATGGAATCCACCCTCCAGCCTGCATCCAAGTATTGGGGTACATGCACCTCTAACATTTGACGTTATTGATACTTGGATGAAACGCTCTGTTGGAGGGTGCCAGTACCATGTTGCTCATCCAGGCGGCCTGAATTACGACACTTTCCCTATTAATGCCTATGAAGCCGAAAGCCGCAGATTATCGCGCTTCTTCCGCATGGGACATACACCGGGAACAATCGCAGATTTGAGCGCAAATATTGAGCTGGCTGTTAGTCGTGAGTTTCCATTTACGCTGGATATGCGACAGTGAGACAATAGGCCGTGGACTATCCTCAGCCTGAACTACCGCACATTTATACCGCCTCACTCATCGATGAGGTGCGTGACCTTGCGCCCAGGGCTGAGCCGGGTCACTACGAGGAACTTCGAAATAGTTCAGGTGAACTAGCTTCGCATTGGAAGACGTTTTTTGAGCAACTCGAGCCTACGGGTTTGGCAGACTTAGATCAGCGTACTCAAGAGCTAAATCGTCAAGTACGTGAAAACGGGATCACGTACAACGTATATGCCGATGAATTCGGTCCTCAACGCCCTTGGTCCGTAGACCTCTTTCCGCTGATTATTAATACCCAAGCCTGGCAAGAGATTGAATCAGGAGTACTGCAAAGAGCACGCTTACTTGAGGCAATCATGTCGGATGTCTATGGCCCTCAAACCTTACTTAAGGAGGGTTTGATTCCTCCTGCCTTAGTGCATGGCCATCCCGCTTATATACGCTCGATGCATGGTGTAAGCCCGCCGAGTAGTAGACACCTGCACATTATTGCCTTTGATTTAGCTAGAGCGCCAGATGGCAGCTGGTCAGTGCTGTCTCAGCGCACACAAGCACCATCCGGTTTAGGCTATCTACTCGAAAATCGAAATCTCATTGCAAGACAATTTCCTAAGGCCTATCAAGCCATACAAGTGGCGCCTTTAGCGAACGTTTACAGAGACCTCATTGATTCACTTAAATCCCAGAGTCCAGCTGGTTCCAATGCGCATATTGCCCTCTTAACACCAGGGCCATATAACGAGACTTATTTCGAGCATGCTTATCTTGCACGCTATCTTGGCCTTACTTTGGTTGAAGGTGGGGACTTGACAGTGAGAGATCGTCACCTTTTCTTAAAAACAGTGAAAGGTTTAGAGCCGGTTCATATTCTCTTAAAACGTCTTGATGATGAATTCTTAGATCCACTGGAGTTGCGTGCCGACTCTACACTTGGCGTTCCAGGATTACTTCAAGTGATCCGGGCTGGCAATGTCATCCTTGCTAATGCGCCAGGTTCAGCCTTTTTAGAGTCACCCGCTTTATTGGGCTTCCTTCCCGGCATCAGTGAGCGCCTGCTGGGCGAGAAAATCCAATTACCTGCGATGGATACGTGGTGGTGCGGAGAAAGAGCCGCACTAGAGGCCGCGATTCCGAACCTGGGAATGAGTGCTATTAAACCGACCTACTCCGGCGCTCCAGGTCATGAACAATATGAAGCAACCCTAGGCGCTTCGCTAAACCAAGCGCAGCTAGATGAATGGGTTGGGCGCATTACCCGTCAACCCGATGAACACACAGTGCAACGCTATATTCCCCTGGCGCAAATGCCGGTATGGCTCAATGCCTTCAACCTGAATAATGCGTCTTTAATTGAGCCCCACTCTTACATGCTCAGAGTGTTTGCACTGAGTAATGGCTCTGATAGTTGGCAAGTTCTACCAGGAGGCTTGGCACGCATCGCCTCATCGGACCCAGGTATTGCGTCGATGCAGCGCGGTGGCAGCAGCGCCGATGTTTGGGTGCAAAGCCACCACCAAACAGCTCAAGAGCCTCTCGCACCACAAACACTGCACAAAGCGCCAATTTCTCGCAAACGCATTGTCACTAGTCGCGCCGCAGAAAATCTTTACTGGTTTGGCCGCTATACCGAAAGAAGCGAGAATCTTTTGCGTTTAGCTAAGTTCTATCTTGAAAGCGTCAATGCTGACTACCTCCCTTCTAAACATCTTTGGGTTTGGTTGGGTAGCTTATGCACCCAATACGGCCTGGTGCCTGACGGTGTGCCAAGCAATTTCGAGCATGGCGATGCACACCACCGTATCTTCGAGCGTACCCTGATTGATTGCCTTGGGCATTGGCAACATGCCACTAGCGTTGGCTTTAATCTTCAAGCCATGAAACGGACAGCCTCTAATGTAAGGGAGCGACTTTCAACCGAACAGTGGGGTAGCATCAATGCCTGCATCGATCAATTTCAAGCAGATTGCCATAAAGCAACCGCCTTTCAGGATTTCTCGTCCTCCCTGGCAATAGAAGCATTAAATCGCGCAAATAGCTCGCTAGCCGCCATTACTGGGGCACAAACTGATCGCATGACGCGTGATGATGGCTGGCAGCTTTTAACTATCGGCCGCTATATTGAACGTTTGTCTTTCTTAACAAATGCCTTGGACAAAGCAATCACATCGGGCTTACTAAATAATCCCAATGCCGATAGCTCTGGCTATATGGCCCTACTGGCTTTATTTGATAGCACCATTACTTTCCACGCCCAACATCAACAAAGTCGTGAAATTGAACCCCTCGTCAGCCTCCTGGTACTCGATGATGAGAACCCCCGCTCATTGGCTTGGGTGACTAAAGCATTGCGAGCTAGACTTTCCAAGCTAGCAGGTACTGAACGCAATCATCCAGATGAACTAACCAGTAGCGTCACTAATTTCCAAAATTATTCACTGGATGCGCTTTGCACGCTTGATTCACAGGGAAATTTCTACAACTTACGCGATTGCCTGCAAAACTGCGCTAATGCTGCCTGGAATGTGTCGGATGAAATTAGTGCGCGTTACTTTAATTTGATTCATCAGAATCACTATCGAGTACAAACCTAGCCCATATTATGTTGCTCGAAATTACCCACGATACCCACTATAGCTACGATCCCAACGTCGAGATTGCGCAACATCTTGCCCATCTAAAACCTGCTGAAACAAGTACTCAGAAAATCCTGAAATCAAATATTCATATTGATCCATCACCGGCCTGGCAAGATCAAAGTATTGATAACTACGGCAATGTATGTGATTTTTTTTCTCTCCAAAATCGACATCGTGAATTAACCATCTCTGTTCAATCCCTGGTCGAAACATTACCCCGCCAGACCCAAGCACCAGACCCAAACAAGACACCAAGCTGGGAAGCGGTACGAGAATACTTTAGGTACCACACGGGCACCCGTTGGGATGCTGCTTCAGAGTTTTTATTTGCCTCCCCTTTTGCCCCTATCAGATCTGAGTTTGCCGAATTCGCAAGAGTAAATTTCACTCCTAACAGACCTATTTTGGAAGCAGCTATCGACCTGATGCGACGCATCCATAGCGAATTTCATTACGTGAGCAAAAGTACTGATATTGATACTCCAGCTCATGAAGCACTCAAAAAGCGTGAGGGGGTATGCCAAGATTTTTCGCACATACTGATTGCCAGCTTGCGCAATCTTGGTCTACCCGCCAAATACATCAGTGGCTATATCCTTACCAATCCACCGCCCGGTCAACCGCGCTTAATTGGTGGGGACGCCTCGCATGCTTGGGCAGCTGTTTACATTCCTCGTTTAAATGATCAGGGCCAACTTACTTCGGGGTTTTGGTGCGATCTTGACCCAACTAATAATCGCTGGGGTATTGATTCCCCGGGTGAAGATTATGTGAACTTAGCCCAAGGTAGGGACTATGGTGACGTTTCACCGATTAAAGGCGTTATTCATGGTGGCGCCGATCACAAAATGAATGTAGCCGTTACGGTAATGCCTGCGGAATAATTGGGCATCTGCAATCAATAAGTTCCAATTTGGTGCATACCATTTAAAAAGTGTGCACATCAGAATTTCTGACGATATTCAGGAACTTAAGATACGGTATGCGTATCAAAATTACTAAAAGCCTGTTTATGAAAGCTCGGGAGCTTGCGGCGTCCACAGATGAAGGAAATCAGCCATTATTTTTCATGGAGGGTGAGTATCCTGCCATCCTTACGCCCGATGGCAAGATTGAAGTAATCAGCACCTCAACCATTAAAGCCTACTTCTCCTTCTCTCAATTTCGAGAGCGTATTTCTTTAGGTGAATTTGTCATCCTAGAGGCCTAATAAAAAAAGCCCCAGCAACGGGGCTTTTAAATACTGCAGCTGTCTACTGAACTACGATATTGGCATTCTGACGAATTTGGGTTAAATAGTCATACTGTCTTTTCTGGATGAGGCCAGCTCGAATCGCTGTTTTGGCCGCTTCAAATGTAGGTGGCTTGCTGGTTTTTTTATCTTCCAATTTAACCAAGTAATATCCTTCTGGCATTTTGATAGGCTCAGGTGATACCTGGCCTTTGGAGAGTGTGGTCAGTACACTCGCAATTTGCGGTAAGGTTTGCCCGGCTTGGATCCAGCCTATCGCTCCGCCATCTTTCTTGTTGGGGGCTAATGAAACGCTACTGGCCACTTTTGCAAAGGGCTCCCCTTTTTTAATTCTGGCTAAAGCTGCCTCGGCTTCAGCCTCAGTAGCAACTGCGATATCCGATACTTTGTACTGAACAATCTCACCACGTGGGCCGAGCGATGCAATCTCGCGGTCGTACTCAGCCTTAACATCCTCATCGGTAACAGGGTGCTGGGCAAGGTAATTTGATAGCTCTAATTCAGCTAAATAATTCTGACGCATTAATGCAAGCTGACTATTGGCTTTATCAGAGTTGGCTAAACCATCTTTATCGGCTTGCTGGGCAAGCAGCGAAACTTCAATCAACCTACTCAAAACTGCATTACGCAAATCAGGTGAATCCTTTTGGCCTTGGGCCAGCGCAGTCTTAATACCCTGCTCAACCATGTCATTGGTAATAATCAGGCCATTTACAGAAGCAGCTGCATTAATGGGTGGTACCTGTCCATGAGCGCTGGCTATGCATGCTGCAGCTAACAAAGATGCCGCAATAAAACGAATGTTGATAGAAGTCATATTTTCATTCTTTTTAATATAGATGCCTTATAGTAACAGGACTATATGGCGAAACCAACTAGGCACCCCTCATCAATCATCTGCAGGTTTTAGCGATGTGCGTTCAATATCTCACCACCGCCAACGCAGACTGGGTCAAAACTACTTTTGATTTGGAATTGCCCAAGACGCAAGTACACGACGTCTTTCCTACCTATCCCGGCCCAATCATTCTACGCAGCCATCAAACCAATCGTTCCGCTATTGGGATGGCGCGATTTGGATTTCTACCCTCATGGGCTAAAGAAGAAAATTTTGGTAGACATACCTATAACGCACGCGCAGAAACCGTGGATGAGAAACCATCCTATCGTGCCGCCTGGAAGAATCGACATTACGCCCTTGCTCTGGCAGATCAATTTTATGAGCCTTGCTATGAAACTGGTAAAGCGGTCCGCACAGGTATTAAGCAAGTCAATGGTGAGCCAATGGCGATTGCTTCGATTTGGGATACCTGGACTGAGCCAGATACAGGCGAGTTGATTGTGTCTTTTTCCAAGCTCACCATTAATGCCAACGACCATCCAGTGATGCAGCGCCTTCACAAGCCAGAGGAGGAAAAACGCACTGTTGTACCTTTGCGCCCGGAACTGTTTAATGCCTGGCTCGATGCCACCCCCGAAAGTGCACGCCAACTACTGAGCATTCAATCCATGCCAGAACTACAAATCTGCTAGCTCGAGGCAATAAAAAACCACCCCGAAGAGTGGTTTTTTAAATCAGAAGAATGTATTTCTCAATTAGCTTGCCATTTTGTCTTGCTGTTTATCTAGAATCACCTCAGGGTCTTGCGCAGCAACCCAGGATGGATTGTCCAGGCGATTCTTGAGAATATTTTTATCTAACTCGCCAGTCCAGTTGGCAACCACAATCGTGGCCACACCGTTACCAACCAAGTTAGTTAAAGCACGCGCTTCAGACATAAAGCGATCGATACCCAGAATCAATGCCAAACCAGCAACGGGTAGATTTCCAACGGCAGATAAAGTAGCGGCCAAGACAATAAAGCCACTACCAGTTACCCCTGCTGCGCCTTTTGAAGTCAAGAGCAATACCAAAAGCATGGTGAGCTGTTGAGTCAGCGACATCGGTGTATCCGTTGCTTGGGCAATAAATACCGCTGCCATCGTCAGGTAGATCGAAGTGCCATCAAGGTTAAAGGAATAACCCGTTGGAATGACTAAGCCAACACAAGCTTTATTAGCACCGAGGTTTTCCATTTTTTCCATCATGCGTGGCAAGACAGATTCTGAAGAGGAAGTTCCCAATACGATGAGAAGCTCTTCTTTAATGTAACGCACGAATTTAAAGATACTAAATCCATTAAAGCGAGCAATAAGGCCTAAAACAATAAAGATAAACAATAAGCAGGTCAGATAAAAAGACCCCATTAATTTACCCAAGGAGAAGAGGGAAACAATGCCGTATTTACCAATCGTAAATGCCATTGCACCAAAAGCACCTATTGGGGCAAACTTCATGATGAAACCAATCATGTCAAACAGCACATGGGATGTTTTTTCCACCATATCAAATACCAGCGTGCCGCGCCCACCAAAGCGATGCAAGGCAAAGCCGAATAAAACGGCAATGAACAATACCTGCAAAATCTCGCCTTTGGCAAAAGCCTCAACAGCGGTATTAGGAATGATGTTGATTAAAAAGTCAGTAGTAGTGCCCAACTTTCCAGGGCCTGTATAGGCAGCAATACCTTTGGTATCAATGCTTGCTGGATCAATGTTCATTCCAACGCCAGGCCGGAGAATGTTGACCACCATTAAACCGATGATCAAGGCAAGGCTACTGACGATTTCGAAGTACAAGAGGGCCAGGCCACCAGTTTTTCCGACCTTCTTCATGTCTTCCATGCCAGCAATTCCGAGCACGACAGTACAGAAAATAATCGGGGAAATGAGCATTTTGATTGCCTTGATAAAGGCATCGCCCCAAGGCTTCATCGCCACACCCAATTCAGGATAAAAGTGTCCGAGCAGTACGCCGGTGATCACTGCAAATATCACCTGAAAGTAAAGAACCCGATAAAAGGGAAGTTTTTTCTTAGCCAGAGTATTGGAACTCATGTTGCTCCCAGAATAGTATTAAAGGCTTTATTAAAACAGATTTAGCTCTCTGCCTCTACTGAAATAGCGAAATAAAAAGTATCCCGAAAAATATTGCTGTGCAGCATATTTTAAGGATCAATATCCACACTTAGCAGAATGAAACCCGGCATCTTTTTTCTTTGCTATGCTCAAGCTTCTACAGAGGATAAACATGACAAACGACAATCAAACCCAAAACGACGAAGACTTCGACTATGGGTGTGAATGCGCCATGACACTGCTCAACGAACCTACCGAAGATTGTTTAAATGATCTGATTGACGAGCTAGATGAAGATGGCATGATCTCAACTGAAGTGGTTTATGGTCTGTTAGCCACTATCTTAATGAGCATGACATCTGAGGATGGCGAAGAAGAGCATTAAGCGGTAAGGCTAGCTTTAAGCATCTACGCTTTTAGCCAGCCTAAGCAAATCGTCCGGGTAAAGCCAGCGCCACTCCCCTTGGGCCAAATCACCTGGCATGCTGTATTGACCGATCTCGGTGCGATGAAGTTTGGCCACATGATTCCCAACGGCTGCCATCATCCGCTTCACCTGGTGATAGCGCCCTTCTACTATAGTCATAGCCAGCTTTCGCTCATCGAGCTGTCGACAAGCTGTCGCAAAACATGGCTTAGGATCATCATCCAACACCACGCCATTGAGCAAGTGATCTATTTGCTTTTGCGTTATGGGTTCTGGAGTGGCAATTTCATACACCTTGCCGATATTTTTCTTCGGACTGGTCATCTTATGAATAAATTGCCCATCATCTGAAATTAACAAAAGACCTGTTGTGTCGTAATCCAGCCTTCCTACACATTGCAAGCCACGCTCGACAAAAGGCCTTGGCAATAAACCATACACACTAGGGTGGTGAGTTGCCTTATGTGAGCACTCATAGTCAGGGGGCTTATTAAAAGCGATATAGGCTTTTTCATGAAACTCCCAATCCCGACCCTCGACATTTAATATCAAACCTTCAGTTGATAAACGCTCCTCAGGGTCTTGCGCCAACTCTCCATTGACCTTCACTAAATCTGCATAGACCAAGTCACTGCAGTAGCGTCTCGTTCCAAAGCCTTGGCTAAATAGAATTTTTTCTAAAGAAATTGGTTTTGCCATATACCGGGAAGGATACTACAGGGGTTTCAATTGGAGATTATCTGATTATCATTGAAGCCAGTTTGCTGTTAAACCAATCCTCTATTGAATGCTGAAAGATCGAATGCTTCCCACCCCCTCACCTCGCTCCCCACTGCATCAGCGCACAATCAGCTTAAATGGCTATGCACGTGAAGATGGCCTATGGGATATCGAAGCACATTTAGTTGATACCAAATCACATGTATTTAACACCGGCACCATTCAGTGGGAGCCGGGCCAAGCAATCCACGATATGTGGATTCGACTAACTGTAAATCAGGAATTGGTTATTCAGGCGATTGAAGTTGCCATGGATAGCCACCCCCATCCCGAATGTCCGGAAGTAATTCCCCCTATGGATAGCCTGATTGGCGCAAGACTTGGCAAGGGCTGGAGAAAAATGATTGAGCTTCACCTAGGCGGCATCAAGGGCTGCACACACTTGAGAGAGTTACTTGCCAGCATGGCGACAGCAGCCTTTCAGGCGGTACCTGGCGCGCTGTTTGATGCCGATGAGAATAAACCACCACTCTATTTAGGTACTTGTAAATCTTGGGATTTTGACGGGGCAGCTGTACTACGCCACTACCCCAAGTTTTATCAATGGAAGCCTAAACCTTAAGAGAGCTTAGGCCTTTGTACGATAAACATTAAATGGGTTGAAGGCTTGTTGCACTGGCATCACCTCTAATACGTTAATGTTCATATGACTAGGCAAAGTGGCAGACCAAAAAATAGCTTCAGCAACATCGTCCGCGCTTAAGGCTTTCACTCCGGTATAAACCGTTTCTGCTTTGGCATCATCTCCTTTAAAGCGCACATTGGAGAATTCAGTACCAGAGCACATACCAGGCTCTATGCACGTAACACGAACCGGAGTACCAACCAAATCAGCACGCAAGTTCAAGCTAAATTGCTTCACAAATGCCTTTGTACCACCATACACATTACCACCAGGATAAGGGTAGTTTGCTGCTACTGAGCCCAAATTAATCACATGCCCACACTTGCGCTCAACCATGCCGGGTAAAAATGCGCGCGTCATATGAACCAAGCCTTTAATGTTGGTATCAATCATCCGATCCCAATCCGATAGATGAGCTTGATGTGCGGGCTCTAGACCTAAAGCCAGGCCGGCATTGTTGACTAAGATGGTCGCGTTGGCAAAATCTGTAGGCAAGCTAGCAGCCAATTTTTCGATCGCTGTGCTGTCGCATACGTCGGCGGCTAAGGTCAATAATTTGTTTTGCTGCTCTGCAGGAAGTGATACCTTGAGTGCTTCTAGGCGCTCGACCCTTCTTCCTAAAGCAATGACCTTGTGGCCATGAGCCAAAAACCGGCGGGCTGTGGCCTCACCAAATCCAGCGGTAGCGCCAGTAACTAAGACAGTGTGTTCCATATTCTCTCTTTAGGGTTTCTAATAATTTAATATTAAAGCCTATATGAAAATATTGCCGTCCTTCTTCTGCTTATTGCTTTGCTTGTCTGCATTTCCAAGTTGGGCAGATGATGGCAAGCCAACTAATGACTTTTTAGGCCTACAGTCTGATCCAAGCCCCTTCTCTAGCCAGCATATTCTGGAATTCTGGGGTTATCACGACTACCAAGGTTCAGGTGATTACAGCAATACACTCAGATTACGTTACTACCAACCAGCAGCGCTCGATAGCTGGCGCGGTACTTTGCGTCTTGATACCGCGTATGTAGCAAATTATGGTCCATCCGAAATAAATCAGTCATCTCGAAGCTATTCGGCGGGCAATACTATGCTGACTGTTTGGGGCAATCACCCTGGATTTTTGGAGAACTGGGGAGGCACCCTAGGTGGACGAATCATATTTCCATTTGGAAACAATGGTCAGTGGACTCTTGGACCGCAGGTAGGACAGGTCTTTCAATCGGTGGAGGGGAGTCATGCACTCTTGAACGACTTTTCCCCTCTGATGCGCTATTTATACGGATTTGCAGCAAGTGGCACACCACTATCTAATCAACCCCCTCCACTGCGAAGATTGGGTCTCTACCCCACCCTTGGATTTAATATCACACCAAACACACAGATACGTCTTTGGGATGAAAACGGCGTGTACTACAACACTGCTGGTGGTGGATGGTTTGTACCGATTGATGCAATGGTGACGCACCGCTTTAATAAAGATTTTTTAATTGCCATAGGTGCAAGTAAGCAAGTAGTTCAAACCTACCAAGAATATAACTGGTCGGTTTACGGCAAACTTTCGTTTAACTTCTAAATTTAATCAGCTACGATTTTTAATTAATTGCAAAATTTTTTTGAACTGGGGATGGTCGGAAGAGCGTAGCCATTCGAATGCAATGATTTCGGGACTCAGTATTTGAATCCCATGCTGCTTTAAGCGCTCAAGCGCTAATTCCTTATCACCATCTTTACGACTGCCACATGCCTCAGCCACAACACCCACCTCAAAACCCTTCTCTTGTAAACCTAAAGCTGATTGCATGAGGCACACATGGGTCTCACATCCACCCAAAATTAACTGATTTATCTGTGGACTTTTTGCCTGAATACATTTAGCCAAGCCATCAGCAGAGGCATCAAAAGAAAGCTTTAGAAAAGTTTGGTCGCAATGTACCTTAACGCGCTCATCATTATGACCAAGGCCTACTGGATTTTGCTCGGTTCCAAAAACAAGAATATCTAGATGCTTTGCTACTTGCGCTAAAAATACTGCACATGCAACTGCATTTTCCCCATCCTGAATGCTAGGCAAGAGTCGTGTTTGATAGTCAATCAAAATGAGAGCGCTTGTGTCTTGATTAAACATGAGATTACCTTTATTTATTTTTTGGTAAGCGCAATGCAAGCTGGTCAAGATAATGATTAATCAACTCATCAGCACCTTTACCAAACATCCGGATACGGCCGGTATGGTTTAGCAGCAAGACCCCAACAATGTGGGCAAAGATTGCAGTGAGCTCTGTATCAATCTCTTTTTTACCAAATCCCAATTTCGTCAAAGCAATTTCCTGGGGGTGCATAGCATCTCGTAAGCGCTTATTTAGCGCTTGGTCCCAGGTGCCGCTTAAACCCCTTGGCTGAAGGCCTTGAAAAAGATAAAAACCTAGATCCAAGTCGCGAGGATTGTCTCTATAAAATTGGTAAAAAGCTAAAGCGCTTTTTCGTAACTCTAATATTGTGTTTTTAGCATCAACCTTCTGATCAATTGATGCGCCTTGAGTAGACTGACTCACGCAATCATTTAGACGCTCCAATGAGTCGGTCAATAAGGCGGCATAAATATCTTCTTTGCTTGCAAAGTAGCTATATATCGCGCCAGCTGTGTAACCAGCCCGCTTAGCAATCTCGCGCATGCTGACTGCGTCTAAGCCAAATTCCATGAATACCGCCTTAGCAGCATTCAAGATATGCTGACGCTTCGCATCTGCCAGAGCTTGCTGGCGGAGATTGCGTGGTGAAATTACAAGCTGTTCCATACTTAAATTATACATGTGTCTTATTTATTGAACAGCGTTTAATTAATGTGTATCATTTATTCCATACATCCAATATATTTCGCACCATTCTGAGGAGGCGCCATGACTCAAACCACCATACCATTCATGACCAGCAAAGATTATCAAGAGTCATTGCGCGCTTTAAAGCCAGTCGTTTACGTAGATGGCCGACTCATCGAATCAGTAGCCGATGAACCGTCTTTGAGCCCAGGCATCCAAGCTCTGGGAGTAACTTATGACATGGTGCATAACCCCGCACTCGCCCCACTGATGCTTGCCAAATCCAATGGTAAAACTGTTCCGCGAATGCTACACATTAATGAGTCTGCAGGTGACCTTTTAAATAAATTGGAGGCTATTCGAGTCCTATGCCAAGAAACTGGGTGTGCCCAACGCTATCTGGCACATGATGCATTAAATGCCATTGCTCAAGTATCTGCTCGCATTGATGATGCACATGGTAGCAATGAACATCGTGCCAAATTTGCAGAATATCTCTCTCACGTTCATAAAAAAGATTTATCACTGGGCATTGCAATGACTGATGCAAAAGGTGATCGTTCGCGTAAACCACACGAACAAGCCAACCCTGATACCTATGTTCATATCGTTTCTCAAGATGCTAAAGGTGTAGTGATCTCCGGTACAAAAGCCATCGTTACTGGGGCGCCATATATGCATGAGTTCTTAGTCATGCCTGGCCGCAATATGGGCAAAGAAGATGCTGCCTTTGCCATTTGTTGCGCTATTCCAGTCGACGCCAAGGGAATCACTATCGTAGCTCGCCCTGCTGGACGACCTGGCGAAAAAGTAGAGCATGGAAAACCACTCTTCTCAAGTAACTACGGCCAATCCACTGGTGTGGTTATTTTCGATAAGGTATTTGTTCCCTGGGACCGAGTTTTTTATGCAGGTGAGTGGGAGCACTCCAGTGCATTAACTTATAACTATGCAACCCATCATCGCCATAGCTGTATTGCAGCAAGAGCCGGCTTTGGTGATCTGCTAATTGGGGCCGGCGCATTGATGTGCGAGGCCAATGGTTTTGATCCAGAGGAGAAATCTAACTTACGCGACCCCATGGTTGAGTTAATTAAGATTACTGAAGGTTTTTATGCCTGTGGCGTAGCAGCTAGCGTCTATGGGACTCAAGACCCTTACAGCAAATCATTTATGCCTGAACCTGTGTTTTCTAATATCGGCAAATTATTATTAGCAACTCAGATATATGACATGCACCGGCTTGCACATGAAGTTTCGGGTGGCTTAATCGTAGCCCTACCAGGACCGGATGAGGATCACAACCCCGCTACCGCTGCAACCTTAGCTGAAGTATTGCGCGCTAACCCAGTAGTCCCTTACGATAAGCGCGTTGAGGTCGCTAGATTTATAGAGGATTTGACTGCCTCCTATCAAGGAGGTTGGTACTCTGTCATTAGCTTGCATGGCGGCGGTTCACCTGCAGCGATGAAAAAAGAAATTTATCGCCAATACCCCATTGGAAATAAAGTCGAATTAGTTGAGCGGCTTCTAGATAGGGGCGTGCTCACGAGCAATGAGGAACGCGCCATTACCAAAAATAAACAACCTGGCCGCTGTTGCGATCAGGGATGCTCAACGCCCGGTCAATCAATCATGGTTCCCTTACCAAACCCAGGGCATAGAACCTAAACTAAAAAGCACAGCTTATTGTTTTGTTAGTTCTAACTTGCTGATATCAAAGTGCTGCTTTTCCAAGCGCTGTAATAGCTCTTGATAAACCTTATTATCAAGCTGGGGATTTCTGGAGAGCACCCAGAGATACTCGCGCTTGGGATCGCTCACTGCAGCCACCTGGTACTGGGGATCAATATCAATCACCCAATAATCACCCCAAACAAAAGGTAGAAAACCTAGCCATGATGGTGCAAAGCGTACCTCTAGTTTTGGGGAGTCTATCGGGCCGATTTGACGGGCCAAGCCTTCTGCCTGAGTTATCTCACCGCCAGCAGTTTTACAGCTATTGAGCACTTGAATGCCCGCACCATCCTTTGGCGTATAAATCGCCTTGGTATTAGCAACGCATTTTTTCTGAAACCAATTTGGAAATTTAGCAATCTCATACCAAGTACCCATATAGCGCGGCACATCAAGCGTAGCAATGGTTTTCACAGGCTCAGCTTGTTCAGCCATTTGCGCATAACTTGGGGAAATGCTGATGCAGCTCAGGACCAATGAGAGCACATATGCTGTTTTAATCAAAGTGAGCTTCATCTAAATAGGCTTTGAACTTTGGTTTTGATGGATGGGATTCTGCACAACAACAATAGCGCCAAGATAGTCGCGTATATCTCCACTATATTGACATCATTTTTCCCGGCCTTGTGCCACCAATAGTGCAAGATCACAGTGCCGACAATGAAATAAATCAATCGATGCAATAAAGCCCATCGTCGACCTAATTTCTTTTGCGCCCAATGGTTTGATGTCAGTGCCAGTGGAACTAAAAGCAGGTAACTTAAAAATCCCATTGTGATGAAAGGTCGCCTCACTACATCGTGGAGCATGGCATCCAGGTCAAAACCTTGATCCAAAGCCAACCAGATTAAGAAATGCAGGCTAGCGTAGAAGAAGCAAAACAATCCAAGCATGCGTCTTTGCTTGATCCAAAAGGTCGAACCGGTGATCAGTCGTAAAGGTGTCATGGTCAAGGTGATACAAAGCAATACGAGTGCCCAAGTACCTGTAGACCGCGTGATGAATTCAATTGGATTAGCGCCTAAACCATCACTCATACCCAACCACACTAGACGGCCCAATGGGAGTAAAGCAAACAGAAAAAGAAGCATCTTCATCAAATTGAAACCAGGAGATTTAGCAGTGCTTAATAGTATTTTTTTAAATCCATGCCGCTGTACATACTGGCAACTTGATCACCATATCCGTTAAACATCTCGGTTTTAATCTTGGGGGCAAATACACCTTTCGAATCACCAATACGACGTTCAGTAGCCTGGCTCCAGCGAGGATGATCTACCGTAGGATTCACATTAGAGTAGAAACCATATTCATGGGCATCAAACATATTCCAACTGGTCTTGGGCATCTCTTCGGTTAAGCGAATTTTGATAATTGACTTTGCACTTTTAAAACCATATTTCCAGGGCACTACTATGCGAACGGGTGCGCCATTTTGCTTAGGCAATAACTCGCCATACATGCCAAACGTTAGTAAAGTCAGTGGGTTCATTGCCTCATCTAGCCGCAGGCCTTCACGATATGGCCACTCAATGATAGAACTCTTTACTCCGGGCATCTGCTTACTATCAGCAAGTGAAATGAACTCCACATACTTAGCTGATCCAAGTGGCTCGACTTTGCTCAATAATTTAGATAAGGAATAACCGTCCCAAGGAATCACCATCGACCAACCCTCAACACAACGCATGCGATAAATACGTTCCTCCATGGGGGCTAGCTTTAATAGGGCATCAATATCCAAGGTCTGGGGCTTTTTAACTAGACCGTCAATGGTGATAGTCCAAGGACGCGTCTGCAAACTGGAGGCATAAGCAGCTGGATCGGTTTTATCTGTCCCAAATTCATAAAAGTTGTTGTAGGTGGTCGCTGACTTATATGGCGTCACATCAACTTTGCTGGAATAGAGGGGGTTTGCAGTGGCCGCGAGTTTTTCAGGCGCCATAGCGAGCGCTTCCCGCGAAAACCATGAGGCCAAACTCAGACCAAAACTACCGGCTGCGGCAGCTTTAATTAATTCACGCCGTTGATCAAAAATTGACTTAGGTGTAATTGAGTCCATAAAGATACCTTTATTTTCTTAAACAGCTTCATTTTGCGCTTCTTAAGAATTTATTGCACTACTTTAAATTGAATCTCAACAGTAGAATTAGAATGAAGGATCACAGAAATCAATCACAGTCAAATTCCTATGAGCATACTACCCAATATCGTTATCCTCGGGGATTATGAGTTTGCGCTCCGTCGCTACTCATCTTGGGAAAAAATCGACAAGCTGGCGAACGTCATCATCCACCATGAGCCATTGCGTGGCGAAGCTTTATATCAAGCCACAGAAAATGCGGATGCCATAGTCATTGTTCGTGACCGCACCCCATTTGATAGCGAGTTCATTGCCCGCTTACCAAAATTGAAATTCCTGATGTTTACCGGTATGCGCAATGGGACGCTTGCCTCAGATGCATTGATTTCCAGCAATATTCCGATTGGCTGTACCCCAGGAGGCCCATCAAAAGAAACCACCACCGAATTAACTTGGTCTTTAATTTTGGGTGCATCTAAGCGCTTAATTGATCAAAATAATCTAATAAAAACAGGCGCGTGGCGCAACGAGCATTCTGTGCTACCCATACTTGCTGGTGAGCGTTTAGGCATCATAGGACTTGGCGCTATTGGTAGTCGAGTTGCAAAAGTAGGTATGGCCTTTGGTATGGAAGTAGTTACATGGAGTCCGAATATGACCCATGAAAGAGCCCAAGCAGAAAATGCGAGTTACGTCAGCCTAGAGGAGTTATTAAGAACATCAAAGGTAGTTAGCTTGCATTTGGTATCCAGCCCCAAAACCCAGGACTTATTGGGTGCACAACAACTATCCTGGATGCGACCCGACTCTATTTTGGTAAACACCTCGCGCTCAGCATTAATCAAGATGCAAGATCTCCCAGCAGCGCTGGCCAAGGGCAGACCTGGTCAAGCGGCTATTGATGTGTTTGATATAGAGCCACTAGCTTGCAACGATCCCTTACGAAACACCGCCAATCTCTTGGCGACACCCCATCTTGGATTTGTTGCTGAGCCTATTTTTCAAACCTTCTCCAAGGGTATTACAGAAACCCTCGAGGCCTGGCTAGAAAATAAACCTATTCCTTATCCTTACTCTCCTTAGTTAGCATGGATAGCCATCAAAAAAAACTGAGCCCCTCCGAACTCTTTACTGGATTTTGTAGAATTGGCCTTTCTGGGTTTGGGGGCGTCTTACCCTGGGCAAGGCGCACTATCGTAGAAAAAGAAAAATGGCTTAGCCCTGAAGAGTTCAGTGCGATGCTAGGCATCTGTCAAATTGCGCCCGGCCCGAATATTATGAATTTAGCGGTTTGTGTTGGCAGTAAATTTGCGGGTGTGCGTGGTGCTGTTGCAGCGGTGACTGGCCTGATGTTCGCACCCATCATCATCGTAGTTCTTCTGGGCATGCTGTATGAGAGCTACAGCTTTATGCCTGCAGTCCAAGGCTTGCTGCGCGGCATTTCTGCAGTAGGAGTGGGGCTCATTGCCAGCACCGGCCTGAAGATGCTTCGCACTGAATTTCGTTATCCACCAATGCTCGTGGCCGTAGCCCTAACCATGATTATTGCGATCTACTTTCATTTAGCACTGGGTTGGGTAGTTCTGATTACCGCCCCATTTGCACTATTAATCGCATGGCGGAAAACAAAGCATGATTAGTCCACTAATTAGTCTTTTCCTAAAACTGTCTGCATTCTCTCTTGTAGCTTTTGGAGGAATTAATGCCCTACTCCCAGTTCTGTTAAAGATTACAGTAGAGCAAGAACACTGGATAGATGTACAAACCTTTTCTGATTTTTTTGCTATTGCCCAGGCTGCGCCAGGGCCAAATGGCCTGATTGTTGCGCTGATTGGATGGAAAGTGAGCGGCTTGCTGGGGGCATTAGTCGCCACCCTGGCCATCTGCTGGCCGTCATCGATCATGATTTTTTTCCTGCAGCGCTACCTCAATAACATGCAAGACTTACGCGCCCAAAGAACCATTCAATTTGCTGCAGGCTCTCTCGCAGTTGGTTTGGTGCTTTCCTCTTCTTGGGAGCTAGCTTTACAGATTGATCAGAGCATGGCTGCTTATGCATTAACAGCGCTCGCGGTAGCTCTCACTCTCTTCACTCGCTGGCACCCACTCTATCTCATTGCGCTTGGCGGCTTACTGGGGGTTTTAGGTTTTATTTAACAATAAAACTCAACATACCAATAGAGCTCATCTCAATCCCATCAATCAGAATCTGAGCTTGCTCATGCTCATCCTGTAGAGCCAAGGTATACAAGGCTGGCCAATAGTGTTCCGGTGTTGGAATGGAAAGATGGGCGGCATCACCAAAATCCTCCCACGCAACCAATGGTGCGTGCTCTCTGGAATGCATGCGTGAAATAAAAAATTGGTTAAATTGATTGGCCCACGGATACACTTTGGCATCATCATGCCAATCAATAGTGCGCAAATTATGCACAACATTGCCGCTACTCAGCATCAAAATATTTTCATCGCGCAGTGGCCGGAGTTGCTTTGCAAGCTCGTAATGCTCACTAGCCGACTTAGATCCATCTAAACTCAATTGCACAACTGGTATATCAGCATGGGGATAAAGATACTTCAGGACAGACCATGCACCATGGTCTAGCCCCCACTCATTCTCTTCAAGCGTGACAGGAATATTCAAAAGTTCTTGCACTCGGTCAGCCAGCGCAGGGCATCCTGGCGCAGGATACTGAACATCGAACAAGGCTTGCGGAAAACCGCCAAAATCATGAATTGTTTTAGGTTTACTCATGGCGGTAACCCAAACACCTCGAGTTACCCAATGAGCAGACACTACCAAAATCGCATCAGGGCGCTTTAGGGATTTTCCTAATGTAGTCCAAGCCGCAGTGTAGCGGTTGGGTTCAAGTGCATACATTGGGCTGCCATGGCCCACAAAGACAGCGGGCTGGCGTTGACTCAACATCAGCTAATTAGCTTAACCAAACACGTAGCCAATATGCGCCGCAACCAATGCAAATAAGATAGCCAAACTAGTAGCAATAGCCAACATCACAACCAAGGTAATGATTTTTTTGTTGATTACTTCTTTAGGCTCGTGTTGCCATTCATTCATATTCAATCCTCTGTCATTCCATTAATCAATGGGTTAATTATCCACTATCGCCCGCGGCCAGCCTTACGCATCATGCCTTTTCCACCCCCAAAACCAGCCTGAGGCCGTCCACCGGCACCTTGCGGGCCTTTGGGCGCCGCTGGGCGGAGGGGAGGCTTGGCCGCTACAGTGCGCACCGGGGTTTTTGTATCAGTTTTCTTATCTTCAGTCACTTTTTGCTCCTATGGATATCATATTGCCATGATTACTGACTATTCTATCCAAGCTATCGCAATAAATGCGATTCCTTTGATTTTCGCCATCACCATCCACGAGGCAGCCCATGGTTATGCTGCCCGCAAATTGGGGGATAACACTGCTTACGTACTAGGGCGCGTTACCCTCAATCCTGCCAAGCACATCGATCCAGTTGGTACTATTTTGCTACCTCTGCTCCTCATTTTAACGGGTTCACCATTTTTGTTTGGTTACGCCAAACCGGTTCCAGTGCGCTTTGATCGCTTACGAAACCCCAAAATCGATTCAATTTGGGTCGCCTTGGCTGGACCAGGGGCTAATTTTATTCAAGCGCTCGTTTGGGCGATTATTTGGGTTTTACTCAAACTGATGGATATTCAGGAGCCTTTCTTTACCAAGATGGCACAAGCCGGGGTGATGTGGAACATTGGTCTGTTGGTCTTCAATTTATTCCCCATTCCACCCTTAGATGGCGGTCGCATTCTGGCCGGCCTATTACCAGCCAGACAATCCATCGCCCTTGGAAGAATTGAGCCCTGGGGATTTTTTATTGTGATGGGTCTGGCCTTTACCGGCATCATTGGAGGCCTATGGATGGAGCCCTTAAGTCATTTTTTCCTTTGGCTCATCAACGCACTAGTTTCGCCTTTATTAATGTTGTTTTAAATGAAAAATAACATCCATTAATGCATACAGGCAAAGCCTTTAGAACCCTATTGCTTTATCGCGTAGGTGCAACGCTGAGTTACCAAGTTTTAATGGTGGCGGTAGGCTGGCATCTTTACAACATTACCAATAGCGTGGTGTCACTTGGGTTGATTGGCCTAGCGGAGCTTGTTCCTTATTTCGCATTCGCCCTCTATGCCGGTCATGCGGTTGATCACTACTCCCGTAAAGCAATCTCAGCAATTGCTTGCCTAGTACATATTGGGGTTGCCCTTTTTTTAGTGGCAATTGCTTTAAATTGGTTTACCAACCCAGTGCCCTTAATCTATACCGCAGTTGCCTTTATTGGTATCGGGCGCGCTTTATTGCGACCCTCTTTTCATGCTCTGTTTGGACAAATTATTCCCAGGGAGCATCTATCACGCTATACCGCCTATTCCACCTCAGCCTTTCAGTTTTGCGTGGTTGCAGGACCCGGCCTAGGTGGCCTAATGATCGGGTTTGCAGGCTTACAGTGGACCTATGGGCTGGCAGCATTCTGCGGATTTATTGGCTTATATGGGGTGAGCTTTATCCAGGCTCACAGAGAAAAAGCAGATCGCCCCACCACGCACTTCGTTAAGAGTTTCTTAGAAGGCTTTCATTATGTTCGCAAACATGAACTTATTCTAAGTATCATGGCGCTGGATATGTTTGCAGTCTTATTTGGAGGAGCGGTTTCCATTCTGCCGGCTTTTGTTAAGGAAGTGCTCAATGGTGGCCCCGAAATACTGGGCATCTTACGTGCAGCACCTGCTGCCGGCGCCGCCATTGTTGGAATCTATTTAGCACGCCGCCCACCACTATCGGACTCTGGTAAACAACTCTTTATTTCTGTTTTAGGTTTCGGGCTAGCCATCATTGCCTTTGGCTTTTCAAGCACTCTCTGGCTTTGCGCTTTTTTCCTCTTTATTTCAGGATGTTGTGACTCGTATTCGGTGGTTATTAGAACCAGCATCATGCAATTAACTACACCAGATCATATTCGTGGGCGAGTCAGCGCAATCAATGGCATCTTTATCGGCTCATCGAATGAATTGGGTGCTCTAGAGTCTGGAATTGCGGCTAGCTTAATGGGCTTGGTTCCCTCAATTGCTTTTGGGGGATTCATCACTATTCTTGTGGTACTGGCAACCTATCGACTAGCGCCTCATTTGCGCACCCTGCATTTAAAAGACCTCTCTTAACACCACATGCATGAGGGTTAAGCAGCCCGCATATCCCCCATTACGGCGCAGAACAAATATCAGGACGGCAGCTCACATTATTAGATAATGGCAACGTGAAGAAAATAGCTCAACATCCATTCATCCTCAAGAAAAGAGGGTTACAGCTTTTAGTAGCATGTACATTTGCCCTAATTCAATTCATTGGTATAGGTGTTTTTAATCGTGCACTGGCTCAAACCACGATAGATAATAAAAAACCACAGGTTCATAAGCGCACCCATAGTCAAAGCACTAAGCAAATGGGTCTCAAGGACTTATCGTCGCGCGCCCCAGCCATGAGCATGAGCCTCAATCCCGAATTATTCCAGCGCAAAAGCGCCAACTCCTTAACGGGCGATATCGATGGGAATTTGGATTATCGAATTGAACGCGGCTGCCTAGCTAGAAGCTTCTTTGAAGATAATTTACCCGCTAAGGTTGGCATTACCGACAAACCATTTTCTGAGTTTTTTAAAGAGCAAACCAAAACTTTTTTTGATCATATGCGTGGTAACTGCATTCCTTATGCAGTGGCATTTGGCACTCGCAATCGCTTTGACTCTCTGAGCATCATGAATGGCCCTATCCAAGATAGCAAAACCGAGATTTGGACTTTTACTCCGCTTGCTGCCGGTGGCTATCTAATTGAGCAAGACTATCTCAAAGATGAAGCAAAGCGTTTCACCGAAATAGATATCTCCTTACGCGATGTTTTATATGACCCTCGAAAGGTGGGCGACAAACTGCCTGTTGAACTTGTTTGGGAACTAAATTCTTTAATAAAACAAATTTACCCTGAGGATAGTAATTCTCTTGAAAATACCAACAGTGTTGTGAGATTAATTGTTGATTTTGGTGATCGTGAACATTGGGCGCAAATTTGGGCGGCTGAAATTATTGACCCATCCAATGGTGAAGTATTTTCAAGTGCCTACTGGCTGGAACGCGGCGACATTCCAGGTGGTTTTTATACCGCCACCGGTGAAGCTCTGGAACGCTCTTTCTGGACAAACCCCTTAAGCTATCGAAGGATCTCTAGAGGTGTAGGACAAGTTCCAGTAACTGGCAGTAGAAAATCATCCAAATCAACTAAATCAACTGTTGTTGCCTCAAGCAAAACCAAAATGGGTAATCCACCTGGTCAGCGCTATCGTGCTCATATGGGGATTGATTACGCCGCTCCAATTGGTACGCCTGTATTTAGCGTAGCAAATGGCAAAGTGGTTCACCTTGGGTATAGCGGTGCGTATGGCAATTTGATTGTTCTGGAACATGCCGGCGGCTATCACACTTACTATGCCCATCTGAGCAGTTTTAATCCAGAACTAGAGATGGGCAATGAAGTGAGGCGTGGCGTTGAAATCGGCTCCGTTGGAACCACTGGAAGATCAACTGGGCCACACCTACATTTTGAATTAAGAAAAGATGGGGTATATGTTGACCCTTACTCTCCTCGCATGCAGCTCGATCTCTGGTCAATGCGAGATGGAGATAGTAGCGGCCTCACACGAGAAATTCTGCTGCTGGGCACCCCCATTAAGAACTATTCTGCCCTACCCTAAAACCAAGACTGGTAGCTTGGAGTGTACGATGACCTCATGTGTTTCACTGCCCAAGAGGAATCCTGTAATGCCGGTACGCTTATGGGATGCCATGACGATCACATCTGCTTTTGCTTTCTTGGCGCCATCCAAAATGCCTTCTGCTAAATTTGAATTCGAGATGTGTACTGATTTAGCATTTATCTCGGCACCCAATTGAGCGCTAGCCTTTTTAAAAACCTCTTTAGCAAAAGCATCGCAAGCGCTTAAGTGCTCCTTCTGGGTAATGCTGTAGCCCATGGTGCTATCGGAATAAACCAAGGGAGGCGTGGGATCTGAAACATATACCAAGGTAATTAATGCGCCATCACTTTTTGCTAAGGCAGCTACTTTTTTGAGTGCTTTTTTGCTTACATCTGAACCATCTACCGGTACCAATAAATGCTTAAACATATAAACCTCCTGTAAATTCAACTATGAAACACATCCATACCTCATAATGTTAATTATGTCCCCTTTATTGCGCAAAGGAAATCGAAAGTGCTGACATACCTTACGGTTTATTTTTCCTTCCTAGTGAGCCTAGTTGCCATTGATTTAATTTGGCTTTTGGGAATAGCTAAAAATCTCTATCGAGATGACATGGGCACCCTCATGTCTGGTGAGCCCAAACTATTTGCTGGCCTCGCCTTTTATATTCTGTATGCGTTGGGCGCAAGTATTTTTGTCATCATTCCGGCCCTCTCAAAACAGTCTTGGTTATCCGCCTTGCAATATGGCGCCCTGTTTGGCTTCTTCTGTTACATGACTTACGACTTAACCTGCTTGGCCGTGATACGAGATTTTTCAACCAGGCTGGCCATCATTGATATGGTTTGGGGCAGTTGCGTTTCTGCATTAGCAGCTCTGATTGCATATCACCTGGGTAATCGAATGGGCTAATAAAGAGCCTCTTTCTCATCCGTCATTCATGTTCTTTTACCCAAAAATAGTCAACTCCTTTAAGGGCTATGATCGAGCGCTCTTTTTAAAAGATGTTTTTGCTGGCTTAACTGTTGGCGTAGTGGCACTTCCGCTAGCAATGGCTTTTGCGATTGCCAGCGGACTAAAACCTGAAGCAGGCATTTTTACAGCCATTATTGCAGGTGGATTCATTGCCCTACTGGGTGGCAGTCGCGTGCAAATTGGCGGCCCAGCCGGGGCCTTTATTGTGATTGTCTATGGCATTGTCGATCGCTATGGCGTCTCCAACCTCTTGCTGGCCACGGCCATGTCGGGTATTTTTTTATTTTTGATGGGTGTGTTTCGTCTCGGTACATTGGTTCGCTTTATACCGATTGCGGTGATTATTGGTTTTACTAATGGCATTGCATTCTTAATTGGTTTATCTCAGATCAAAGAGTTCTTTGGTTTATCAATTGCCAAGATGCCCGCTGAATTTTTTAATGCAATCCATGCCCTGTATGCTGCTGCCGATACATTAAATCCTTTTGCATTAACACTTGCGCTGGCCAGTCTTGCTATTTTGGTGATTTGGCGGGTATTTCAGAGCCGTTTAGGATGGTTAGGGCATATTCCAGGAACTGTCATTGCGATGATCTTTGCCACCATCATCACTGCCGCATTTAGTTTGCCGGTTGACACTATAGGAAGTCGCTTTGGCGGTATTCCATCTGGCTTACCAAGCTTTGAGTGGATTCCGATCAACTGGAGTACTTCACAATTTGTCATTACACCCGCACTCACTCTTGCATTACTTGGCGCAATTGAATCCCTGCTGTGTGCCAGGGTTGCAGACGGCCTCATACATGACCGGCACAACTCCAATCAAGAGTTAATGGCGCAAGGCATCGCCAACTTGATTTGCCCCTTCTTTGGCGGTATGCCGGCCACCGGCACCATTGCACGCACCGTCACCAATATACAAAGTGGTGCCACCACCCCCATCGCTGGTATCGTGCACTCTCTTACCCTGTTGATCATTGTGTTATTAGCAGCACCATTAGCGAAAGAAATCCCCCTCGCCTGTCTTGCCGCTATCTTGATGTATGTAGCCTGGAATATGGGCGAATGGAAAAAGTTTTTTGAGCTCAGGCAATTTCGCCTGCCTTATCGCCTCACTATGCTCAGCGTATTTTTCTTAACCGTCATACTTGATCTCACAGTAGCAGTTCAAGTAGGTCTATTGTTAGCGTTTGTCACTTTCATTTACCGCATCTCTAGCCTTTCTCGCTGCGAGCGTACGAATACCCATGATTTTCCTGAATTAGAAAATCAACAAGGAAAAATAGACGCATATCGAATTTATGGCGCTATCTTTTTTGGTGCGGTCAAATTAGTAGAAACCATTGAAGACAATTTACCTAGTGATGCGCTCATTCTAGATTTGAAGAATGTGATCTATATTGACTCATCAGGCATGGAGGCGATTCTTGAATTAAACCGTCTGTGCAAAGCCAATCAAATCAAACTGATTATTTGCGGCCTAGAACATCAACCTCATGGTATATCAGTGCGCAGTGGCTTCATTGAGTCTTTGGCGCCCAATTGTTTATTTGCGAACCTAAAAAATGGTATTGAAGCAGCCCTAAGTAATACAGAAGCCACCTTTTAATAAAGCCACAGGAAGTACCCAAGCTCGATATAAACCAAAAGCGCCTGCAGCGAACAATAAACTCGCCGCTAAATAACGCACCCAACTATATTGAGCAAATTGAGTTAAGACCGCTGAAAATTTAGAGATGAGCAGTAAGTTAGGCAGTGTACCCAAACCAAAAGCTAGCATTAAAGTGGCGCCAGTCAATACATCCCCAGATAAAAATGCCAAGGGCAGAACGCTATAAACCAGCCCGCAAGGAACCAAACCCCACAACATACCGCTAAACCAGCGAGACGAACCGCTAGCGAAATGCCCCAGATATTTAGCCCAATAACCGGCCACTGTTGAACTAAACCACCGACTACCCGGCAAAGATCTGCTCGGTCTTTGTTGTAGCAAGCGATAGGCCATGAATATCAAAATGACAGAAGTGAAAGCAAATAAGGGTCTCTGTAGGGGAATGATATTTTGCTGCCATACTGCCACGCCAATCGCTGCAGCGATCGAGCCCAATAAGACGTAGGTGGTTAAACGCCCTAAGTGCATGATTAATTGAAGATAAAACAGTTGAGAGGGGGTTTGGAGCGGCCTAGCAATCTGAATAGGTCGCTCAATTGCTGCCGCAATCCCACCGCACATTAAGGCGCAATGCCAACCACTCACGAGGGCACCCAGGAAAACCGCCAATAGTAGACTGCTAGTGAGCATAAATACCTGTCGAAATATGCATTAATGAAAGGTTAGGATTCACCCTAATAGCATAAACTTGTCTGATAATTAGATCCATCATGAATTTCTATCACTCTGATAATCCCGCCAGCAAATGCTCAGTATGTGTATTGGGACAGTTTTGCTTACCAGTCGGAATTACTGCAAGTGATATCAGCAAAATTGATACGCTCGTCAAAGAAAGAGTACACCTCAAAAAAGGGGAAAGTCTATATCGCCATGGTGATCCGCTCAGCTCAGTTTACAGTGTGCGCTTTGGTACTCTGAAAACAGAATATGCTCTAGAAGACGGACGCCAACAAGTCATTGGATTTCATCTACCGGGTGAAATTATCGGCTTAGATGGCATTGGTGAGGGTCAGTATCAATCCGAAGCAATTGCGGTAGAGGAAAGCGAAGTCTGCATTATTCGCTACGAAGCTTTTGAGGACCTGGCTCGCCAAATACCGGCACTGCAACAGCAATTTCACCGCATTCTGAGTCGCGAACTCACACAAGACCAACGCCACCTACTCTCCCTAGGAACCATGCGCGCTGAAGAGCGCTTGGCAGCTTTTTTGCTCAATTTATCACAACGTTTAGCTGCCCGAGGCTACCTCAATCATGAATTTGATTTACCAATGAGTCGCGTGGAAATTGCTAGCTATCTGGGAATTCAGATTGAGACTGTAAGCCGCATGCTTTCTCGTTTTGCTGAATCGGGGTTAGTGCAAATCAAACAGCGTCACATCAAACTCATTGATGTGGACGGACTCTACGAACTTGCCGGAATACCAAATCCTGAACGAGCCCGTATCCTCAAAAAAATACCGTAAGCCCTACAAGAGCCCTCGATCTTTTCCAGCACTATCGGTATCAATTCCAGGCAATATATAAGTGGTTAAGGCGCTTGAAAGCGCGCAGAAAATCCAAATAGCAAAAAATCCCAAGGTATAAATACCCTCATCAGAAATATTCGGATGATGACCAAAAAATACCAAATCGTCGGGCTGGACAAAGCTAAATAGAAATCCCTCTGCGAGACCAGAAACCAAAAAGGATGGCCAAAGAATCCAAAGGAGGATGCGGTATTTCACTTGCTAACCTGCTCAACTTTAAGACCCTGCTTGACGATCCCCTCATGCAAGGAAACATCTGCGTAAAGGTTATAAGCCAACCAAATAGTAATTGCGCAGCCAATCACAGCTATTGCTGGTCCACTAATTAATAGCCAAGGCCAAAGCTGTTTCCACCAGGGTTTATTGCTCTCTTGATATGACATGCTCACCTCTCCATCTTTCGCTGTAAGGCTTAACGGGGAATAATAAAACTAGATTTTTCATCACGCGTATGAATGATTAATTTTGCACCATCCTGCTCTTGCGCACTAACATCAAACTGAATTGGGTAAGTTCCCGGCGCATCTTGACCAATCTTTGCGCTTACTTTAACCGGCAATAGTTGGTTGCTTGCTGGCTCAACAATGATTTCTTTCACTTCATTGCCTTGCGAATTGAGAATCATCAGATCCTCCAGCCCCTTGGCTTGCATGCTCACCTTCAGTGGATGCTCAGATGCATTCATCATCTGAATTCGATAGACATTCTCAATGCGAGCACCATCCACCTCGCGTGCCAAAGCTCCGCGATCACGCATCACATCGACTCTCAAGGGATTACGGGTCACGAGAGAAAACATGAACGCCGACGTTAATATCACAATAAAGGCGGTATAAATCAATACACGTGGTCGCAAAATATGTCGAATTGCGCTTTGATTGGACTCCTTAAACTCAACTGCATTCTCGGTGGTGTAGCGAATTAAACCTTTTGGATAGTTGACTTTTTCCATCACCTGATTGCAGGCATCAATGCAAGCTCCGCATCCGATGCACATATATTGCAAGCCATCCCGAATATCAATGCCCGTGGGACATACCTGAACGCAGATGCTGCAATCAACACAATCACCCAAACCTAAGGCAGTATGATCTACGGACTTGCTGCGACTCCCACGCGGATCGCCGCGTACCTTATCGTATGTAACTAAAAACGTATCCTTATCAACCATCACACTCTGGAAGCGCGCATAGGGGCACATATATTTACAAACCTGCTCGCGCATAAAGCCTGCATTGCCCCAAGTTGCAAAAGCATAAAAACAAAGCCAGAAAGTCTGCCAAGGTCCAAGCGTCAGGTGCACAAGCGCCGCACCCAAACTATCGATTGGGGTGAAGTACCCTATAAAAGTAAACCCAGTCCAAAAAGCGATGAGAAGCCAGAGGAAATGCTTGGTGACCTTTAAACGCCACTTCCGGAAACTCCATGGCCATTCCTCCCCATCTAGGCGGATGCGGGCAAAACGATCGCCCTCAACCTGGCGCTCGATCCACATAAAAATTTCGGTATAGACCGTTTGCGGACATGCGTAACCACAAAACAGGCGTCCTGCGATTGCCGTAAATAGGAAGAGCGCAAGAGCTGAAAGAATCAACAGTAGAGTCAGGTAAATAATATCCTGTGGCCACAACACCAGGCCAAAGATATAAAACTTACGCTGCACCAAATCAAAGAGAATAGCTTGACGACCATTCCAACTTACCCAAGGTAATCCATAAAAGAGTAACTGGGTAGCAATGACTAGGATAAGACGCCAACGCGCAAAGAGGCCTGAAACAGAACGAGGGTAAATCTTTCGCCGGACCTCATAAAGAGATTCCTCTATTACATCAATTGGAATGGGCTTCCCCACCGGCGAATTTTCTAACATTTATTGCTTTGATTGAGAGGGCTTATTGTTAGAGAGACTCCATACATAAGCAGTTAAGAGTTGAATTTTTTCAGGACTTAATACTTTGTCTTGAGCGGGCATCACACCATTTCTGCCTTTGAGCAGTGTTTCGGTAATAGTATTCTCAGAGCTACCGTATAACCATGTTTTATCGGTTAAGTTAGGTGCGCCAATAACAATATTGCCCTTAGCATCTGCGCCATGGCAAGCAACGCAATATGTCTTAAACACTTCAGCACCCCTAGCTGCTTTTAAATCATCTACAGGCAGACCGGAGAGGCTACGAATGTAATTTGCAACATCTTTAATTTGTGCACTAGTGAGAACCGCTCCAAATGCAGGCATTGCTCCTCCGCGGCCATAAGTAATTGTTGCCTTAATGTTCTCTGGAGAACCGCCATAAAGCCAGTCACCATCGGCGAGGTTTGGAAAGCCTTTAGCTCCACCGGCATCAGAACCATGGCACTGGGCACATGAATTTAAGAATAAACGCTGACCCATTTCGAGGGCTTTTGGATCGGCAGCTACGTCAACAATATCCATATTGACGTACTTGGACATCACCGGCTTTAACTCCTCATTCGATGTTTCCATCGACTGCATCAAAGAGCCACGGGTGCTATAGCCCATGATTCCAGGAAAAGAGCCTAGACCTGGAAAGAGTACTAAATATACCAAGCCAAAAATACAGGAGAACAAGAACATCCACATCCACCAACGTGGCAATGGGTTATTTAACTCCCGTAAATCTCCATCCCATACGTGGCCGGTATCTGCCACTTCGCCATCCGGCGTATGAACGACCTTGACTTTGCGTTGAGAAAATAAGAGCCAAATACACCAAAAAATACCTAATAGAGCCACTAAGGCAATGTAAGTACTCCAGCCACTACTAAGAAAGTCACTCATGATTCGTCCTTACTAAATTCATCTGGAATATCGAATGGAAGTTCGGCAGACTCTTGATTGGCCGTCTGTCTTTTAGACGACCAAGCCCACCACACAATTCCTATAAAAAAAATCAAACCAATAACCGTGGAAGCGGCGGATAAATAGGGGGTTATGTCTTGCATGACTATTTAGTTGTTAAGTAGCTACTTAACAACCACCTCATCTATAGTGATGTAACGGCGATTAATTCCAAGTCCCTGAAGGTAGGCAATTAAAGCATCTAACTCTGTCTTGCCTTCCAGCTCCTTGGATGCATTGGCAATCTCATCATCGGTATAAGGAACACCCAATCGACGCATCGCCAGCATGTGTGACGAAATACTAGATGCATCAGCAGGACTCTTGGCCAACCAGGGGTAGCTTGGCATGATGGACTCGGGCACTACATCCCGCGGATTATTTAAATGAATTTGATGCCACTCATCGGAGTAGCGCCCTCCAACACGCGCCAAATCTGGACCGGTACGCTTACTACCCCACAAGAATGGATGATCAAATACAGATTCACCAGCCAAGGAGTAAGGCCCATAACGCTCAACCTCAGATCGCAGAGTACGAATTTGCTGCGAGTGGCAGTTCACGCAACCTTCCCGCTGATACACATCACGCCCAGCTAAACGCAGTGCAGTGTAAGGCACTACACCTGGGCTTGGCTCTGTAGTGGAGTGCTGGAAGAACAAAGGGATAATTTGCACTAAGCCAGCAAAAGAAACAGCAATGATTGTGCAAATGATTAACCAACCCACATTCTTTTCAATGGTTTCATGGGAAAAGAATTTATTTTCTTGAGACATTTTCTTCTCCTGATTAGTGTTGAATGGTTAATGGGATTGGAGGATTCACGAACTTTTTACCTTGAACGGTTTTAAATACGTTGTAAGCCATCAATAGCATGCCTGCGAAGTAGCAAAGCCCCCCAACTAAACGAATGACATAGAAGGGATAGGTCGCTTTGACAGACTCAACAAAGCTATAAGTCAAAGTTCCATCAGGCTCAAAAGCTCTCCACATCAAACCTTGCATGACACCTGCGATCCACATTGCAGCAATATATAAAACCACACCGATTGTTGCGATCCAGAAATGCAACTCAATCCAACGGGTGCTGTACATATCTTTTTGACCCACTAAGCGGGGAATTAAATAGTACAAAGAGCCAATTGTGATCATGCCAACCCAGCCCAGTGCACCAGAGTGCACGTGACCAATCGTCCAGTCTGTGTAGTGAGACAGACTATTGACGGTCTTAATCGACATCATTGAACCTTCAAACGTAGACATGCCGTAGAAGGACAAAGCCACTACTAAGAACTTTAAGATAGGGTCGCTACGTAATTTATACCAGGCACCCGACAAAGTCATGATGCCGTTGATCATGCCACCCCATGATGGTGCCAACAAAATCAAAGAGAAAACAGTACCAAGAGACTGGGTCCAGTCAGGCAATGAAGTGTGCTGCAGATGGTGAGGGCCTGCCCACATATATGTAAAGGTTAAGGCCCAAAAGTGGACAACTGATAAACGATAGGAGTAGATGGGGCGCTCAGCTTCCTTTGGAATGAAGTAATACATCATCCCCAAGAAGCTCGTAGTCAACATAAAACCAACTGCATTATGACCATACCACCACTCAACCATCGCATCTTGCACTCCCGAGTATGCGGAATAGGATTTCCAAAGACTTGCAGGCATCTCCAAATTATTAAAAATATGAAGAATGGCAATTACCAAGATATAAGCACCGAAGAACCAATTCGATACATAAATATGTTTTGTTTTGCGTTGAATAATCGTGCCAAAAAAAACAATTGCATATGCAACCCACACAACGGTAATCAATAAGTCGATAGGCCATTCAAGCTCGGCATATTCTTTGGAGGAGGTAATACCCAGCGGCAAAGTCACTGCTGCTAAAACGATGACTGCTTGCCAACCCCAAAAAGTAAAGGCAGCCAATTTATCGCAGAACAGTCGCGTTTGACAGGTTCGCTGAACAATATAGTAGGACGCGGCAAATAAGCCTGAGCCACCAAACGCAAAAATCACTGCATTGGTATGTAATGGGCGCAAACGTCCAAAACTAAGCCAAGGGATGTTAAAAGTAATTTCTGGCCAGATGAGTTGGGCTGCGATGATAAGCCCCACCAGCATGCCAACAATTCCCCAAAGTACGGTAACCATGGCAAATTGACTGACAACCTTGTAGTTAAAGGTATCTTGATTACTCCCCACGGTAATTCCCATGGTCTCTCCTTTTGTTGTGACCAAACAGCGACATAATCCAAATAGACTGGATTGATTATCAAAGCAAGGTCTTGGAGCCGGTTTGATCTATATCAAACAGGATGGGACTAATACAAATTTGATGGAAAACCCTAATCAATCTAAGCAAAGCCAAGGAGATTAGTCGGGTAATTGATCTGGGTTCTCTTTTACCTGCTTTAAATCAGGCGTATCGTCATCCATCAAAATAGCTTGGCCAGGTCCATTGACGTCGTCATACTGACCACTTTTTACTGACCAGCGTAGTAACCAGGCAGAAAAGGCCACTAAACCTAAAGACAAGGGAATGAGCAAATACAGACTTTCCATGTGAGTAGTCTAAGCCTTTCTTAAACGCCAGGCATTTAAAGTAACCGCTAAAGACGATAGTGACATGCCGATGCCAGCTACCCAAGGATTGACCCACCCCATCATGGCCGCCGGAATAGCCAATGCGTTATAAACAAATGCCCAGATTAAATTCTCTTTAATGATGAACTGCGTTTTATCAGCCAATAAAAGTGTTTTAGCCAAAGGACTCAAGGAACTGGCTGTCAAGATTGCGTCAGCACCTGCTGATGCAAGCGGTGCACCAGATCCAACAGCGATCGAAACATCCGCCTTAGCAAGCAAAGGAGCATCATTAACGCCATCGCCAATAGCCCAAACAAGGCGCCCTTCTGTTTGCAGCGCCTTGATGAAGTCATACTTATCCTCAGGACTACATCCACCACGGTAACTTGTAATGTTGAGCTTCTCAGCCCACCAAGCGACGGTGGCAAGGTCATCGCCCGATATTAAGTGAATAGTAATTTTTCTCGATTTTGCAGCATTCAATAAATCACTTAACCCTGCTCTCGGGGTATCCAAGAAAACAAAGCTGGCAATCAGGCCTCGCTCATCAACCAAGTGCACCTGCCCATATTGACCTGCAGCAGGATCTTGCATGACGCCAGTCCATGCTGCGCTACCCAAGCGATAAGCCCCACACCTTAAACCCTTACCCAATTGATTGGTGATTTCATCTCTGAGAATTGGTAGATTCAGTCGACGTAGCTGGGTGGCGCGCAATAAAGATAGAGCCAAAGGATGGCGTTGACCCACTTCCATCGCACTGGCAAGCGCGAGCGCATCTTGCTCGGTATAGTCATTGCGCAGATTCATAATTTGCGTAAGTTCTGGCTCACCCATCGTCAATGTTCCCGTCTTGTCCAACACCAGGTCAGTTGTCTTCACCAAGCCTTCCAAGACATGCCCCCTCACAATCAGCAAGCCCAAGCGGGTAACTGCGCCTTGGGCTGCAGCCATGGCGGTAGGAACGGCCAAGGACAAGGCACATGGGCAACTCGCTACTAATACCGCTACCAATACAGTCCATGCACGACTTGGATCTATATATAGCCAAATTAAGGAGGAGAGCACTGCACTGAATAACAAAAAACACACAAAATAAGCAGCCCACTTTTCAGCAAGGCTAACCATTAAAGGCTTTGCAATCAATGCCTGATCAAGAAGTGAGGCAATTCCTGCAATTCGAGTAGATTGCCCCACCGCATCAATTCTCATAAAGATTGGATTGAGGATGTTGTGGGTGCCAGCATACAAACAATCCCCCACTTTTTTATCAATCGGCTTAGATTCACCAGTTAATAATGATTCATCTACAGCACTTTCTGATTCCAACAAAATTCCATCCGCTGGAATAATCTCACCAGGAGAAACACGTAGTACCTCTCCAGGATGGCAGTTGACAACCGGAACGACTTCAATCGTTTTTAAGTCAGGATATGCCAAAGTCCGCTCGCAAGTAGCGGGCAACTGTTTTGCTAAGGCCTCTGCCCCGCCTTGGGCATCTTGCCGAGCCAACAACTCCACATAACGCGCTGCCAAGATAAATGCTACAAACATAGTGATTGAATCAAAGTAACTTTGACCCAAACCCGTCAAGAGGTTAATTGTTCCAGCCAAAAATGCGAGAGCCAAGGCTAAAGCGATTGGCACATCCATACCCAACATGTGTGTTCGCGCAAATGAATGAACACTGCGCCATGCCGATTGGAATATAGGGCCAGCTGAATACACCATCACTGGCACAGTTAAAACCCAGCTTGTCCAACCTAATAGCAGATCGTATTCGGCTGGAATACGCTCCTGACTAACATAAGTTGGCCAGGCATACATCATGACCTGCATCATGCCCAATAGCGCTACCCCGACTCTAGTGAGGAGTTGACGCTTTTCCTTTTTAGCCTTTTCTTGCGAGAGAGAAGGTTCGAATGGCCATGCCTCGTATCCAATACGCTCTATCTCAAATAACAAGCGCGCCAAACTTGTTTTGTCTGACTCATAAATCACTTTTGCTTTTTGGGTAACGTAATTAATTTGCACATCACGCACCCCCAATATCCTACGTAAATGCTGCTCACATAACCAGACACAAGCAGCACAGCGAATTTTTTCTAAGCGCAGTGTCGTCTCAAGCAATCCTAACTCACCACTTGGACGGGTATAACGCCCCCGTAAAGAGAGATCGTCATATGCCAATAAGCTTGCAGGAATTTCGTTACGAGCTAAATACTCAGCCGGCTTCTCACTACTTTGTGCGCGCCTGGCATAAAACACTTCTAGACCTTCCCCATGAATTGTTTGCGCAATTGCCATGCAGCCAGCACAACAGAAAATCCTAGAAATACCTCCGAATTGCGCCTTATATTCATCCTGCGGTAAAACCAATCCACCGCAGTGATAACAAGAGCTGGGCGCAAAAGAATCTTTCATGAATTCGTTTTCAACCTACCTGACCAACCATGACGACGTTCATAGAGAACAAATAAAACACCCCAAATCACAACCGAAAAATAAGCCCATACCCAAGAGATTTGTGAATGTTTTGAGGCGGACAGATCCAATACAAAACCAAATAGTGCAGGCCCCAGCATACCGCCACCAAATCCCATCAGGGAGTGCAGGCCCATTGCAGCGCCTTTGATATTTTCCTGAGCGCTAATCACCAGGCCAGCAGTCAGTGTTGCAGAATCAGCCATGATGAAAACAGTATGCGCTATTGCAAGCACCACAATCACCCACCAAGATTGGCCGGTGGATAAGGCGAGAACGATACCCATCACTGCGCTGCCAAGCATCACTAGGCAGATCCATTTTTGCCGACCCATACGTAAGGCCATTTCATTTCCAAGAATAGAGGAAGGAACGCCAAAGAAATTGACTAAACCAGCCAAGGTGGTAGCAGCAAAAATAAAACCATCACCGGATACAGTAGCGCAAAATCCAAAAAAGGCTACGATCCAACTGCGAGATGCAAAGAGTTCAATACAGTGGGCGGTATACCCAAATATAAAACCAGCTGCATTTTTATCTTTTAACACCTCCCGCCATTTAGCAATCGGGAAAATATCGCGCAAACGAATATGTATGGGGCCATTCCATTTTTCATGGGTAAGGGCAGGTATAAAGCAAAGAACGATCAAAAAAGCACTTAGAGGGCCCAGAGCAATCAAGCCAAAGACATAACGCCAACCCAGTCCATGCAAGATCCAGCCGGATGCTAAATAAGAGATACCTGTACCAATACCAAAAAACGCAGTGTAAAAGGCAATATGGCGCGTTAGTTCACCAGCCTGAATACGATCGGATAATATTTTCAATCCCGGCATATAGGTGCCCGCTAGACCAGCCCCATTTAACACCATAAAACAGAGCCCTGTTTTAAAGCCACTTGCAAATAAACCCATTCCAAGCAAGCCAGCACTAGCTGATAGCGCGCCAAGCAGATAGACCTTGCGTGCATCAATCCGATCAGTTAGTGCGGTAGCCAATGGAACAATCAGCATATAACCAAAAAAGAAGGCGCTTGCTATTAAACCTGACTGCAAATTACTTAATTGCCATTCCACTTGCAAGGGCATGAGAACTACTGCATAACACCCAAAACCAAGCAAGCCACAGGTTTGTGCCAGGAGCATAAAAGGGGTATACCCAATAGAGCGAAAACGCATCGTATTTATTGCTGGCTACTCTTGGGTGAATCTTGAAAACCGTTGGATCTAAAAGTAAGCACCAAGGTGTCTCGGTGTCCATAATCCCCAATTGGCTGAATTGGCGTGGACTCATGAATCATGCGTTCGTCATTCATTAACAATAAAGACCAAGGTTCAGTTAAGGTAAAACGTAAGCCAGCTGATCCAGCAGATTCAAAGATACGAGTTTCGCCACCCTTAATATTGACTCGATCAAGCAAAAATACTGCTACAAAATCAACGCCATCGCGATGAGCCCCCTCTGGAGTTGGCCTACCGATTCCATCGGTTGTATCTATCCGAAATTGATGGGCCTCGATAAACCACGTATTTACTGGCTTAAGACTGCTCAAGAGATGAGCCATTCCCAATAATAGAGATTGCCAGGCCGAATTATTTTCGACATCAGGCGAGATGGGATCGAACCACCGCTCTATCCCACCATGCAGGGCATTATAAGAAACAGACTGCCAATGGGCTCGATGTGGCACCCTCTGTAAAACGCCACTCTTAACCTCATAACTTCCATGGCGACGATAACGGTAACGCCCACCATCTCGTAAATAAGGGTCACGGGGCATACCTTCCCAGGTAACTGCAAGACTTTGGAGATCGGCTAGAGAGGTATGTGTTATTTGCGCGACACTATCAGCGCCGATGATTACATAGCCCTGGCTTTTTAAGGAGGGAATGATCTCGCCAACTGGAGTCAAGAGAGGCGCTAAGTTTGCGATAGTCATGGGCTTATTTTAGGGCAATCAGTAAGGGCTTCAATAAGCGCCTATTCATCGTTTTTAAACATAGCAGGCGTTTGATTCGCTGCGCTATATAAATTGAGTCTGACACGGACATTGGCAACATGCCCCTTTAAGTCATAGAGCTCTTTGGCATCTAAGGCAGATACCTTGATATTGTCAACACGACGCTCAATGTCAGCAATTTTTTGATAGTTCTCAATTTCGATATTCAGATTGCTAGCATTTTTTTCAACCGCCTTAAGCTCTTCGTACACTCTAGAAAGCTTTAGACGTAAAGCAAAATTTTTGATTGCAGGCACATAGGTAAATACGGGGATCAAAATAACCAAAAGAGGAATAACAATTTTGACAAAACGCCCCACCCAAACTGCAGTCCAGAATGGCAAATGACGATGCAAGAATGAGGGACCATCATTGAGGTAAATTTCTGCATCAGCCTGTAATGGAAAATCCAAGTTTTCACCGGAAGGGAATTGATGTGCTTTTTGTAAATGCGAATATGTTTTGAGAATATCGTAGGTATTGCTTAACAAAAGCGTGACCAAAGCCGGACTCATATCATCATGCCCCACTAAAGTAGCCGTAGGAGCAAGCACTGTGATATCTCGACTTGGAAGATCATGCTCAATACTTAATAAGCCGCGAGGCACATTGACTCGGGCTAAATAAGGCAAGCGCCTTGAATAAGCCTCAGCCTGATCAAAGCTCATCAGACGAATGCCTGGGACTTTGTAAAACTCTTGCAGCAAGGGCGCCTCGGCAGCGCTAACCAACATCACCACATCGAGCTCCCCCCTCTTGAATTGCTCTAGGGCTTTTTCAGGGTTTAGCATCTCCGCATGAAAATCACTTTTTTCAAGCCCACCCTCATGAAGCAATGCATTACTCAATACCAGAGTACCACTCCCGATATTACCTATAGAAACACGCTTTCCTTTTAGCTGACTTAAGACACTTAATTCGCCTTTTTCCTGAGCGAAAGACGATGGCCTATACCAAACCCACATAGGCTCATAAAACATGCCTGCAATAGAAACTAAATGCGGGTAGTGGGCTACGTCTGCTACCCCACCCTGAATTAATGCAAAATCAACTTTTGACTTTGGGTCACTTAAAAGTTTCAAATTATCTAAGGTGCCGCCTGTCGAGCGCACTTTGAGCTCGACACTTTCCTTGGCTAATTCTTGCTTCAGCCGTTCACCAAAGTGGTAGTACAGCCCAGTTGGAAAGCCCGTAGCAATTTCAATCTTCTTGGGTGGTGGTGGAATCATGATCCACAAAGCACTAAACAATAAGCCAATCAATACCAAGATCGCCACTCCAATGGCAATAGGATTACGTCGATAGCGTCGAATCATGTTCATAAGGTCTCTTTTTCTTTTAATTATGCCCGCTTCATCAGATCAGATCTCGATTCAAAAGGAGTCACAAAATCAAGATAAGATAATGCTTTTTAGGCTCTTCTGGCGATATCAATGACTACAGCACAAAATAGAGTTGCCCTCATCACAGGCGCAGGCACCGGAATTGGTAAGGCTGCAGCCAAAGCACTGCTTCAAGGAGGGTATCAAGTGGTTCTTACTGGTCGCACTCTAGACAAGCTCGAAAAGGCCATTACAGATATCGGCGGTAACAGCGAAAACTGCTTAGCAGTCGGCTGTGATGTTGGCAAGCCTGGGGATGTAAAACATCTTTTTGAATCCCTAAAAGTGAAGTTTGGGCGCATTGATGTACTTTTTAATAACGCTGGCATGGGCGCCCCAGCCATTCCCATGGAAGATTTAAGCTACGAGCAATGGACTAGCGTAGTTAATGCCAATCTGACGGGAGCCTTTTTATGCTCCCAAGCAGCAATTCGCATGATGAAAGACCAAACACCCCAAGGTGGCCGCATCATCAATAATGGATCGATTTCAGCTTCAGCACCACGCCCTTTCTCGGCTCCTTATACTGCAACCAAACATGCTATCAGCGGTTTAACGAAATCCATTGCCTTAGACGGGCGACCTTTCAATATTGCCTGCGGGCAAATTGATATTGGTAATGCCGCCACTGAAATGACTGAGCGTATGGCAGCTGGTATTTTGCAGGCAGATCACTCCATCAAGGTAGAGCCTCGCATGGATGTCAATCATGTAGGGGAAGCAGTCTTGCACATGGCTCAGCTACCCCTAGAAAGCAATATTCTTTCAATGACAATTATGGCAACTAATATGCCTTTTGTTGGGAGAGGGTAGCAGTTGCGCTTAGGGAATTTCTAAAAAAGAAATCTCTACGGTCGAATCTGGTCTACCAATACTTTTAGATTCTTTGCCCCTACTTTAACAGTCTGCGTCGTCGAATAAAGATCTCCTGGCTCTGGCATTGCCTGCCCAGTCTTGGAGATCCTGACCTCAAGCGTGACCTCTTTTAAATTGGAAATCAAAGCGCTAGGAGTCATCGCCAAAGAATCATTTAAAACAAATTGCAAGGGCAGCTCTGAAGCGTGCGCCTGCATAATAGCAACAGGCATTCTGACGCCAGGTGCCTTTGCAATTACCATGACAACATAATCAGGCTTCACTTTTGATTTCAGATCAGCCTTTAACTCCACGATTCCACTCACACTTTGACTGCTTGATGAAGCCTGCTTGGCAGCACCCGGTAAATGTCCTTTATCGCGAGCCTCGGCAATCGAGCTCTCAATAATTTTTGCATCCTCAGAATTCGGTGGGAACCTCTGAACTAGATGCTCCCAAAATTGAACTGCCCCACGAAAATCATTCTTACTAAAAGCCGCCGCGCCTGCCAGCCACAGCGCCATCATATTATTGGGATCAAGTTTGAGGGCTTTATTAATCAAAGCTTGCGGCTTGCCAGTAAAATTTCCATTCGCATTATTGGCAGCCACATCAGCATAGTCGGCTAATAATTGCGGATCATTATCAATGTAAGCGCCTGCACGTTCAAACGCTTTTTCAGAATCCCCAATACGTCCCAATGCTTTATAAGAGCGAGCCAAAATGACCCAGCCTTTTAGATCGCCGGGGTTTTGCTCCATCTTCACAGAGAGTGCTGACACCATTTTTTCAACATCTTGTTGACTCATTTGTGGCCGATTGGATACTTGGGCTATTTGCTGTGCACTCCCAAGCCACCAATACATTAAGACTGCAAATAAAGGAATAAATAAACCAATTGCAATCATGGTCTTTTTAGGCGAGTGTAAGACCAACACTTTCTCTACCTCGACAGTATCCTGATGCAGGCGCTGACGAATCTCAGCAAGCGCCAGGCTGTATGTATCTTGATCGATCAGCCCCTCTTTTTGATCCGCCTCTAATTTTGAAAGCTCATCACGATATATAGCAGCATTTAATTGCTGCCGAGTAGCGCGTGAACTTTTTAATTTCCATAAATAGGGATGAAATAACCACAATAAAACTAAGGAGGTTAGTGCTGCAGCGGCAATATAAAAAGGAATCATTTTTCTTCCCGCAATAGTTCATCAATGCGTTGGTTATCAACATCAGAAAGCGATATTTTAGGGGCCGCAGTCTTTCTGCGACGTACGTATAACAAAAGGGCAATCAAACCACCAAGCAACAATACAAAAGGCCCGACCCAGAGCACCCAAGTGAGCGGTTTGACTGGTGGGCGGTAGAGCACAAAGTCACCATAGCGCTCAACCATAAATTCCCTGATCTGCTGATCCGATTTACCCTGTTGTATTTGCTCACGAATTTCCCTGCGCAAATCTTGCGCCAAATCAGAGCGTGATCCGGCAAGCGATTCATTCTGACATACCAAACAACGCATTTCTTCTGAAATAGCAATCAGACGCTGCTCGACTATCGGATCTTGCGCCAGAGGAGCTGCTTCATTCGCTAGAGATGCGCTGGCTACACTGCAGATGAAGATCGAAATTAGTAATTGTTTGATCATTACTTATTCGCTTTTCAATTTAGCGATGGTTGGATAAATCAACTTCTCCAATATCTCGGGAGTAATTGGTCCAATTTGTTTGAAGCGAATCACCCCTGCCTTGTCGATGATGTAGGTTTCAGGCACACCATAAACCCCATAATTAATGCCAACACGACCATCTGCATCAAAGGCTGAAAGTAGATATGGATTGCCTCGCTCCGCTAACATTGCAATTGCATCAGGGCGCTTATCCTTGTAATCCAAGCCAATTAATGGCGCCACATTAGCTTTTCCAAGCTCTATCAACATCGGATGCTCTTCTCTACAAGCAATGCACCAAGAGGCCCATACATTCAAGATCCATACCTGACCCTTCATTTGCTCTGGAGAGAAAGATACAGTGGGCTTAGCCAGCTGAGGAACATTAAAAGCAGGGGCTGGCTTATTAATTAATGGGGATGGGACCTCATGCGGATCCCTATTTAATCCAACCAGTAAGAACCCTATTAAAACCACAAATAGGATCAAGGGAATAATGAACTTTGCCTTCATGCCTGATCGATTATTTTTAAATTAATTCTTGATACGCAAGCGATAACGCTTATCCATTACCGCAAACAATCCACCTAGGGCCATTAATAAACAACCGCCCCAGATCCAGTCAACAAATGGTTTGTAGTACACCCGGACAGCCCAAGCATGATTATCTAAGGGCTCACCCAAGGAAACGTAAATATCCCTCGTGAACCCAGCATCAATCGCCGCCTCAGTCATCGGCATTGCCGAAGAGTCATAGTTCCGTTTTTCAGGGGATAAAATTCGCTCTACATTGCCATGACGGCTTACCTCAAAGTTGCCGCGAGTTGCTTGGTAGTTTGGTCCTTGGGCTGGCCCCACATCGATCAAACGAATCTGATAACCACCAACCATCACAGTATCATTCGGCGCCATACGCACATCTTTTTCCTCTTGATATGCACCGACCATCGTGACGCCAATCACAAATACAGCAATACCAATGTGACCCAACTGCATACCAATAAAGGAACCGGTAGGTTTACCAACCCTGACTTGACGAACAATCTGCAACACACCGGAAGCAATAATCCAAAAAGACAGCAAGAAACCCAAACCAGTCAACAGGGTGAATTCGCCCATCATGCGGGGAATCAAGATCGCCGCAACAAACGCTACGACCGCTGCGCCCCACAAACGTTTTACAAGCTGATTTAAGCTGGTACTCTTCCAATTCGCCCATGGACCAACTGCCAATAGGAATAACACCGGAATCATGATGGGTACAAACACCGCATTAAAGTATGGAGGGCCAACCGAAATCTTGCCTAAATTTAATGAATCAATTAGCAAGGGGTAAAGCGTTCCGAGCAACACTGAACCGGAAGCAACGACCAAGAAGACATTGCCTAACAAAATAAAGGTCTCGCGAGACATTAATGCAAATGCACCACCAAGAGTGCTCTTTGGTGCGCGCAGCGCGTAGAGCAGCAAAGAAGAGCCCACTACCAGAGTAAGCAAAATCAAAATAAAGATGCCACGACGAGGGTCCGTAGCAAAGGCATGAACTGAGGTCAATACTCCTGAGCGCACCAAGAAAGTTCCCAGTAATGACATTGAGAACGCGATGATGGCCAATAACACAGTCCAATTTTTAAAGCCGCCGCGCTTTTCAGTGACCGCTAAAGAATGGAGTAAGGCGGTGCCAATTAACCAAGGCATAAAAGAGGCATTCTCCACTGGATCCCAGAACCACCAACCGCCCCAACCCAATTCGTAATACGCCCACCAAGAACCTAAAGCAATTCCAAGGGTTAGGAAGATCCACGCTGTAGTGGTCCAAGGGCGCGACCAACGCGCCCATGCTGCATCTAATTTTCCAGAGAGCAAAGAGGCAATTGCAAAGGCAAAGGCTACAGAAAAACCAACATAGCCCATATACAGCATGGGTGGGTGAAATACCAAACCAGGGTCTTGCAAAAGTGGATTTAAAGAACGTCCATCTTGTGCTGCTGGTAATAAACGCTCAAAGGGGTTTGAAGTAGCTAATACAAACAATAGCAAACCCGATGCAATCAGGCCCAATACACTCAGTACGCGCGCGATCATGAACTCATCTAAGGTTTTTGATAGTTGTGCAACCGCAAAAGCCCAGCCAGTCAGCAAGAAAATCCACAGCAGAAGCGAACCTTCGTGACCGCCCCAGACCGCACCAATTCGATAAACGGTAGGTAACAAAGCATTGGAATGCTCGGCCACATAAAGCACTGAGAAGTCATTGACATAAAAAGACCAAGTCAACACTCCAAATGCAATCGCCAATAAAGCAAATGAAATCTGAGTGGCTGGCCTTGCGAGCATGAGCCACTCTTGACGTCCTTGCTGTGCGCCAACCAAAGGAATAATTCCCTGAATGAGAGAAACCCCGAGCGCAAGAATTAAGGCGAAATGACCAATCTCAGGAATGGTGAGTTGCCACATTATTTAGCTCCATTCTTCTGGGCTTGCTCTAAGGCATGTTTTGCCTCTGGAGGCATGTAATTCTCATCATGTTTAGCCAGCACTTCAGTTGCCACAAACTGACCATCCGCATCAAGCTTACCCTGAACAACCGCTCCCTTACCTTCTTTAAATAAATCAGGCAGGATGCCTTTATAAGAAACAGGGATTTCTTTCACCAGGTCAGTAATCACAAAGTGCACTACCAATTCATCACGCCTTAATGAGCCTGCTTTTACCAGACCACCAATCCGAAAGGCTTGACCTTGCGGCGCCTTGCCAGCAGCCACCTCACTAGGAGTGACATACAAGGCGATATTACTGTTGAGGGCATTTAATATCAGAACGGCGGCAATTGCCAATGCGCCTAAGGCACCTAAAATTAATAGCGCCCGCTTATGTCGTGGCTTCACTTCATTCCTTCTTGATCAAATTTCTCAGCACGAATTTCATATTGCAATCGCTTCACAATTGCTTGGTGACGCATGCTAATGCCAACTAACTCAGCAATTAATACGAGCGCGCACATACCAAAACTACTCCAGACATACAGGGCGTAACCACCCATGGCAAAAAAATCGCCAACTGAATCCCAAATCATGATTGGAGCACCTTTAAATTCTTCACCCAGTCTGAATGTGATTCACGCTCCAAAATAATGACGCGCACTCGCATGAGGGCGATCGCAATCGAATACATCCAAAAACAGAGTGCCATTAAGAGCATTCCCCACAACATCGTATGCGCCATCGCTGGAGCCTTAGTCATTGAAACAGATGACCCCTGATGCAAAGTGTTCCACCACTTTACTGAAAAATAAATAATAGGCACATTGACAATACCTACTAAGGCCAAAATTGCGCCCGCTTTATCTGCACGCCTTGCATCATCAATTGATGCCTGCAAAGCCATGAATCCCAAAAAAAGAAACAATAAGATTAATTCCGAGGTAAGACGGGCGTCCCACACCCACCATGCGCCCCACATCGGCTTACCCCAAAAAGCACCCGTCCAAAGGGAGAGAAAAGCCATCAAGGCGCCCGTGGGTGCCAGTGCCTGAGCCATCATTGCCGACAGTCTTGTATTAAAAATTAAGCCGATCGCAGCCCAGGCGGCCATCACCATATAAATGAACATCGACATCCAGGAGGCTGGTACATGTACAAAAATAATTCGATAACCCTGGCCTTGAACAGCATCAGCTGGAGCTACAAAAAAACTAATCCACAAGCCAGCCACTCCTAAAAGTGTAGCTAAGACCCAAAATAATGGAATGAGCTTCCCCGCCAAGGGGTAGAACGTAGCTGGACTAGAAAATGAAAACCAATTCATCAAGCGATTGCGAGGGGATGAATACATAAGCGTTATTCAATCGCAATTCGAATGGAAGCGGCAGTAGCCCAAGGTGCAAAAGCAAGGGATAAAACCAATAATGCCGCCAATAAGGAGAAATGGCCACTTACGTCCAAGCCAACACTGGATGCAAAAACGGCACCCGCTCCAAAAATCAGCACGGGGATATATAAGGGTAAAACCAAAAGGCTGAGCAAGACGCCACCGCCCCTCACCCCCAAAGTAAGCGCTGCGCCAATAGCGCCAATCAAAGACAAAATCGGTGTACCTAGTAATAAAGCCAAAATCAACGTCCCTAAGGTCTCTGAATTCAAATCAAACTGAATTCCTATGACTGGAGCGAGCAGCACCAAAGGGAGGCCGCATACGATCCAATGCGCTGTAATTTTACCCCCCACCAACAAAACGAGTGGGGTCGGTGATAAAGTCATTTGCTCTAGAGTTCCATCGGCATAATCGCTGGTAAATAAGCGTGAAAGCCCCAAGATAGTGGCCAGCAAGGCTGCTACCCAAATAATGCCCGGCGCTATTTTGCGCAAAAGTCCAGAATCAGCTCCAATCCCCAGCGGAAATAGACTGGTCACAATGATGAAAAAGAACAAAATTGTCAGTACCTCGCTTTTGCGACGAAACACCAGCAATAAATCACGGCGAATGATTGCAAAGAAAGCGCTCATAAAGACAGCACCTTTGCATTGGGCAAGGGGATGGATTGATGGCTCGTTAATACCGCCATTCCACCGCTAGCAAGATGCTCTGCAATTAAGTTGGACAGCAATTCAACCGCCCTACTATCCAAGGCATTAAAAGGTTCATCCAAAATCCAAAGCGTTGCCTTGCGAAGTAAAAGGCGAGCCAAAATGACTCGACGCTTTTGGCCGGCTGATAGGCAACTGACCGGCAAAAGTTCGCGCCCTCGCAAGCCAAAGCGGCAGAGCGCGCTCAATGCCTGGTCCTGAGAAACGGCTGAGCCGTCTAAGGCCGAAGCAATCAGCACATTTTCAAACGCGGTTAGATCATCTTTGAGGGCATCACGATGACCTAAAAAGAATAACTCACGTCGGTAACTGGTTGGATCTGCCTCTATAGAAATGCCGTTCCAATCAATACTTCCTTCAAGAGGTTTTGATAGGCCGGCTAGCAATCGTAATAGGCTTGTTTTCCCAACCCCATTTTCACCGCGTACATGGAGCCACTCCCCAGCCTTTAATTGAAATCCGATGCCAGTAAATAGCATGCGATCTCCGCGCATACACGACAATCGATCTGCCTGAAAATTATGATTAATCAGTGATTCAGGCAGGGAGGTGGAAGAGAGGGTAGTCATGGATAGAAAGACTGGGCATTAAGCGCCCCAATCATTGTCCAAGAGCCTTCAGAGCCTGTCAAACCCTTAATTTCTTATTTGCCCCTAGATTAGGCTCCCACCAAGATCGCCATTGATTTATAGGGCATGTTTTACCAATTTGAAATCTGGATCCTCTGCAAACTCATTGATACTAAAGCCCAAGCTAGACATCAATTTCAACATTCCTGGGTTATTGGCAAGTACTAAGCCATCAATCTCTTTTAAGCCCTTATCACGAGCAACATCCATGATGCTCATCATTAAACGGGAACCTAAACCTTTGCCATTAAATTCATCGGCAACCAACAGGGAGAACTCACAACTGATGGCGTCTGGATTGGTAATGTATCGAGATACACCAATAATTTTTTGCGTCTCCACTGAAATTCCCTCTTCATTGACTTTTCTCTCTCTCAAAACAGCAACTAGAGCCATTTCACGGTCATAGTCAATTAAGGTAAAACGCGCGAGCATAGCTGGTGATAACTCAGAAATAGTCGCCACAAAACGGAAGTAGCGACTTTCTGGAGATAAACCACCCACCAACTCCTGCAACATCGTTGCATCATCGGGATGAATAGGGCGGATGACATACTCGCCGCCACCTTTTAATGACCATGTTTGCTCGTAACGCAAAGGATATGGAAGTATAGAAAGGTGTCCATAGGAGCTCGATTGACCATCACTTAGCGTACTAGTGCGATCAATCACAATGCGCGCATCTACAGCCACTGCACCAGACTCATCGACAATGATCGGATTGATATCCATCTCACGCAATTGAGGCAACTCGCACGCCATCTCAGAAACCCTGAGCAATATATGCTCCAAGGCTGTTATGTCTACTGCCTTGGCGCCACGCCAATCACCTAATGTTTCAGCAATCCTAGCCCGCTCAATCATGCGATGTGCGAGATACTGATTTAAAGGAGGCAATTCCATCGTGCGATCGTTAAACAATTCAATCATGGTGCCGCCGGCACCAAACGCAATCATGGGGCCAAATGGTTCATCATTCACCAAGCCAATATAGAGCTCTCGCGCTCTTTTATTTCTTACCATTCTCTGAACGGTAACTCCATTAATGCGGGCTTTAGGCGCCATGATGGCAACATTCTCAATAATATTGCCGAAGACATCTCGCACTCCTGCAGCATTCATGACATTTAATGCCACTCCATTCACATCCGATTTATGACTAATATCGGGTGAGTCAATCTTTAGAGCAACCGGATAACCCAACTGGGTTGCAATCATCATTGCCTCGTTTGCACTAGAAGCCAAGATGGTTTGAGTCACTGGTATGTGAAACGCCGCCAAGAGTGCCTTAGACTCCATCTCAGTAAGAATATTGCGCCGCTCTGAAAGGACATTCTCAATTAATAAGCGTGCCCCCTCTATATCTGGCTTAGCGAGATCCGATAGGGGTGGCGGCGTTTGCTGCAATAAAAGTTGGTTCTGATAAAAACTAGCAATATTGCCAAAGGCACCCACGGCTGCCTCGGGCGTTCTAAAGCTTGGCATGACTGCATGTGCAATCAGTTCACGCGCTTCCAGCACAGTGGAGTCACCCATCCAACAACATAACAAAGGCTTACCGATATCTTTCTTCACATCAACAATCGCCTGTGCAATTGCTAAGCCATTGACCCCTATTTTAGGAGAATGGATCACTAGAATTCCATCAATACTTCGATCATGATTCGCCGCCTCAATTGCAGCAGCATAGTGCTCAGGAGTGGCCTCTTCAGATAGATCAATTAGGTCAGATAGGCTGGCATTAACGGATAGCTTTGACTTAAGAGCTTCCATCGAGTCAGCGGACAGCTTGCCAAGCTCAAGACCAATCTCAGAAATCCAGTCTGCCGCTAATACGCCAGGTCCACCGCCATTGGTAATGACAGCCAAATGCTTACCCACAGGACGATAGCGCGATGCTAAACATTTCGCTGCAGAAAATAGCTCCACAAAAGAACTCACCCTGACTGCACCCGCTCTTCGCAAGGCTGCATCAAATACTTCATCACTACCGACAATTGCCCCGCTATGCGTTTGTGCAGCCCGATTGGCTGCGGCCTTTCTGCCCGCCTTTAACACCACTACAGGCTTCGCTCTCGCCGCCGAACGGAGCGCACTCATAAATGCCCGTGCATTGATAATGCCTTCCATATAAATCACAATGCTGTGTGTATGCCCATCAGAAGCTAAATAATCAAGCACTTGAGCAAGATCCACTTCAGAATGAGGCCCAATAGAAGTAACGATTGAAAAGCCAACCTGATTTTGCGCAGCCCAATCCAAAATAGATGCGGCCAAAGCACCAGATTGAGAAACCAATGCCACCGGGCCAACACTTGCTAAAGGCCCAATGACACTTGCATTCAAACCAAGCAATGGATTTTGAAATCCCAGGCTATTTGGACCGAGCATATGTATGCCATGACGACGCGCAGCTTGCGCTAAAGCCTGGGCTAACTCATGCGAAACACCAGATCCAAACGCCAGGACCGCCCTACATTTCATGCGTGCGGCCATTTCTAAAGTACTCAACATATCAGCTGGCGCTACAGAAAGAATGGCTAACTCAGGGTGTGCCTTTCCAGGCCCCACCAAGGTATCGGGCAAACAAATATCAAAATAAAAAATTGGTCCCTCAAAATGACTCGATCCCAAGATCTCCAGTAAGGCTCTCGAATAATCAACGCAGTCATCACCTTGAGGCGATCCTGTGAAAACAGCAATGGATTTTGGCTTAAATAAATAAGAGAGGTAATGCTGATCCATAGTCGCTTTATTTCCAGTTTTGAACAGGTTCAGTATGAAGGCATTTAAGGCATAGTAATTTGATTTAAAGCAAATTGGACAGCACTGCGATAATAAATACGGACAGCAAGAGCCAAAAGCCCGACTAAAAGTTTCTAAGGCATCTACAAGGTGGTTTAGAAAGCAAAAAGCCACCTCATCGGGTGGCTTTTTACCCTACAACTACAGAAAAATTACTGCTTATTCACTGCTTCGATTGCGATCAGGATAGTGACATCATCGCCAACAGCCGGTACATATTTAGCCATACCAAAATCACTGCGCTTAACCTTAGTTTCCGCGTTGGCACCACAAGCATCAACGCCACTCATTGGATGCTTTTTGCAAGCAAAATTGGTAATGTTGAGTGTTACTGGCTTGCTTACGCCCTTCAATGTCAAAACACCTTTCAGTGCGACTGGTTTATCGCCCTTGAAAATCATGTCATCAGACTGAAAAGTGGCCGTTGGAAACTGAGTGGTAGATAAAAAATCTTCGCCTTGGATGTGACCATTAAAGACTGCAGATCCAGTATCCACAGACTTGGTATCGATCGTGATATCTGCACTCCCTTTTTTTGCAGCTGGATCAATAGTGACCGTACCAGTAACCGTATTGAAACGACTAGTCTGATTGGAATACCCAAGATGGTTATATTCAAACTGAGCAAAAGTATGATTTGCTTCAGCGGTATAAGTTACTGGGGCGGCAATGGCTGTCATACTCATGCCAAGGGTTGCAAATAAAGCAATAAGTAATTTGGATTTCATTCATTTCTCCGTTAATAAAAAGAATAGCTAAATTAAGATTTATTTCTGATTTAAAACTAAATGCACTTTGACCGGAACCTCATTTGCTACTGCAGAGGTGTCTGACCAACTTCCTGAACCTAAGGCGTACTGCAATCTTAGTAACTGAAAGTTAGCATCAAAGATCATTTGCTTGCCCTGCACATGGTAAGCGGCACTAATCAAAACAGGCTCGCTCTTGCCCTTCATAGTTAATACACCATGAATTTCCAACTTTCCAGCGCCCAAATTTTTGACTGACTCACTGACAAAATTAGCGGTGGGAAAGCTTTTGGTATTAAACCAATCCTTACCTTTAGCCTCTTCTTGCAATTCCTCACCTCCTGCAGTAAAGCTGGCAATATCTATCGCTAAGCTAGCCTTCGCTTTTTCTGGTTCATCAGGATTAAAGGTAACCTTGCCAGAAAACTTGCCAAAGCTTCCACTTAAGTTCGATCCCATTAGCTTACTAGCAAAAGAAATCTTACTTTTAGCGATATCAATTTCTGAGTATTGGGCAGCAAATACCTGGATTGCAAAAAGGGTAGCCGCTATCGCCACCGAAGCTCTTAAGGTCGATGCAAAATAATTTTTCATATTAATCCTTCTTCTTGCTACAAGAGCAAAACGACATACGAGAAAGCAAACCGTCTTTATCGATAAATTGATGCTTTAGCGCTGCAAGCACATGCAAACATACCAGAGCAACCAAAATATCCGCTAGGTACTCATGCAAGTCTTTCAGTTGATGTCCCAAAGCTTTATCTTTAGACAGTAGATCGGGCAACTCAAATAATCCAAAATAATTTACTGTATAGCCTTTAGCAGAGCTCATCAGCCATCCAACTAGGGGTATTACCATCATCAATAAATAAAGGGCAAAATGGGTTAATTGCATCGCCCGCTCTTGCCAGACTGGCATTTTTATTTCGAGTTCAGGTGCAGGGTGCGTTGCCCGCCAAACTAGGCGCAGTATCACCAAAAAAAATACCGTCACCCCAAGCCACTTATGCCAACTATACCCAGTAATGCGCGCAGGACTCAAAGGCATATCACTCACAACTATCGCAATAGACCAAGTTACCACAATAATTGCAGCCATTAGCCAATGAAATGCCACCGAGATTGGGTTATAGCGAACGGTACTCATTAGCCACGCAACTGCTTTGTAATTTTCGCGATACGCTCGCCATACAAACGAGCCGTCTCTAGGTCACCCTTATTGACCTCGTCAGCACTGGCATCGGAAGGGGTTTGCATCATCGCGCCCGTAGATGATCCAACATAATTGACGTCATCGCGCTTTGCCGCCTTTGAATTTGAAGGCATTAAGCCAGTGCCAACCCATAGACCAGAATGCTGCATCGCCAATGTAAAGAAATAATGCAAAGAGGAATGCTTGTCACCATTCATAGTGGCTGAATTTGTAAATCCGCCAAATACCTTGTCTTTCCATTGCTGGGTAAACCACTGCTTTGAGCTTGCATCAGCAAATTTCTTAAATTGCCAACTCACTGAACCCATATAGGTTGGAGAACCAAAAACAATTGCATCTGCTGCATGCAAAATTTCCCATTGAGCATCTGTTAAGTTACCTTCGGCATCAATTGCAATTAATGTACCTGCAGCCCCATTAGCGATCGCTTCGGCTTGTTTAAGGGTATGGCCATAACCACTATGAAATACAACGGCGACTGTAGTCATTCTCTTATCCTCACTTGAATTTAAATTAAAAAATGCTGTTTAACTTCTTTAAAGCATGTTGAATTTCCACATTCTCTTCATTCGATAATTTAGAAAACGCTTGATTCAAAAAATCTAAATGCTCGGGGAACACTTTTTCAAATAACTGTTGACCCTCTTTGGTCAGGGCAATCAATTGACTGCGACCATCCCCAGAATTTGCCTCACGAAAAATGACCCCTTTAAGCTCTAAACGTTCAAGCACTCCTGTAAGAGTCCCCTTAGTTACCAGGGTCTTCTCCCCCAACTCCTTGCATGTCATGGGCGGTTGATTTCCCAGCGTAGCAATGACATCAAACTGAGTCATCGTCAAACCCAAAGTCTTTATATTCGGCGCTGAATAACGCTCAAAGGCTTGGTAGACAATAACTAAGTCTCTTAAGGTTGGTAAAAAGTTCACTGTTTGCTAATTTAGTTCGTATTAGAACTATTTTAGTACTAACTCGAACTAAATGCAAGCCCCATTAAAACTGGACCGTTTGACCCTCTGTCATCGGCACAATTTTGATGCTACTGCCCTTCATAGCCTCTTGAAATTCAGCCAAAGTCCCTTTGGTCATCGGATTGGAGTTGTAATGCATTGGAATCACCATCTTGGGCTTAATCCAAGTACGTAGAGCGTATGCCGCATCAGCTGGACCCATTGTGAAATTGCCCCCAATAGGAACCATCACCAAATCAGGCCTGTAATGTTCGCTAATAAATTTCATATCACTAAAGAGGCCGGTATCACCCATATGCCAAATCTTGAAGCCATTTTCAAGTTCAATGATGTAGCCTACTGGTTCTCCGGCAGGATGCGCCTCTGGTTTATTGGTTGCTGGATTCTTCCAAACTAATAATGAGGAGTGATCGGCGTGCACTGCGGTCACCTTGATACCCGGTGCTGGCGTTACTTGACCAGACTTATTAAAACGATGCCCAAGCTCGGCAGGCAAGATGCCAAGGGTAATTAAAGGCGTCACCATATCAGCTGGGCCATAGAGCTTAATGTTATTTGTCTTAGCTACCGTAGGGGCATCACCCAAATGATCTACGTGAGCATGGGTTACCAGCAAAACATCGATGGGGCCAATTGCAGATAAATCATTTTTATAGATCAACGGAGTTTTGGGTCCTTCTGTGATCCACGGATCTATCAAAATCATTTTCCCCTCTGGGGTCTTAATCCGAAAGCCGGCCTGGCCAAACCAGAGAACGTCTGTTTTGGCTGTTGCTGAAGCGTCTACCGCCTGCACATAAGAAGCCATTCCGAACAAAGACAGGGTCAATAAACCCGCCTGAATCATCTTTTTTGTTGAACTGAACACGCTGCGCATACGCTATCTCCGATTGTGAATTGGTTATTCAATCAGAAAAGGATAACGCAGAATCCACTTTTGAATCGGTGCGGCAACGCACCAATTTACCTAAAGAAATTGAAGTTGGGTGTGCGCCCCATTAAGAGCGCATTGAAATAACCTTACTTACTGCTGGCAGGCTTGCTAGGTAAGGACTGTAGGGTCTGAGCATCGTTTAATTGCTTATCCACCAGATAGAGTGTGCCGCCATAGTTTGCTTGCAAGTCATACCCAGAGAGGCCTACTGTATAGAAGGTAATTTCAGGATTAAAAGAGCGAATCTCTCCGCCAGACCCAGCTGAGAAATTGGCATCCACATCCACGCCACCCTTTTGTCCATCAATGGATGTCAACAAAAATTGATCAATTGCGCCAGGTGTTTTAAAGAAGATGATTTGATATTGCTCTTGATAACCAGCACCAACACCTTCACCTGTTTTGAGAGCGTCCATGAAGACAGGATCTTTACGGCGCTTGTCATACAAAACCCCTTGGCCCCTGGCAACCACCAACAATACGATATTGACATTGGTAGTATTAAATACTGCATAGCCTGCAGATTCAGAAATGAGTTTTTTAGCAGTAGGATCTTGCTTGAGAAATGCTGCCAAACCGGTCTGAGCCATTTTGATATTGGCATCCCGTTTTTGCACAATCTCGGCCGGGGTGAGCGGCTTACCATCTTTGCCGGTAGATTGGCATCCGATTAACAAAAAGGAAAGTGCAATGAGGGGGTAGGCGATGATTTTCATGAAGACATTGTCCAACTATTTAAAGTTGGATATTCCAATTTATTTCCAAAAGAGCGAAAGTTTTTGAGCTTGCCCAGAAGCAATAGAGACTGAGCGCTTTTGCTCTAAACCCTGATAAGCAGCCTGAATCAGGTATTGACCGGGATCTAGGTTGATCAAAATATATGGTCCCTCCGCCACAGCATCAAAGACCAGCCGCTTGCCATTAAAAATACTAATGCGGGCACCAAAAATCCAAACTCCCCTGCCGCCATCGAGCTGCGAAAGCTCCAACATGAGAGGCCACTCTTTGGCTTCTGCCAATATTGAGTCGGCCTCACCCTCACCCACACCACCTGAAATATAGGCAACTCCCATAGAGTGTTGTGTATCTGGAATTTGCCCATATGCAATTTGGCCAATAAAACAAGACAGGCTCAAAAAGCTGGTGGCCAATATATGTTTAATCAATTTCTGATTCATTGTCATTCTCCATTAGGGGGATGCAAAACGGGAACATTTATCCCTTTTATCTTAATGCCAACAGGAGACATTGAGCCCAATTCATTATAAAAAAACCCCGTTAAAACGGGGTTCTCATTTACGTCCGATGTGAAGTCGACAGAATCACGGAACCAAAATAATGGCGCCAGATAATTTTCTACCCTCAGCAGCTCGATGCGCATCAGCAGCCTGCTCCAGCGGAAATCTACCACCAATTTCAACCTTGATTTTGCCGCTTTCAATCGCATCAAAAACGGCTTTAGCATTTTCTTGAAATAGTGCTGGAGTAGCGTTGTGCGGGAATACAGAAGGTCTCGTTAAAAAGAGGCAACCTTTTTTATTCAGGATATCCGGGTTAATGTCAGGCGCCGGCCCTGAAGCTGCGCCAAACAGAGCTACCGTACCAAAAGGAGCCGTGCAATCTAAAGAGCCCATAAAAGTGGTTTTGGCAACAGAGTCATAGACCACATTCGCCTTACGACCACCAGTGGCCTTCAATACCTCTTCAGGCCAAGTGGCATTTGAGTAATCAATTACCGCATCGCATCCCGCCTCCTTAGCAGCAGCAAACTTGGCTGGAGAACCTACCGTACCAACCACAAACGCGCCCAATGCCTTTGCCCAACTCGCTAAGATTTGACCGACCCCGCCAGCAGCAGCATGAACCAACACCACATCACCTGCTTTAACTTTATAAGTTTTTTGCACTAAATATTGTGCGGTCATTGCCTTAAAAAAAATCGCTGCTGCCGCTTCATCCGAAACCCCTTTGGGAATGGGAACTAGTTTTTCTGCAGGTACATTACGAGCGCTGGCATAAGCACCGAGGCCAGCATTCATATACATGACATGATCACCGACTTTGAAGTGTTCAACACCCTCACCAACAGCTTGAACAATACCTGCCGCCTCGTGACCTAAGCCAGTAGGCAAATCCAATGGATACACTCCCGAGCGTTGATAGACGTCGATGAAGTTAAAACCAATCGCTGTTTGGCGTAATTGAACTTCGCCCTTTGCTGGAGGCGGCAGTTCTTTATCAATCAACTTAATTACATCTGCACTACCCATTTCAGTAAGACTTACTACGCGTGCTGTTGTCATGTGTCACCTATTTATTTTTCTTGAAAAATAATCATACATTAAGCCATTCATTCCCGTTTATCAGTTGCATGAAAATTGGTTTTGTGGCGCTAGAAGCTTGATTTACATAGGGGTTTTTGCCTAGGTCGCACCATTAGCACCACCTAAGCAATAAAATGAAACATGCCTAACGCCTTTCCTTTTTCCGCCTCTCCTTTTGACTGCCTTAACAAGCAGGAGCAAAGGCTAGTTGCCGATAGTGTAGATATCGCCTACTTCAAACAAGGCGAAATTATTCTGGACATTGGATCAACCCCAACCCATCTCTTTGTCATCATCAAAGGATTTGTGCGTCAATACGAAAATGATGAAGAATTGGCTGTATATGGCCCAGATGATGCCTTTGATGGTCGAGGCTTAATGGCGGGTAAAGTGTCTAGTCAATTTATTGCTGCTGAAGAAGTAATTGCCTATCAATTAGCAAAGGCAACGGTGCGAGAGCTGATTTCAGACAACGCTACTTTTGGCGCCCTCATCTTTGCTGACCTCTCCAACAAATTAAATGCCTTGGCAAAAAGACGTAGTCAATATGAGATGAACTCCCTGAGCCTAGCTCAAGTGAGTCAAGCTTTTTTACGCCCAGTGAATATAGTTGATGCCAAAACCAGCATCTATGAAGCGGTAGAAATTTTTCAGAAACATCGGACCACTAGCGTGCTGGTAAGAGAAGGCGCCCGGGAAGGTGCCGGACTTGGGATCTTCACAACAACTACCCTACAAAAAGCGTTATTAGCAAATCTTCCGATTCAATCGACTCCAATAGGACCATTGAGTATTTACGAGCTCATTACTGTTCAAGCAAATGATCACCTGTATGAGGCATTAGCCACCATGATTCGCCATTCAGTTCATCGCGTAGTGGTGATGGATGGCAGCGAAGTCATGGGCATCTTAGAGCAAGTAGATTTACTCAGTTTTATTGCAAATAGCTCATCTCTCGTTGCTCAAAAAATATTCCAAGCAACGACACTGGATGATTTAAGACTACCGGCAGAACAAATCACGAATCTCATTAGCCTATTGCATCGTAATGGCACCAAAGTGGGCATGATTGCACGTTTGGTGCAGGAGTTAAATGCCAAATTATTTGAGAGGGCCTGGACCTTAATTGCTAGCCCAGAACTCTTTGAGCATAGCTGCCTTTTTGTGATGGGAAGCGAAGGTCGCGGCGAGCAAATCTTAAAGACCGATCAAGATAATGGATTAATCCTTAGCAATGACTACCCCATTACGCAGGAAGTAATCAATGCTTGCGAACAATTTTCCCTGGCCTTAACGAGCTTTGGCTATCCAGAATGTCCGGGAAGAATCGTGGTCAATAATGCTGACTGGCGCATGTCTGAGAGTGAATTTAGCAGTACCAGCAAAAACTGGTTACTCAATCCAACCCCAGAAAGCCTCATGAATTTAGCCATCTTTCTAGATGCGCATGCAGTCTGTGGTGACATACAATTATTGAAGATAGTCAAAGAAGGTTTGTTTGACCTCATCAATGACAATCAAATATTGCTCGCGAGATTTACTTCAGCAATTGAGTCCATCTCTTCCGAGGTAGGCTGGTGGAACCGCCTACTCACCTTGAGCGGCGAGCATTCTGAGAATCGCATCAATCTCAAAAAAGCTGGAATCTTTGCGATTGTTCATGGTGTTCGATCGCTTGCCCTAGAAAACCATATTTGGGCCAACTCAACCGAGGGACGCGTCCACGAACTAGTCAAGAAAAATAAGATCCCCAAGGATCTTGCCAATGATGTGATTGAATCACTGCATGTCTTAATGGGACTCAAACTTGATAGTGGTTTAGCCGAACTAGAAACAGGTAAGCCAGTTAGTGGCGAAGTGAACATGAGTGCCCTCTCCAGTTTAGAGCGTGATCTTCTAAAAGATTCCCTGAATGTAGTGAAGTCATTCAAGCTATTTTTACACCAACATTTTCGTCTCGACTTTGCATGAGTAAGTTAGCCCCAGGAGTGATCCGAAAGCTATATCGCTCCATTTGGCGAGAATGGCTACTGTTTCATTTGGCAGATCAGCAGTATCGCTTCATGTTCGAGCCACCTCCCCAAAATGAATGGGTAGTGCTTGACTGCGAAACAAGCGGACTAAATGTATCTAAAGATGAAATCATCTCGATTGGGGCAATCAAGATTGTAGGCAATACCCTCATGACCAGTGAGCGCCTAGAGCTATTAGTGAAGCCAGAAAAAAGAGTTTCTCCTGAGAGCGTCAAAATTCATCGCTTACGGGAACTAGATGTTGCCAATGGCTTAAATCCCGAAGTGGCCGTGAGTCAATTGATGCACTTTATTGGTAGTCGACCCATTGTCGGCTACTACCTTGAATTTGACTTGGCAATGCTCAATAAAGTGATCTGGCGTATGCTGGGATTAGGCCTACCCCAACCTAAGATTGAAGTATCCTCCTTGTACTATGACTATAAAAATCGTCAATTGCCCAGCAATGAACGCAATGGCAATATTGATTTGCGCTTTAACAAAATCATGTCTGATCTAGGTCTACCTGTCAGAGATGCGCATGATGCCATCAATGATGCGGTTATGACTGGCATGGCATTTATTAAATTGCGGCAGCTACTTAAACTTTAAAAATAAAAATGGTTTGCCCAATAAAAAACCAGGATTGCTCCTGGTTTTTTATTTATAGAGTAACTAATTAGCAATTAGTGACCCGACGCTCCTGATGCACCAAAGCCAGTTTCTGAACGAACTTGCTGCGCTTTAAATGCGGCACGTTCATTTTTTCCATTCTGGCTATTATCGAGTACAGAGAACAACCATACCCCAACAAAGCCGACTGTCATTGAGAACAAGGCAGGTGATGAGTAAGGAAACCATGCACTGCCTTTAGGGTTGCCCAATACTGCTTCCCATACCGCTGGAGAGACAATCGTCAAGGCTACTGAAGATGCTAAGCCGAGGAAGCCACCAATCACGGCACCCTTCGTAGTGCAATCTTTCCAAAGTACAGATAAAAACAATACTGGGAAGTTTGCAGAGGCAGCGACAGCAAATGCTAAGGCAACCATGAAAGCTACGTTCTGCTTTTCAAAAACGATGCCGAGCAATACCGCAATTGCACCCAAAGCAAGCGTGGTCAAACGAGATACTCGCAACTCAGATGCACTATCAGCATTCCCTTTTTTGAACACGGTTGCATACAGGTCATGTGACACTGCAGACGCGCCCGACAGAGTCAAGCCAGCAACTACCGCCAAAATCGTAGCAAATGCTACCGCGGAAATGAATCCGTAGAACACGTTACCGCCTACAGTTTTAGCTACCAATACCGCAGCCATGTTTGCAGAGCCAGCGCCACCGTTAATCACGCCCTTTGCTACATCAGCCATCTCAGGATTGGTCAGCACTAAAGTGATAGCACCAAAACCAATAATGAAGATCAACACATAGAAGTAACCGATCCAAGTGGTTGCCCACAGAACAGATTTACGTGCTTCTTTTGCATCAGGTACGGTAAAGAATCGCATCAAAATGTGTGGCAATCCAGCAGTACCAAACATCAATGCCATACCAAAAGAAATTGCAGAGATTGGATCTTTAATAAATCCTCCGGGGCTCATGATACTCATCCCGGCCTTCAATGCCTCTTCTGGAGTTTTACCAGCATTGGTTGCAATGGTTGTTTTCACCTCTACTGCTTTTGCAAATAAAGCTGCTGGACTAAAACCATATTGAGACAAGACCATAAATGCCATGAACGTTACACCGGCGAGCAGCATGCAGGCTTTAATGATTTGCACCCAAGTTGTGGCAGTCATACCGCCAAACAAGACGTATATCATCATCAAGCAACCCACAATCACCACTGCCATCCAGTAATCAAGGCCGAAGAGTAATTTAATTAGTTGGCCAGCACCCACCATTTGAGCAATCAAATAAAAGGCAACTACAATTAAGGTGCCTGAGGCTGCAAATGCACGAATTGGACCCTGCTGGAAACGATAGCCTGCCACGTCGGCAAAAGTAAATTTACCCAAGTTACGCAAACGCTCTGCCATTAAGAAAGTAATTACTGGCCAGCCAACTAAGAAGCCAATAGAGTAGATCAAGCCGTCATAGCCGTTAGCCATTACCGCTGCAGAGATGCCTAAGAAAGAGGCTGCTGACATATAGTCACCAGCAATGGCTAAGCCATTCTGGAATCCCGTGATACCACCACCTGCCGTGTAGAAGTCCGCTGCAGACTTAGTACGCGATGCCGCCCACTTCGTAATAAACAAAGTAGCCACTACGAAGGCGGTGAACATCCCAATCGCAACCCAGTTAGTTGCTTGCTTATCAATTTGACCGACATCACCAGATGCGAATGCAAACAAAGGCAGCGCCATGAGCGCCAAGGCGCTGAGTAATTTTTCGATACGTTTCATTTGGAGGCTTCCTTCAGGATTTCAGCTGTCAAAGTGTCGTACTCACCATTCGCCCGACGAACATAGATAGCGGTAATCAAAATAGTGAAAACAATTACACCCATACCAATAGGAATACCAAGACTAGTTACACCATCTCCGAATTGTTGAGCCAAGAATGGTTTATCAAATGCAATTAAGGCAATGAAGCCGTAATAAACGATAAACATCAAGATACAGAGGGTCCAACCAAAAGTGCTGCGCTTATGCTTGAGCTCTTGGTATTTTGGATTTGCCTCTATGCGTGCCACGACAGCATCAGACATACGCTTCTCCTAGTGAATAAGATTAATAATGTCGCCATTTTATATAGGGAAATACGAAAAAAAAGGCTATTTAGCTTTAGCTTAGGGAATGTCCTATAAAGGTATGCCCTAAAAGACTATTGGGCTGGTAATGGCAATATGGATAGTCCACCTATTCACTGCCGATCATGTTTACAGAAAAATCCCGCACCCCCGAAATCGTTTACGTGATTGATGATGATGAAGCCATGCGCGATTCACTACAATGGCTGCTTGAGGGTAAAGGTTATTCGGTGCGCTGCCACGAGAATGCAGACCGATTTTTACAAGCCCTACAAAACACTGATCAATCCGCCATTGCATGCGCCATTATGGATATTCGTATGCCCGGCATGTCAGGCATGGAGTTGCATACAAGGCTCTCAAAATCAGAGCACCGCATGCCAACTATTTTGATGACAGGGCATGGAGATATATCAATGGCTGTAGAAGCCATGAAACAGGGTGCAATGGACTTTATTCAAAAGCCCTTTCGCGAGGAGGAGCTTGAAAACGTGATTGAACGCATGCTCGAACAAGCTCGTCTTGACAACAAAAAAAGCTGGGAGTCGAGTGAGGCTCAAAAACTGCTGGCCACATTAACCCCCCGTGAAAATCAAGTCTTAGAGCGTATTGTGGCCGGGCGAATTAATAAGCAGGTGGCCGATGATTTAGGAATTTCCCTCAAGACTGTTGAAGCGCATCGCTCTAACATTATGGATAAACTCAAAGTAAGAACCGCTGCTGACTTATTGAGGACAGTCATTACCCATCAAAAACCAGCCTAAAACTAATACAACTAACTTGGCTGCTTGATTTCTTTAATGGTATTGCCCTCGCCCACCAGAACAATTTTTGGAAAGTGCTGGGCTACTTCAGCATCGCTTATTTGCCCATAAGTGCAAATGATTAGGTGATCACCAACATGAGCCTTCCGGGCGGCTGCACCGTTTAAAGAGATGGCCCCTGAGCCACGATTTGCTTTAATAATGTAAGTAGAAAAACGCTCGCCATTATTGATGTTATACAACTCAATCTTTTCGAACTCACGCATTCCAGCGGCATCCAATAGATCCTCATCAATTCCGCATGAACCTTCATAGTGCAGATCAGCTTCTGTCACGGTTGCGCGATGAATTTTAGACAACAACATAATGCGGTTCATATGAGATACCTATTTTCAAAAACACTCGTACAAAAAACTTAAAACCCCAGCTATTTCTAGCCAGGGCCTTGTTTAAAGCTAGCAAACAATGCTCTAGAAGGTATTTTATACCCTCTGGAGTACAGTAATTACTTAGTGCGACGCTTGGCTGCAGGTTTAGCAGCTTGACCAGCAAATTGACCTTTCGCTGTATTCATTGCAGTTTCAACGCTTTTCTCGAAGTTACTGAATGCATCTTGAGCGGTAGAGCGCACTTGATCAAAGTTTTGAATGGCTGTGTTAAATGCATTTGTAAAGGCACTGACATAGGCTTCAGAGCCAGCTGGGGCTTTAGATGCAGCAGCTGCCATAAATTCTTTCAAATCTTCTTGTGATTGATCGATAGCAGCTTCAACTGCCTCAACCAACTCTTGATTGCCGCGACGCAATACTTCAGCAACCTTCTTTTGATATTGGGCAACTTTAGCGACAGCCTCTTGAACTTCTGGGCTTTGTAACAACTCTAAAGCCGCTTTAGCATCTTTTCCTTTAAGCAGTTCAGCTGCTTTTGCCTGGGCTTGAGCAACTGCTTCTTGCGCAGCTTGGTAATTGATTTGAGCTAATTCTTGAGCATTTTCTAAAGCGGTTTGGCCTAAAGCACGAGCTGTTTCGATCGACTTAGCTTGGTTTTCTGCGAATTGATTTTTAAACATGATGATCCTTTGGTAATTGGTTATGTTGCATTGCACCATAATAAATACCCCTCAGGCCAATAGCAAGCAATATTTGCTGCAAAGCAACAATTATTTGATAAACCATTGTTTTTAAATGAAAAAACCACCCGAAGGTGGCTCTCTCATGTAATAAAACGATGATTTACGGCTTAACGACGTGCCATACGTTATTGACGTTCTCACCAAGTTGATCGCCTGGCTTGCTATCTTTCGCATAGAAATACAAAGGCTTGCCCTTGTAGGTCAATTGTTTCTGGCCATCTTTGCGAGTAATGAAATTAAAGTCGCCAGACACTTTGATGCCAGGCTCTACGTAGACAGGTGGCCAATTTGTGGCGCAAGTCATTACGCACTCAGATACTCCAGAAGCAGGCTGATCCTTGTCAAAGGTATACACGGTTTTGCCATAGCTGCTGGTCATGATGCCGTTGTTGATCTTCATAAAGTCGGATGAAGGTGTAGCTACATCTGGAGTGGTTGAGCATGCGCTCAAGGCAATTGCAAAACAAATGCCTCCCAACATTTTCCATTGAAAGTTCATATTTTTTTCCTTTAATCGTTTAATTAGTTACCAGGACCAACCAAGGTAATCTCGATGCGGCGGTTTTGAGCACGGCCTTCAGCAGTGGCATTAGATGCGACAGGATTGGACTCACCCATACCTTGAGCAGAAATCAAACTCTGTGACACGCCTTTTTTGATCAGATAGTCCACCACGTTATCTGCACGTTTAGAAGAAAGATCTAAGTTGGTGCGAATGCCGTATTTGTGCATATCTGCACCAACTGGCACGTTGTCGGTGTAACCCTTAACAACCACCTTGGTGTTTTTAAACCCAGACAATGTAGGAGCCATTTTTGCTAGAACTTGATCAGCCTTTGCATTTAAGTTAAAGCCGCCCTCAGGAAAGAGGATTTTGTCCTTGATCGTAATGCGCAACTCACCCTGCAGCTGGCGAATTTCTACCTCATCACCTTGGTAAGCTTGCTGTAACTGTGAATAAGCCCTATCAAGATTGTTATAACTGGATTCAGTTACACAGCCGACCAAAGAGCCTAAAACCAACATCATTAATGCTATGAATATCTGTTTGCCAAAACGCATAAATAACCCTTTTAGTTAAATAAATCAAAATAAACGAAGTTGCTAGCCTTGCTAACTTCAATGATGAATAGGAGTTAGCAAATATGACAGCCTTTGCATCAGTATAGTATTTACCAACTCTGTTTTTTGCCATCAATCCAAGTTTCCTGAACCTTGATGTTACGAATTTGGTCAACGGGTGTCGTACGTGGATTAGCCCCCAAAATAACAAGGTCAGCCTGCTTACCCACTTCTAAGCTACCGATCTTGTCGTCTGAAAACATTTCATAGGCCGCATTGATGGTAACCGCACGAATTGCATCATCAACTGTCACGCGTTGATCTGGACCCAAGACTTCACGTGGTGGTTTTTGCCATAGGCGGCCAGCACCCTCGGAGATGTAATTCAATGGGCTTACATTAGAAACCGGTGAATCACTATGGTAAGCAAAGCGGCCACCCTCTTTCTTAAATGCTGCTGAGGGATCAATGCGATTGGCACGTTCAGGACCAACAATATGGTTATGGAAAGCCCCTCCCCAATAATCAACATGTCCAATCGTAAAACCAGGAATGACGCCTAACTTGACTGCCTTTTTTACCTGCTCAGGCGTGTTGATAGTGAAATGCTCGATGCGTAAGCGCCGCTCCTCAGGATGCGCATTACCAGCCAATAACTCTTCATAGTTATTTAGCGTTTGATCAATTGCACTATCACCATTGGCGTGAACGGCTATCTGCCAACCTTGATCGAAGTAAATCTTCATTTGCTGGTAAAGATCTTCTGTGCCGTAATCTAAGGTGCCCCGATTACTCGTATTGCTTGGATAGTCATAAGGCTGATTTAGCGCAGCAGTTAATCCCTGAGTGGAACCATCTGAAATAAATTTCACACCAATAAAGCGCAGGCGATCATCCCCCTCATTGGGTTTTAAACCATCATAGCCAGCTGGAATGGCAGGTCCATAGAGGTAAGCGCGTACTCGAATTGGTAAACCCTCATTGGCCGCTAAGTCCTTGTAGAGCTTGACTTGCTCCTCGAGAGGGGAATCAAACCCCACGGTAATCTCAGCCGAGGTAGTCACGCCAGCAGAGGCAATATATTGAGTGGTTTTTTTGATGGCCTTGATCAAATCAGCCGCGGGAGGAGCAGGCATTTTTGCCATAAACGGCGTGAATGATGGTGGCTCAATTAATTTACCCGTTAACTTACCTTGAGCGTCTTTTACATAAACACCGCCACCAGAGGGGTTAGCAGTGCTTTCTGTCACGCCGGCCAGCTCCAAAGCTTTGTGGTTCACATAGCCAATGTGGCCAGACTGATTAATAATAAAAATAGGTACAGTAGTTGAAACTTTATCCAAATCATTAGCGGTGAGCTCCGCCATAAAAGGGGAGGTTCGCGAGGGGTCTACTCCAAATGCAAATAACCATCCGCCAGCTGGAATACTGCTGAGGCGCGCACGTAACTTTGCCTCTATGGTGTCTAAGGTGTCATAAGGCAATGTAAAGTTGGATAAATTTAATCCCAACCCCTCTGATAAAGCGGTGCCAATAATATGGATATGGGGCTCAACAAAACCAGGCATTAGGGTTTGACCTTTTAGATCAATCAATTGGGTTGTATCGGTCTGCCATCTTTTGCTTACTGCAGCCTTTGTACCCACTGCCACAATCTTCCCGCCCTGCACTGCTAGAGCCTGGACTTCCTCATTCTTAGAATTGACAGTTAAAACTGGTCCGCCATAAAAGATTATGTCTGCCCCAGGGCTGGCGGCGACAGTAGCTGACTGGAAGATGCCCAATAAACATGTCAAGAAAGTGAGGTTGCGAATTAATTTCATTTCAAAGCCCTTAAGTAAAGATTGGGTGCATTAATCCATAGTAACCATATTTTTTGACTGCTTAAATAAGGAAAACCCCAGCAAGGTGGACTGGGGTTGTATTGTCGATCTACTTATTTCGGCCGATTTAACTTAAATAACTGTTCAGGCCCAATAGTAAAATAATCCCCAGCGCCTCCAGCGCGCAAAACATGGCCTACTTCAGCAGTTTGGTAGATACCATCCTTAAGGCAAGTTTGATCAATATGAATCTGCACCACTTCGCCCAGGACCAGCCAACTCTCCACCTTTGATCCACTGATGGTTTCTAGCTGAATGATTTGAGTCGCCTTGCACTCAAAGGACACTTTTGATTCTGCAACGCGAGGAGGCGTAACAATAGTTGAATCCATTTGAGTCAGACCGGCCATCTCAAACTCACTCACTTCTGGAGGGTAAGGTGCGCAGGTTTGATTCATCGCTGCAACCAAGTCCAATGTCACGAGGTTCCAAACAAACTCTCCGGTCTCCTGAACATTTCTGACTGTGTCTTTATAGTCAATGCTTGAGAAGCCAATGATGGGGGGAATGTAATTGAAGGCATTAAAGAAACTGTAAGGCGCTAAATTACATACACCAGCCCTACTCTTGGTTGATATCCACCCAATCGCCCTTGGACCCACAATCGAATTAAATGGGTCGTGCGGCAAGCCGTGGCCATTCTTTGGCTCATACGAATAAAAAGAGTTCACTGTTTCACCTCAGTTGTTTAATTTTTAACCTCGCCCCAACCACCACCAAGCGCTACATACAAAGCAACCGTATCTTGATAACGCTGAGCCAAGGCTTGAACGTAAGCAATACTAGCTTGATGATATTGAACATCGGCGATTAATACGCTGAGGTAGTCAACCAAACCAGCGTTGTAATTGATTTGCATTAGCTTTAATGCCTCTGCGGCAGCTGTTTTAGCATCTAGCTGACCCTGCACAGCCTGGGCATCATGCACCAGAGCCGTCAAGCAATCGGCCACCTCTGCAAAAGCATTTAATACAATCTGCTTATAACTAGCCTGGGTCTGCTCATAAGCATCTAGAGAGGCCTGCCTTGCATAGTAGAGGCTACCGCCCTTAAAGATAGGAATACTTATGCCAGGACCGGCAGACCAAAATTGCTGACTTGGCCCAGAAAGACTAGAGAATGTATTGCTAGCTACCCCATAAGTGGCATTCAGACTTACACTAGGAAACATCTCGGCAGTAGCCACCCCAATGTTGGCACTAGCGACATGCATTTGCGCTTCAGCAGCCAAAATATCGGGTCGATTGCGCACTAAATCAGAAGGAAGGGTCACCGGAATATCGGCCGGTAGGGTCAAACTCTCTAAAGTGATCGTGGACAGAGTAACGTGAGAAGGATCAACCCCCTCAAGAGCTGCCAACAAATGCTCTGCTTGACTGACACGCTGGCGCAATGACGCAATCGACGCCTCATTACTAGCGATAAGACTCTGAATACTTAACACCGTAGCGTAAGCAGCCGTACCTCCCGTCACCTGTGCCTGCGCTACCTTCAGTTGCTCTTTTTCCAAAGTGATTAATTCTTCAGTAACCTTAATTTCTTCTAAGTAGCCAGCCCGAGCAATACTGGTGTTCACCACATTGGCAGACAGCATCAAATAAGCCGCATTGGTAGAGTATTTTTGATAATCTACTTGCGCTCTTAGAGCCTCTACTTGCCTGCGCTCACCACCAAATATATCGAGCACGTAACTCACGCTGGCACTAGCAGTGAGTAAATTAAATATAGATCCCGGCGCAGCAGAGCCTAACTGCATAGGGGCATTCGCTATCCTGCTTGCACCCAAACCAACGGAGACCTGAGGAAAGAAGACGCCATAGCCAGCACGCATTAAATCCTGACTTTGCTTTAAGCTTGCTTCAGATGCCAGTAAAGATGGATTTTGTTTTAGAGCTTGCTCCACTTCTGCATTTAAGGTTTCTGATTGAAACATCATCCACCAATTTGCATCGGTCCATGTTCCAGAATGAAACATTTGCGTCTTGCCATCTGCACGAATGGTTTGCCAAGGCTCATCATTTTTTAGATATGCAGCCCCCTCGGGAGCTTGGGGTGAGACAAAATCAGGTCCAACAGCACATGAGCCCAGAAACAAGGCAAGCAGAATAATAAAGAAGGGCTTATGTTTATTGACTTGCACGTTTGCCCACATACACATCAACTAATTGACCAGGATAAATCGTCAATTCTTTTGGCTTATCAAAACTAAAAATGACTGGCAGTACGCGCACATCGACACGCTCCGTACGTTGATTAGATAACTCAATTTTGGGTGACACATTGGGCTGAAAGCGAACAATTTTCAAAGGCACCTTGGTATTGGATCCGCGAATAAACATATACGCATCAATATCAACCATACTTGGTAGCTTTTGCAGCAAGACTTCATCTATATAACAGCGCACTGCAAGAGCATCTCCGCTTGCCCCAAGCACCATGATGGGCTGATTTTGCTGCGTATAAGTGTCATACACACCTTGCGCAGAAATATAACTTCCTAGCGCGGTATTGATAGAGATGACCTTACCCGCAGATAGCGCGTGAATATGGTACTTGGCCAATAAACTAGTAGCAGTCTCATATTGCCTTTGACTAACATCTAAGTTTGCCTTAGCCAGCCCCACCGCATCTCTAGCACCATCTAAAGCGTCTTTGCTAACCGCTCTCGGATCAATATCTGCTGCCGCTTTTTGTTTTTGATATGCATCTTCTGCCGTTTTTAGGGAGGCACGCGCTACTGCAATTTGCGCCTTTGCTTGCTGTGTTGTTGCTCGCTGCACCGAATCATCCATTGATAAAAGAGGTGCGCCAGCAGCAATGTCTTGCCCCTCTTTGACATTGATCTGATTTACGGTGCCAGCCACTTCGGGATAAATATTGACATTGGATCCGCTGGCTTGCAAGGCCTCAACAATACCCTCGGCATAAATACCATTCTCATAGGGATTAGAGGCTGGAGTGAAAGCTGGTGGCAGAGGATTTTGACGTTGACCCCAATAAAAGGCCGTTCCTATTGCCAGTACAACCCCTAGGATCGCTAAGGCAATAATGATTTTATTTTTCATTTGCCAGTCTCTCTATTTCGATTAATTTTCCATCTTCCATCTTCATCATGGCATCAGCATATTCAAATATACGGCTATCGTGCGTAACAATAATGATGCACCGATTCGGATTTAAGATTTCTGCCCTAATAAATTCGAGTATCTTCCTGCCGGTATCGCCATCCAAAGAGGCGGTAGGCTCATCAAAAATCAAGATATCTGGTTGTGCAGCAATCGCTCGCGCAATAGCCACTCTTTGTTGCTCGCCGCCACTTAACTTCATTGGCGGAAGATCGGCCTTGTTTTTTAAACCCACAATGTCCAAATACTTGCGAGCCGTATCTACTGCCTCAGCCCAGTTTACCCTTCTCAGAATGAGAGGAATTGCCACGTTCTCTGCAGTTGTGAGCCTGGGGAATAAATGAAAGTCTTGAAATACAAAACCAATTTTATTGAGGCGGAAATTAGCCAATTGATTGGAGGTAAGTTTCCATAGATCACTTTCACCGACCCATACCTCACCAGAGTTAGGCTCTAAAATTCCAGAAATCATACTAAGCAATGTCGTTTTGCCGCTACCGGATGGACCGACAATAAAGAGAATCTCGCCAGCATAGGCCTCGAAACTGATATCCCTCACAGCAAAGGTTTTAGCCTCACCCTCACCAAACCACTTGCTCAGCTTACTAGCTCTTAGGGCAACTTTTTTCATTTAACCCCTAAAAATATCAAATGGTTGGATTTGCAATACTTTTCGAATGCTGATGTAGCTCGAGAAGATGGCAATAATGATCACCAACAAGAAGGCCAAACTTAAGTTAGGGTAAGTGACTTGTGCAGCGTAATCGGGCATCCTTAATTTAGCCAAAATCATTGCTGTTGTAGCCAAACCCACACCCAGTCCATAACCCAAGAGGCAAGTGAAGGTGGATTGCACCATGATCATCCATACCAACTCACGCCCTTTGGCGCCTATTGCCTTTAGGGCTCCAAATTTATCTAAGTTCTCCAGCACAAAGCTATAAAAAGTTTGGCCTGAGATTGAAAGCCCAACAATGAAGCTAATAATGGTCATGATTAATACATTCATTCCCATGCCAGTTTTAAATTTATAGAAGTCAGAAATCTTTTGGGTAAATTGCTCTCGAGTTAAAGCCTGATAGCCCAAATCTTTAACCTGCTTTTGGATGTAAGAAATATCAGCAGCTGTCTTGGGCTCTACTAGCACGAAAGACATGGTGAAGCGAGATGAGGGTATGTAAGTAATCGCACGGTGATACGTTGTATAGAGGGTTGGCACCCCAAACAAACCAGATTGCGGAACCTGGGCAATGCCCACAATTTTTCCGCGATGATCATTTAATTCAAATTCGGTGCCAATTTTTGGGTTTTCAAGCTTGTCGTATTCCGCATCTTTAACAACAATAAAACCATTTTCCGCAAAAATATCTTCTATATTTCCCTCTAACAACAGAGGGCGTCCGTATAGGGTGACATCATCTAGACCAATTACATTGACGCCTTGATAGGTGCCATCGCTCAATTTAACGAGAGCACCACCAAAATAAATTGGCTCAGCGTGTTTCACCCCGTGAATACTTTTTGCAAAATCCAGAACGTAATCCGGCATAGGGATGCTACTGGAAACATTATTTACAGCAGGATCAATGATCCAAATTTGTGCTCCAACATTTTCAACCGAAGAAGATGCCCTTAAAAGAATCCCCGAGAACATGGACATCATCATTACCATCAAAAAAACAGCAAAGGTGACCCCCATTAACAGGGCTGAAAATTTTCCCCTGTCATTCATGAGCAACTTCAAAGCCAGCCTGAAAATACCGCCCATCTTTCATCCTTGGACCCAATACCCCATACTAACTTTATTGCATTGCAAAAGGAAGTCGGGCTATGACCTATATCAATAGATGCATACCTTTTAGCACCGCCCGGATAGCTGCAAGCGCTATTGACTATTTTCGGGGAAAATCCAATGATGAACGAGCAGCCATTAAACACCCCAAAATCCCCTAGCGACCTGTTTTTCTCCTTTGCAGGACTTTCCATTAAGGCCTTTGGGGGGATCATCGTCTTTGCAGAACAGATGGTGGTAGAAAAGAAAAGATGGCTCTCACGCAAAGAGTTTCTAGAGGATTGGGCTGTTGCTCAGACGATGCCCGGTGCCCCCGTAATGAATCTAAGTATCATGATTGGCTCTAGACACTTTGGCGTTATGGGTGCACTAGCAGGACTAACGGGCATTCTATTGTTGCCTCTCATTTTGATTTTGCTATTAGTGTGCGCATTTGCTTATTTCGGGGAAGACCCCCGGATTGTTGGCGCATTACAAGGAATGGGCGCCGTATCTGCTGGACTTTTGATATCCACAGGCGTGAAATTAATTAAACCCCTGAAAGTCAATCCCCTCGGTAAAACTATTTGCGCTATTTTGGGCTTGTCTTGTTTTGGGTTAATTGCACTTGCACATTACCCCCTAGCGACCGTTCTTATTTGTCTTGGGCCCTTGGCATGCATCTTGGCCTATTTTAAATTTGCCTCTAGCGTACCCAGGGAGTCAGCATGATTCACATACCCGACTGGTCGGCCCTCTTTTTGCATTTCGGCATACTCTCACTCTTCTCGGTGGGTGGACCGATGGGATTAATCCCTGACATTCATCGCTACCTCGTCACGGAGCATGGCTGGATCAGTAATGCTCAATTTACCGATTCCATCGTCATTGCGCAGGCATCACCAGGCCCCAATATTTTATTTCTGGCGCTACTGGGATGGAATATGGGTCTGCAAGCCGGTGGTTATTTCTTAGCTCTACTCGGCGCTCTTGGCTGTCTATTTGCTTATGTTGTTCCCAGCAGCATTCTTTTTTACATCACAGCCAACTGGGTGGAAAAGAATAGAAGCAGTCGCTTAGTGAAATCCTTCAAGGCTGGCATGAGCCCAATTGTGGTTGCACTGCTGATTTCTTCTGGGATCGTATTAGCGGGCGCCAATGGGAATGGTCACAATGATTTTAAGCTCTGGCTATTGGCAGGCCTAACAGTGCTAATGGTTCTTCGCACCAAAGTGCCCATGCTACTACTGCTTTTAATCGGCGGCTGTATTGGTGCTTTAGGGGTGTTTGCATAAACTCTGACCGTGGGCGAGTAATAAAAAACCACCCGTAGGTGGTTTATAAATTCATACGCTACTGAGTTATCTCCGGAATCCACCCTCGCGCATTTCACCACCACCTCTAAACTCTTCACGGGGGGCAGCATTCACGTGTGGAGCGCCTGTTGACCGATTATTTTGTACAGCTTTTGTAGTGTTTTGTACGGCTTGCTTTTGTTGTGCACTAGCGTTACTCCAAGCTTTTTGAGCGTTCTCACGCGTTTGTTGCGCAGCCTGCTTTTCCTGAGGGCTGGCATTTTGATTCCAGTAATTACGGGCACTTTGTTGACGTGCCGCCTGGGTCGCAGCCTGATGGCTTTGATTGATATTGCCGTAACGATTATTTAGTGCAGGGTTGGAATAAGGCACGTTAGCGCGATGCGCTGGGTTGTACTTCCAATCACTTTGATTGCCGTAATGATTGGGACCCATATTGGCGGCATTGTTATAGCCATGATTGAAATTATTGTAGGTGGTGTTGTTGATTACCACTGATCCGCTACCCCAATGCGGCGTCGCCCAAAGAGCAGCACCAACAGCCAAACCAACACCAAAGGAAAAGAACATGCCGCCTGGCGATGGTGCATAAGGATAGAAGGGTGGCGGATAGTAACCAGGATAAGGCCAGGGGCCATACACTAAATACGGGTTGTACGCAGGCACATAAATCACTTGAGGATTGGTAGGTTGAATCACGATGATTTTTTGGCCATCCTGATTTTCAGTGCTAACTGTTTGCTGTGGACCAGATTTGAGATTATTTGCACCCTGCGCTTTAGCCCGCAAAGTCTGCACTGCCTGAAATAAATCCTTTGGTTGAGCCAGATAAGCATCGCCTAATTTTTGAGTCCACGCCAAATCCTTGCCCATTAAGTTCAATGCATCGGGAAATTCAATTAAAGATTTGACACTGTTATCCCAGGGCTGAGTCTTTAATGCCTCTTCTCTAGCGCTGCCAGTAAGCTGTGCATTATTGCGCAGCCAATTATCAGCTTCAGCCACTTCCAAAGGATAAGTTGCGGCAATGAGAACCTGGGCTAATAATGAATCTGGGTATAGAGCAACGGGTGCCACTAAAGATCCCAGTTGGGATTGATTTAAGATCGGCCCACTCTGGGTGGCAGCGGAAGGTGCATTAGGATTGGGTTGTGCCTGCACATACGCCAGTGGGGTACCGGCAATGAATCCTGAAAGTACAGTAACAAGGAGCTTCTTCGAAAATGGGGTGTGTGGGTTTGTAATCATTAAATTACCCTTCTTTAAGCAATATCTAGCTCTATCTTACGCCCGAAATCAAACCATGCCAATTGGATGTACTCAAAAAAACACCAATCCGTAGATTGGTGTTTATGAATCAAATCAGCATTCCATTATTTCTTGGGAGCTGTGATTGCTGCTTTCATCTCGTCAAAATAAATCACCTTAATTTGATCATGTAGCGCAATTTGCTTAAATAATTTCTTATTCTTAATGTGGATGACATGAATCTCTCCATCCATCCCTTTCACTGCAATATTACGTTTGGCTTTATCAATCTCCATGACATCAGTAATCACTGATGTAGTGTTAGTTACAGCACCGGCTGGCTTGTCACCAGGAGCCGCTGAAGTAACGGTAGTAGTTTGATCTTCTTTGCGGATATTGCCCTTGGAATTGAGCAATTCAACAGCAACACCGATCTCAAAAGTGATATTTAAATGATCGCCAACTTTGATTTGGGGAAAGTTCTTAATGGCATGACTAGCAACAAACTGTGTTTCGCCTTGCTCATTTTTTAATGTGACTGTGCGAGTGGCAGAGTCGATTTTTGTTACTGCGCCCTCCATGACTGAATACTTTTCAGCCACTACGATGGCATCCTCAACCAAGGGCTTGGTGCTATCGGCATAGGCCGCATGGCCCATCAATATAAATGCAGTGCCAAGTGAAATGAGTACTGAACGTGTAAGTGCCATATGGATTCCTATTAAAGTATATGTAATTCAATGCTGGGATAATCAGCTTCTAATAATAGTAAATCAATTAAAGATATTCTTGGCAAACTTCTAGCTCTCGTAAGATAATTTAACGATGACATCAGAGCTTAAAAAAGATACGTTAGGCATTTTTCAGTCCCTCATTATTGGGGTTGCCGGCTCAGCCCCCTCTTTTAGTATTTCGGCAACGATGGCAGCCCTCATAGCTGCCGTTGGTGTCCTGGCGCCAGCCAGCCTTCTGTATTGCGGCCTCATGATGGTCGGCATCGTTTTAGCCTATATGCATTTAAATGCGCACCGCCCAAATTCAGGTGCATCCTTTGCCTGGGTTACCGAAATATTTGGCACCTCCCTGGGATTTTTTGCTGGCTGGGCATTGCTAGTTGCCTCTGCCCTATTTATGGTCTCAGCTAGCATTCCTGCAGGGGCTGCCACCCTGCTGCTATTGCGCCCCGAATATGCCGACTCTCAAGTGGCAGTCACCCTGTGTGCAGTTGCTTGGCTTACTCTAATCACCATCTTAGTAGTCAAGGGTATTGGCCTGACCGCCAAGGTTCAGATTGTGATGACCTTAATTGAATTACTTATTTTGTCGGGCATTTCTCTGTTAGTGATTTTCCGCTTTGGGGGCGCAGCGCTCCATGAACTTTCTTGGCATAGCTTTTCGCCCTCCGCCTTTACGCCCAGTGGTTTTGCAAACGGCGCTGTCATTGCACTCTTCTTTTTTTGGGGCTGGGATGTTTCGATTAATTTGAACGAAGAAACTAAAAACCCAGAGAAAGCGCCAGGTTACGGAGTTGTCGGAGCCATTTTGGTCATCATTGCCGCCTTCACGGCGTTTGCAACCATCTCCTTACTTGCACTATCTAACGAAGAAATTTCTCAATCGGGTACTAATATTATTTTTTCAGTGGCTGACAAGGTGCTTCCCGCTCCTTGGAGTTATCTAGCAGTACTAGCACTCATCCTCTCGACGATTGGCACCATTGAAACCTCCATGCTGCAATTTTCTAGGACGATGTTTTCTAAATCGCGTGAAGGCATCTTTCATATTCGCTGGTCTCAAGTCCATGCCCAATGGAAAACACCTTATGCTGCGACCTTTTTAATTGCCTCAATTGGTGCAATACTTTTGCTGCTATCGATCAGCTCCAAAAGTATTGCTGATGTGATGATGGCATCCATCAACATTATTGGAGTGCAGGCCGCCTACTACTATGGCCTAGCAGGCTTTGCCTGTGCTTGGTGTTTTAGAAGACAGGCGCTCGGATCTATTAAGCTGACCATCACCATGGTCATTTGGCCAGTGCTATCGGCCCTGGCACTTTGGTGGGCTGCGGTGATGGCCATCAAGGGGTTTGATGCCCTCACCTCAACCATCGCTATTGGTAGTTTACTGCTGGGCTTTATTCCGCTCTACAAAAGCATTCGGAAACGCGCAAGTCAAAATTAATTCATCGTTTTTAAATAAGCGATGAGATTTTTGCGTTCAGCCTCATCAGCCATACCTGAGTAAGGCATGCGGCTACCAGGAACTAAGGCTTGAGGATTGGCAATGTATTGATCTAAAGAACTTTCATCCCAAGTAATACCACTCTTCTTCAAGGCACTTGAATAACGAAAGCCTTCGACAGTTCCTGCCTGACGCCCATACACTCCAGCCAAACTCGGCCCCAATAAATTTTCACCCGGCTTAATGCTGTGGCAAGCAACGCATTCTTGAAAAGCATTCTTGCCTGCAGCAACGTCTTGGGCAAACGATGCCTGTGAGAAAAGGCATAAGAGAAACAATGATGATGAAAAATAGCGCATTACTTTACCTATTTAAACTAAAGATCCAGGGTTTTTGATATAGCGATTTTTAATGACATCCACAGTCATATAGGCTAATGCACCAACTGGCCCAGTGGGATTGTAGGCAGCGTTATGCGAGAACAAAGAGGCGCCCATAATGAATAAATTATGCGCATCCCATGATTGGCAGTACTTATTCACCGCGCTATTGGTTGGGTTGGTGCCCATAATGGTTCCACCCGTATTGTGAGTGGTTTGATATGGAACGACCGACCATGGTGCTGTCTTTGCTTTCGCAGGACTCAAGAAGTCGGGATTCAGACTCTTAGCAATTTCATTAATTTTTTGAGCCGTGAATTCCGAAAGACGATGCTCATTGGGCTTGTAGTCAAAGGTCATGCGCAACAATGGCATTCCCAAGGCATTCTTATAAGTTGGGTCTAAATCAAGATAGTTATAGCGATTGGCCATGACGCTACCGGCCGAATTAATTGTCATCGAGCGTGAATACCACTTAGCCATCGCTTCTTTCCAAGCCTTACCCCACTTGGGCGTGCCGGGAGGAACTGGGTGGAAATCAATCGGACGGCCACCATACATGCCGCCATTTAAAGTGGTACCACCAACAAAGTTAGGGCCGGAGCGATCGAAGTTCCAGTTGCCGTTGTAATCGTCAACTAGCGTTGTCAGGCCGCCAGTGGACATAAAGGGATTGAAGATCTTGTCATTAAAAAACAGTGTGGCTCCAACACCTGTTTGGTAAGCATAATTTTTTCCAATCACACCTTTTTGCGTCACTGGATCGTAGGGCTTGCCAATACCAGAAGTCAGCATCAAATGTGTATTGTTTAATCCATATGCCGCCAAAATCACAATTTTTGCCGGTTGAAAAAACTCTTCCCCAGTCTGCAAATTGGTATAAGTTACACCAGTAGCCACTTTCTTTTGCTTATCCATATGCACTTTACTGACCACACTAAGTGTGCGCAATTCAAAAGTCGGCTGCTTCATTGCAAAAGGGATCACTGTGATTAATGGGCTTCCTTTGGCGTTGGCTTCACAGCCAAAACGTTCACAAAACCCACAGTACTGACATTGACCCAGCTTAGCGCCATCTGGATTGGTATAAGGTCTAGAAGCATTGGCAACTGGCATTGGGAAAGGATGTAGTCCCATGCTTTTGGTAGCGCCAGCGAATAAATCATTTGCCAAGCTACGCTCTAGAGGCGGCAACGGATAAGGTGATTTACGTGGCGCCTCAAATGGATTACCGCCCTCAACTATTTGCCCATTGAGATTACCTGCTTGCCCAGAAATACCTGCAATTTTTTCAAACTTGTCATAGTAAGGCTCGAGCTCTGCATAGGTAATGCCCCAGTCTTGAATTGTCATATCGTCAGGGATGAACTTCTTGCCATAGCGCTCTTCGTACATCGAGCGAATCTTGAACTCCATATCAGTCCAACGCCAAGTATGACCGTTCCAGTGAACACCCGCACCGCCCAAGCCTTCGCCGAGCAAAAATGATCCTAGCTGGCGCATTGGCAATGCAGTTTGACTAGGGTTATTGCGAACCGTTAAAGTGTCTCTGCGCAAGTCTTGCATCAAGCCATGCCGAATACCAAATTGCAGCTCATCACGAATATGCGGCACAGAAAAATCTTCTTCTGCCGAGCGTGGCGCACCACGCTCTAAGGCCACCACTTTTAAGCCGCTCTCGGAGAGCTCTTTTGACAGAATGCCGCCAGTCCATCCCATGCCAACAATTACAACGTCTACTTCTGGAAGTTTTTTTGCCATGACTTTGCCTTAACTGACGTCCGCAATACCCAAGACTTTTCCTGGGTAGAACTTATTTTTATACTCAACGATATTGCGTGCATTGGTTTCAATTACGCCTGGGAAGCCAATCATTTTCCACGCCGCTTTATTGCTATTACCGCCATAAATTGGATCAGCATATAAACCCTCTACAACAGATTTATAGGCAATATCAAAAAAGAACTTGGATGAGAGGCCGCCCTCAAAAACCATTTTTCCAGAATCAAGAGACTTCAAAACCTCTTCTTTTTTAGAAGTATCTAGCAAGTCAAATGTTTTGCCGTAGAGCGATTCGCAGTGCTGATTAGTTGCCGCAATACCTGCGCGATAAACCTGCGATGGCAACAAAGGAGACTGATACCCCTGAGTGGGTAACCCAACTGACCAGGGGCCTTGCATATACATGCGATCCCCTTTACCCCAGCTACCCGCTAAAGCGCGGTCAATAAAAATATTGATACCTAGATCAGTGCCCTTGGGGGTGAATTGATCGGCGGGTACCATATGATCAACGAAGGCCTCAACAAAGCTAGCCTCGATTGGCGTCAGAAAAACATAAGCCGCGATTGGGGCGCTAGCGTCTCCATTCTTTTGAACAAGCAACGATTGTGCGCTGGATACCCCCGGGGCACCCATCACGGCACCACCCACCAGAGCTCCCTTGAGGAGCTGGCGACGTGAGCTATTTTTTAAATCTTGATTTGTATCATCCATCAGAATTCCTTGAATGTGTCAGTCATAAAAAGTAAAGCTTGGTTTTTATTTTTCAGGCTTAAATGTGGTGTCTAAAAATTCTTGCACCCCTGCAAACATGAGCATCCGATTTTTTTCCATGATCAAGGTATGAGTGCCCTCGCTAATTTGTAACATAATTTTGTATGGCGCATTGACAAGCTTTGTATAGTATTCATAAAGCATGTAGCTTGGTAAATCAGCATCCCACTCCGCATGCACCAACATCACTGGCACGTGGATGTTAGCTGGGTCATAAACAGGCTTACCTACAGCCCAATACTCGCGGACATCTTTGACAGTGCCATTGGGGGCGCGCACTTTTTGCGGCGTTTGATTTCTGCCCCAAGGATCGGTATCAAAGGTTGCTTTTGCCCATTGATCAAACCAGCCTTCTGGAATGAGTGTGCTCTTGGCATCTTCGGGCACCCCAGTAAGCCAGCGCGCCTTTGCATCAGCTACCGAAGCCACGCGATACGCTCCCAATACTCCCCCTTTATCCGTGAGGGATGGTCCGCCTTGGCGCAACCATTGCGGTGCATACAGCACCAATTTATTCACCTTATCGTTATGCTCGGTGGTGTACTTGCCCATGATGGTGGTGCCCCAAGACCAGCCAAGCAAATTGAGTTTGGCGATATGGCGTTGCTCGAGAATGTAATTGACAGCGCTCGATACATCCCTCACTGCCACATCGGTAGTTACCAAAGGAGCATTTTGTTCAGCAGGCTGATCCATCTCAGGGGGGCGAGTTGATTTACCGTAACCCCGTAAATCCACCAACCAGACGTCGTAACCTCTGGCGGCCATGTACTCCATCCAAGAGACTCCACCAAGGGGCAGATCAAAAGCCGTTTCGGCGGGGTAGGTTGAACCATGAACATAGAGAACGGTCTTTTCCGGGGAGAATGTCTTCATCCCAGCCAAATGCTTATTGCGCACATAGAGCGAAATCCCAGCGGTATCGCTAGGAATCATGTATTCGGCCATTTGGATTTTGCTTGCTGCAAAGGCAGAACCCAAGCCAAGGCAAAGGGATAAGGCAAGCAACAATTGACTCAATTTCGTCATGCGTAAGGTCACCGCTTATCTCCTATTTCTATATTTTTAGTTATAAATACCCTTTAAGCATCTAGGGAAATCATAGCATTGATAGAAATAGTGATCCTTGACCTGCGGCAAGCCTAAAAAACCCAGCATTGGATGTTTCCAGGCAAAAAAACCACCCCGAAGAGTGGTTGTCAATATCCAAAATACGCCATTGAGATTTTGAATTTAGTTAGATGTCCCTGTTGTGTAATCGTAGGTTGGGACATCTTTAATTTTTTGACCGCTCAATGCCAGACTATGCAATGTCTCGCTAGACTCAACCATTAATCCAGCAGCCTTGGTCTTCATTGCCTCTAATTTCTCGTAAATGCGAGGAAATTTAGGATTGAGCTCATTTGGAATCTGATGTGGATTGTTTTGAGCTTCAATTGATCCATTCATCATGCTTGCCTCTACGCTACCAGTCACCATCCAAACCGCACAGGCAGCTAGAAAGAATCCGGCATATGTCATTGCACGGGTAATCCCCCCACAGGTTAACTGAGCTCAGAGGTAGAATTTTCTCGAATATAGAGGAGTTCTACATGAAGCGTTCTAAATTTACTGATAGCCAGATCATGGATGCCCTAAAACGGGTGGATGCTGGCCTAGCAGTTCCAGAAATCTGTCGTGAACTGGGTATCAGCACTGCTACTTTCTACAAGTGGCGCTCTAAATATGGCGGCATGGACACTTCCATGATGGCCCGCATGAAGGAGCTTGAGGCTGAAAATGCCAGGCTTAAGAAGATGTACATCGAAGAGAAGCTCAAGGCGGAGATCTTAAACGAGGCCATCACAAAAAAGTGGTGAGCCCAATCTCACAGACGTGAGATGGCCCAAAAGGCAGTCAGAGAGAAGGCAATCCCCATTCGATTGGCCTGCGCTATCTTTAGCGTGAGCGAGACCTGCTATCGCTATGAAGCGAAGAACAATGTGCAGAACGAGCTCATTGCCAACTGGCTGATCCGCTTAACGGACAACAACCGCAGTTGGGGGTTTGGCCTTTGTTATTTGTATCTACGCAATGTCAAGAACTACACATGGAACCACAAACGCATCTACCGGATTTACCGCGAGCTTGAGCTCAACCTGCGCATCAAACCCCGTAAGCGTTTGGTGCGAGATAAGCCAGATGCATTGGTCGTGCCGCTGAGTATTAACCAAGTCTGGTCAATCGTCCCGCGGGATTCCCTTCGGTCACTTTATGCATGACCAGTTGCAAGATGGCAGAAGTATCCGTCTGTTTAATGTGATTGATGACTTTAATCGTGAAGCCTTAGGTATTGAAGTGGACTTCTCATTGCCGGCAGAGCGAGTAGTTCGTAGCTTAGATCAAATTATTGCTTGGCGAGGTAAGCCTGCTGTTATACGAGCGGACAACGTACTAAATGCAAGAACTTTTTCCAGCGATAGGCAAAGCCATACCGTAACTGCAATTTGCAGTTAAAAAAATCAAACTTACTACTTGTCTATACCCAAACGGTCACTTCCACAAATAAATCAGGGGTCCCGATTAACCATAATTAACACAAGATCCGCCACTTCACGTTTTGGTCTTTACCCTACTTAAAACAATCTGAGGTCCCAGTGGAAGGTCCAAACATTATCTACGAGGTCCTTGCGGCCTCTACGGCCCTACAGAGAGGGATCGATCCACTGGGTAAAGCTTTTTCATAGTAACCTTGATACATCTGTTTTGACTTCACTAATCCATACACTACACGCGCCATCTTCGCTGCCACCGCAGTCCTTGCTTTACGTTGTAAATCCTTATCCTGCGGTGCGCCTTTAATATAGCGGCTATATTTTTGCTGAAAACTATTTTCTGGTTGAGCGATAGCAGTGTTCACTGCCATCCATAACGCCAAACGTAAACGCGCATTACCTCGTTTAGAGATTTGTTCTTGACCACGGTAGTTGCCTGATTGATTTTTGGCTAGATCAAACCCGCAATACTTCAAGAACTGACGATGATGGCTAAAGCGACGTAGATCCCCGCCTTCCGCCAGAATCGTTAGGGCATTAATCGGGCCAATCCCCGGCACACTTTGCAAGATGGCAGAATCCGGGTTATCGGCCAATACTGCTTGAGCTGTCTCTTCTAATTGCTTGCGACAAGCATTGATCTCTTGATAGCGTCTCAGTTGTATTTGAAAGGTTTTGCAAGCCAAGGAATCTGCCTCAACAGGTAGTCCAATGCTATGCAAGGCGGTCTCATAGAGCTCAATAAGCTTAGCCGCTTTATTAACCTTGCGGCCAATGACAGGGCTGGCAATCTGGCAAAACGCTTCTTGAGAGTGCTTCGTTACTGCGCTAGGGATGGGGAAGTGCAAAAGATAATTAATCCACCAGTCTGCGCGAGTACTGTTCCACCATTTACCCATCTCCGGAAAATATAGTGGCAGGTAATGGGTAAGGAGGGAATGCTGTAAGCGCGTGCGACTCAAGGTCACTTGATAGTAGGTTTTAGATAACTCTTGGAGATCATGATGCCCTGCAATTAATGGGTCAACATAACGTTGAATAATCCCTTGCTTAAGCAGCTCTAAAAGCACTGCAGCATCCTTGGGGTCATTTTTATCCCAGGAGTTGAACATCACCTCTCTGTACCGGGCACTAGCTACCGAGGAAATAAAACAGACTTCAAACCCCGCCGCTACCAAGCGATGCCCTAATGCGCGGTGGTAATTGCCGGTTGCCTCAAACCCAATAATGCAAGGCGGCGGTAAGCTCTTTAGAAAAGCAATAAAACGATCATGATCGGCAGCAGAATTAGCCATCCGAAAATGCTGTCGTTTACCTTCTTTAGTCTCGCTTAACACGGTATTAAAGTCCTTGGCAATATCAATTGCAATCCATGCCCCATAGGGTTTATTGTTTAAGTGGTCAGCCATAGCAATACTCCTTATTGATGATCTCGCAATCACCAGCATGGCTTAAATTGCTGCGGCTGACTACCATTCTGCATGTACTATGGCCCGGAACTTGTCAGTGGCAGACTGATGGAGTGGGCAGCAAAGCATCAAATCCACATACAACATATCCAACCAGGTAAACCACAACAAAATGCCTATGTAGAGCGCTTTAATCGCACCGTCAGATACGAATGGTTATCACAGCATTATTGGGAAAGCATTAACGAAGTTCAGGAGTTTGCAACGCAATGGATGTATAAATAGACCGAAGGGAATCCCGCGGGACAATCATCAACGTCCAAATATGGCATTGGGCGGCATTACCCCGAAACAGCGACTGGCCATGGTTGCTTAACTAATCCTACTTTTAGGTTCGGTTAAATAAGGGGGGATTACCAGTCAAGCTCAGCCATTTTCAGCCAACAAAACATCAGTGTTGGCGGCTTTGCTACAGGCTTGGGCTACAAGCAGATGTTTAGCGACTCATTTTATGGTTTTGGCGAGGTGAACTATGCAGCCTTCTCACCTAAATCAGTCACCATAGCCACAGATGCGGGCACTATTAATTCAACCACGAAAGGTACAGGCACTGACTTTATTGTTGGTGTTGGTTACCGCTTCTAATCTAACCGCGTATATGAATAAATCCCCCTCGATGGGGCTTTATTTTTTACTGCTGATGAGTACTTTTTAGATACCGCAGCTCAATGCGCCCGGATCATCTTGTTTGATGCCCGCGCCCCCCTTCGCTATAGCCACTTGCATATCTCTTGGCAGCTGAACACTATTTTTTACGGCAAGTATTTCCGCCATGACGCTGACTGCAATTTCAGAGGGTGTTTTGCTGCCAATATAAATTCCAATCGGGCCTCTTAATCCTGAAATAGATTCCTCAGTGTGTCCAAAGTGCTCAATTAAACGTTGCTTACGTGCCTCACTATTTCTGCGAGAACCAATGGCGCCAATATAAAAAGCTTTAGTCTGCAAGGCATCTAGCAGAGCTAAATCATCTAACTTGGGATCATGCGTTAAAGCCACTACGCAACTACGACTATCTAACTTCATGGCAATGACGACATCATCAGGCATCTCGGATGTCAGGGTCACGCCCTCCACTTTCCAGCTGCCTCGATATTCAGCGCGGGGATCACAAACTGTGACATTAAAGCCATTAAATAAGGCCATGATGGCTAGATACTCAGATAACTGCCCAGCCCCGATAATCAACATACGGTATTCAGGGCCAAAGGTATTCCTTAATTCCTGAGAGCTTACTGACAATGCTTCTGGTGCATTGACTTTACTCAGCTGCACTACCCCATCATTCAAACGAGTAATTCGCTGCACCAACAACCCAGAGGAGAGTTGCTGAACTAACTGACTCAACATCTCCACATCAATCTCAAACTCCAGCAATAGCTCCAAAGTACCTCCACAAGGTAGTCCAAAGCGATGAGCCTCGTCTGCCGTGATGCCATACTTTAAAAATTGGGGAGGCCCAGAAGGGAATTCTTTGCTGGCGCCATAGCTACGAATCAAATCATCTTCAATGCAGCCGCCCGAGATACTACCCACAACACTACCATCCTCACAAAGCGCCATGATCGATCCAATCGGTCTTGGCGAGGAGCCCCAGGTGCGCACTACTGTAGCTAATAAGGCCCTCTTACCAGACCTTCTCCAGTCCAATAAAGTGCGCAGTACAACAAGATCTACATTTTCCATAAAGCCAATCTTAGTTCAATTGGGTAGATTTGGAAGTGTCAACACCATACCCAACTCTTGCCTGAACTTCTGCAAATCGGCAATGGAGTCCACATCCCATAGAAAGTGGGCATTGCTAGTTTCAAGCAGACTGACCATTTCTGGATGTTGATCCATAAAATTGCGGCATACCATCTCAGGTCCAGATGCCAGTATTTGCTTTAAGGCATTTCTGCCAATCAAAACTGGATTACCCCTTTTGCCATCGACCATGGGCAAAATAATCTCGCCAGACCCTCGATTCATAAATGCCTCTATTAATTGGGCAATGTCTGCGGCATTAATTAAAGGCTGATCACAAAGCAGCATGATCACCCCATCGAGATCTTGATTGATGGCTTCCAACCCCAAGCGCACTGATGAGGGCTGTCCCAAAGCGGGATTGGGATTGCGAACTATCCGGACCGGATGATCTTTAAGGACTGGCTCGATAAATGCATGGTAATAGCCTGTTACAACAAGTATTTCAGCGACAGCAGCCTCTGATAATGCCCGCAACATATGCTCAATGAGTGGGATGCCCTCCATCTGAATGAGGGCTTTGGGGATAGAACCCATTCTGACTCCCTCGCCAGCCGCCAAGACAATGGCGCCTATATTTAACCCAATAGCCTTGCTGGCTGGTTTATCGCCTTGATTGCTTGATTTCATGGTCTGAATGATCTCTTTTTTAGCTTTGAACTCAATTTAGCAGCACTGCAGCCTAGACACATTTTATTTATCCAAAAGAGCGATACTGGCTGTAGGCGCTTTTTTTCTTAATCCAATAAATCGATAACTATTATCAATTCTATTCATTAGACAAATAATTACTTAGCCTAGACAATGTCCAAGTTGTCACTCATTTTTTAAACAAGAAAGGAACACCATGTCCATTATTAACACTCCAGTAATTCCATTTAAAACCCAAGCTTTCCACAATGGTAAGTTTATTACCCTGACTGAAGAGTCACTCAAGGGCCATTGGTCTGTATTGATTTTCATGCCAGCAGCATTCACATTCAACTGCCCAACAGAAATTGAAGATGCAGCAGAGAACTATGCTGAATTCCAAAAAATGGGTGCTGAAGTTTATATCATCACAACTGATACTCACTTCTCACACAAAGTTTGGCATGAGACTTCCCCAGCTGTAGGTAAGGCGAAGTTCCCATTGGTTGGCGATCCAACACACACCCTTACACGTGGTTTTGGCGTACACATCGATGAAGAAGGCTTAGCCTTGCGCGGCACATTCATCATCAATCCAGAAGGCGTTATCAAGACAGCTGAAATCCATTCAAACGAAATCGCTCGTGATGTATCTGAAACTCTGCGCAAGCTCAAAGCTGCACAGTACACAGCCGCTCACCCAGGTGAAGTTTGCCCAGCAAAATGGAAAGAAGGCGCAGCTACATTGACTCCTTCTTTAGATTTAGTAGGCAAGATCTAATAAAGCATTCTTCACAATAGACTCTCTTAGAGAGTCTATTGGAGAGAACTCAGATTCTCTCCAATAGACTGCCTAAATACACCAATCAAGGAATTACCATGTTAGATAGCAATATCAAATCCCAGTTAAAGACCTACTTTGAGAGGATTGTTCAACCAATCGTTCTCACCGCATCACTCAATGACAGCCCAGCTGCCGGAGAAATGCTCGAGCTCTTAAATGAGGTTGCTGAGCAATCTGACAAGATTACGATCAAAACGGATGGCAATGCCACTAACAAGCCTAGCTTCACCGTCAGTAAAGCTGGTGAAGCAGCTCGCATTACATTTGCTGGATTACCAATGGGTCATGAGATGACTTCTTTCATCTTGGCTATTTTGCAGGTGAGCGGTTATCCACCCAAGGTAGAAGATGAAGTGATTGCGCAGATTAAAGGCATTACGCAAAAACTGAAATTTCAGACCTTCATTTCCTTGTCGTGTCACAACTGTCCAGATGTAGTGCAGGCCTTAAATTTGATGGCTGCCCTTAACTCCAATATCGAACATGAAATGATCGATGGCGCCCTGTATCAGGAATTGGTTGATGCCCATCAAATTATGGCTGTGCCAACCGTCATTCTGAATAAAGAATCCTTTGGCCAAGGTCGCATGGGTATTGAAGAAATTATTGTTAAATTGAATGCCAATAATCCAGCCGAGGACATGGCCAAGTTCAATGCAAAAGATAAATACGATGTGTTGATCGTAGGCGGCGGTCCAGCTGGTGCAGCTGCTGCTATCTATGCCGCACGCAAAGGAATTCGCACTGGTGTTGTAGCTGAGCGCTTTGGCGGTCAAGTCTTAGATACGATGGCGATTGAAAACTTCATTTCTGTCCAAGAGACTGATGGCCCTAAACTTGCTATGGCACTGGAGCAACACGTCAAGAGCTACGATGTCGACATCATGAATTTGCAACGCGCTAGCGCATTACGTCATTCAGACAATGGTATTGAGCTTGAGTTAGCCAATGGTGCGGTACTCAAAAGTAAATCGGTCATTATCAGCACCGGTGCCCGCTGGAGAGAAATGAATGTCCCAGGCGAAACCGAATACCGCAACAAAGGTGTGGCCTACTGCCCCCATTGCGATGGTCCTCTATTTAAAGGTAAACGCGTTGCAGTCATTGGCGGTGGAAATTCTGGTGTTGAGGCGGCGATTGATTTGGCCGGACTCGTTAGCCACGTTACCCTCATTGAGTTTGACAGCGCACTCCGTGCTGATGCTATTTTGCAGAAAAAACTCTTCAGCCTACCCAATGTCACAGTGATTAAGAGTGCCCTTACTAAAGAAGTATTGGGCGATGGCAGCAAAGTAAGTGCCTTAAAGTATGAAGATCGCACCACCAATGAAATGCATACTATTGAACTAGAGGGCATCTTTGTACAAATTGGCTTGCTGCCAAATACAGAATGGCTCAAAGGCACGATTGATTTATCCCCTCGCGGAGAAATCATGGTTGATCCAAAAGGTGAAACTTCTGTGCCAGGCGTCTTTGCTGCCGGAGATTGCAGCACTGCCCCCTACAAGCAAATCATTATTGCGATGGGTGAAGGCGCCAAAACGGCATTATCTGCTTTTGACTTCTTGATCCGCTCTTAAGATAAACAAGGTAATCTCTCTCTGAGATTACCTTGTTACCCATCAATTAGTTTGAACTCTGCCCTGCAGGGGCAGCTGGGGCATCCCAGGATCCACCAAGTGCCTTAATCAATCCCACGGTAGAGGTAAATTGACTACCCTTTATTTGGGCCTGAACGCGAATACCCGTTAATTGATTTTGCTGAACCAAAGCCAATGCTAAGGCTGTATCTAGCCCTGCCTGATAGCGAATATAGGAGAGCTCATAAGCCCGATTTAGATTAGCCACCGATTTATCTTCATTTGCCCTCGCAAGCTTAAGCTGCTGAACATTGCCTAGCGCATCCTGAACATCCTGAATGCCAGTCAAAACAGTTTGTTTGTAATTAGCCAATGAAAGCGCATAGCCCGCACTTGCATAATCTACGCCTGAGCTAATTCTTCCACCATCAAATAAAGTTTGCGCTGCTTGTAAACCAAAAGACCAAATCATAGAAGGCACTGCAAATAGACTTGGGATGCTATTTGACTGATAACCAACATAGGTTGGAGACAAAGTCAGCATAGGAAAATACGCAGACTTGGCAACGCCAATTTGCGCATTCGCCGCAGCCATCGCCCTTTCAGCTGAAGCAATATCGGGGCGACGCTCCAATAAAGCGCTTGGCACCGTTACAGGGACGACTGGCAAAGTATCGGGCAACTTTCCACCAGGCAAATGAAATCCCGCCGCAGGAATGCCGGCCAAAGTGGCTACTAAATTCTCTAACTCATTACGCTGCGCACGAAGTTGCTCTATTTGCGCCTTTGTCGACTCGGTCAATGCAGCCTGTTGAACCATATCTACTTCGCTCGATGCGCCAAGATCATGTCGCTTGGTAATTAAAGTTAAGACTTTCTCTTGTAAGCCAATCGAATCTTTGAGCGCACGAATTTCTTCATCGGTCTGCCTTAATCTAAAGTAGGCCTGCGCTAATTGACCTGTGAGGATTAACTGGGTATTTTCTTTATCAGCCTGCGCTTGCTGAACGGTATCCTGCGCTGCCTCAACGCTTCGACGAATTTGCCCAATCCAGTCAAACTCATAACTAGCAGATACATAAGGACTGAAGTTATTCTGAATAGTGGTGGCGTTTGGAACTTTGTAATTAGTTAGCGGACGATTTGCTGAAACCCTTTGATTCTCTGCTACTGCCCCAGCCTGTACAGTTGGCATAAATGCAGCAAATTGAATACCATACTGCGCTTTTGCTTGATCCAGTTTTGCTATAGACGCTTGCAAGGTTTGGTTATTTGCTAGGCACTTTGCCTCAAGCTCATTAAGCTCCTTATCACCAAAAATAGTCCACCAATCCTTCTTGGGAATGGCGTCTTTAGGATTGCCGGGCGCCCATACAATCCCATCGGCATCCTTGGTCGTTTTCCAGGTATCAGGCAAATCAACGGTGGGCCTGACATAGTCGGGACCAATAGGAGAGCAAGCCGTTATCACCAGCGAAAGTGCGCAGAGATATAAACGACTGTATTTCATTTCTTATCCTGAGGAGCTGGTTTGGCAGCCTCTGCTGGTTTTGGAGGCGCGGCAATCACTACCTTCTGACCATTTGCAATTGAGTCCATTGGATTGACAATCACCTGATCGGCGGGATCAAGACCCCCAACAATTTGTACAGAGCGGCCATAATCAATTCCAAGCGCTACCGTCTTTCTAAGCACTTGACCATTCTGTACTACCGCAACTTGAGTGCCCTGAGAGCCAAACATGAGGGTGTTGGTTGGCAATATCAGACGACCTTGATTATCTAAGGGCAAGGATGCCTGCACAAAGACGCCGGGCAATAAAAAGGTTTGCCCATCCGGAATCTCAATATCTACCTGTAGAGTCCGGGTAGCGACATCGATTGCGCCAGCAGTTCGGACAATTTTTCCTTCCACCACTTTATCTGGCGCCTCTGGTTTGTAGACCGAAACCTCCTGCCCAATCGTAATCGACTCTGAGCGCGCTTGTGGAACATACACATACAAATGTAAGTTTTTGGTTTGCGATACTCCAAATAAAGCTTGGGGGCTACCACCGTTACCAGGGTTCACCAAGTCACCCACATTGACGTTACGGCGAGAGACAATGCCATCAAATGGAGCGACGATCTTGCCAAACTTCAATAGCTCTTTTGTTCTTTGCAGAGTAGCTCGTGACTGTTTATAGGCTGCACTCTTCTCATCCAATTCCTGTTGAGAAACCGCATCTTCTTTACGCAATAAAGTCCAGCGCTCAAAAGCTACTTTTGCTAGATTAAAAGCGGCGTTAGCTTCATCAACCTGTTTATTTACCTCTGGAGTCTCTAGAATCGCCAAGACATCGCCCTGTTTTACAGGTGCGCCGATATCTTTAAACCATTCTTTTACATAACCTGGAGTGCGGGCGTAAATCAAGGTTTCGTTGTAACTCTCCACCGTACTTGGCAAGGTTAAATGCGCGTCTGCAGTACCACCATTAGCCTGAACGACAATCACATTCATGAGATTATTTTGAGCAGCACGCTCTTCCAATGTGCTGTTATTCATCAAACGCAAAATCACAATACGAATGACGCCAAGCAATAAAATAATTGCAATCGCAATCAGAATATTGCGGGCTAAACGCAGTATACGTTTACGCTTAGCGAGATCATGTTCGGGGCCATGAAGATCCGAAGTGGGTAAACCTCGGTTGGCGTGGCGTTCGTCGGTCATGTTGCGGTATTCCTTTCTTCCTTACGCAATGCAATCTGTCGGTGGAGCGATCCAAAGAGCACTGGTACAAATAATACGGTTGAAACTGTTGCGAATAAAAGACCGCCAATAACAGCTCGGCCTAAAGGTGCATTCTGCTCAGAGCCCTCTCCAAAGCCAATGGCCATCGGAATCATACCGATGATCATCGCTAAAGCCGTCATCAATACAGGGCGCAAACGGGTGGAACCCGCTTCCAGGGCTGCAGATAAGGCTGGCAAGCCTTCTTGCATGCGCTGACGTGCAAATGACACCACCAAAATACTATTGGCAGTAGCCACTCCCATCGTCATAATCGCTCCCGTTAAGGCTGGCACACTTAAATTAGTGCCAGTGAGCAGCAGCATCCATGCAATTCCTGCTAGCGCTGCAGGGAGCGCGGTAATGATGATGAAGGGATCCAGCCAAGACTGGAAATTGACTACGATGAGCAGGTAAACCAGAACCATCGCACCCAAAATACCAAAGCCTAAGCCCATATAAGAAGAACGCATGGTGGTAATCTGACCACGCAAAACCACTCTCGTGCCCGGGGGCAAATCTGCTTTAGCCCCATCAATCACATCCTGCACCGCATTGGCCACTGAACCCAAATCTTTACCACGTACGTTTGCATAAATATTAATTACCGGCTGAATATCAAAACGATCCACTACCGCAAATTCAGTGCCTGGTGTGAGATCAACCAAATTTCCCAAAATTTGATTAGGAGCCTTTGCGCCAGTACCGTTCATATTCGCAGGAGAATTAGTAGATCCTCCAATGGGTAGACCCAATAAATCATCTACTGAACTGATCCTGTATTGAGGTGCCTGCACATTAACGCTATAAACAATGTCATTGCCAGGGTTCAACCAAAACGCAGGGGCAGTTACTACGTTTCCAGATAGTGGCAACAAGATGTTCTGCGCAACATCTACTGGGTTTAATCCCATACCCTGAATCTTTGCCCGATTCATATTGAGCTTCAGCGTTGGATTATTCAAGCGCTCTTGAATATGCACATCTGCGGCGCCAGGAATACTGGTAATCTGACTCAGTAATGTGCTGGCATATTTTTCACTTGCTTCATAGTTCTTGCCGAGCACCTGCACGTCAATAGAAGCCGGTATGCCGAAATTCAGAATCTGTGTAACTACGTCAGCCGGCTGAACATAAAACTCCACACCTGGAAAGTCCTTACGCAGACGCGGCAACAACTGCTCAACATAATAGTTACTCGGCTTGTGGTCCTCAGTCAAAGAAATGAGAATATCGGCATCGATCGTACCGATGGTTCCCGAATTACTATAAGACAAGTTAATGCCGCTATATGGTAGGCCGATGTTATCAAGAATGGCGCCCATTTGATCTTCTGGGATTACCTCACGAACTACACCCTCGACTTGATTGACTATTTGGGCCGTTGTTTCAATCCGCGTTCCGGTAGGCGCACGTACATGCAACTTAATTTGACCCGTATCAATCTGAGGGAACAGGTCTCGCCCTAAGAATAAGAAAATTCCACAAGAAAGAATACAAAAGGTCAAAAAACCCTGCATAAATTGCTTGCGATGGGTTAATAAAAAGCTCAGGAGCAAGACATAACCAGCCCGAAAGCTTTCAAAATGCTCATTAAAACGACTGTGCACATGATGAATCCATGCAGTCACTTTATTGGTACTTTCCTGATGCCCCATCATCATCAAAGCCAATGTAGGAACCAAAGTGCGCGAAAGGATATAAGAGGCCAGCATGGCAAAAACCACAGCCTCAGCCAAGGGTACAAACAAGTAACGTGCCACACCACCCAAAAAGAACATAGGCACGAACACAATACAAATACACAAGGTAGATACGAATGCAGGAATTGCTATCTCGCCAGCGCCATCCAAAATTGCGTTATAGAGATCGGTACCCATGTGCAGGTGACGCTCAATGTTTTCGATGGTTACCGTTGCATCATCGACCAAGATACCCACCGCAAGAGCTAAACCACCCAGGGTCATGATATTGATGGTTTCCCCAATCGCGTGTAAGGCCAGAATTGAAGAGAAAATCGATAGGGGAATGGAGATGGCAATAATGGTGGTTATCCGCCAGTTACCCAAAAACAATAAGAGCATCAAGGCTGTTAAGAGCGCTGCAATTAAAGCCTCATGGATCACACCATTCACAGCCGCCTTAACAAAGATCGACTGATCACTTAAGAAGTTGGTTTCAATACCCTTGGGTGCAAGAGCCATCACGCCAGGCAACTTCTCTTTGATACCAGCCACAACATCCAAAGTAGATGCGCCGCCGTTTTTAAGTACAGAGAGCAAAACCCCACGTGAGCCATTTTGGTGAACGATATTGGTTTGAGGGTTAAATCCATCGCGCACGTGAGCAACATCTCGCAAGAAGGTAGTGGCTCCATTGCTTGTCTTCACTGGGATGGCATTTAATCCCTCAATAGAATTAGGCGAACCATTGAGGGCTACGGTGTATTCAGTTTCACCAATCTTTGCGGTTCCTGAAGGCAAGATCAAGTTCTGCGCATTGACCGCATTAATGATGTCGGTTGAAGAAAGACCCTTTGCCAACAAAGCGCTTGGATCCAAGTCCACAGAAACTACCCTAATTTTTCCACCATATGGGTAGGGAATGGCGGCCCCCGGAATGGTCACCAATGGTGGCCGAATAATATTGGTAGCACTATCAAACAATTCTTGGTCGGATAGCGTCTTACTAGATAAACCAATCTGAATCACCGGCACGCTGGAAGCGGTATATTTGATAATCAGGGGGGACAAGGTTCCCGGTGGGAAATTCTTCAGCAGAGCCTGGGATACTGCAACGACCTGTGCAATTGCCATCTCAATATTGACGTTCGGCTGAAAATAAATCTTCACAATACCAATACCAGGCAAAGTTTGCGACTCAATCCGCTCAATGTCATTAACAGTGGTTGTTAAGCTTCTTTCATCGGTCTGAATGATCCGAGAAGCCATCTCTTGGGCTGATAGGCCGTTATAGGTCCAAATAACACTAATGACAGGGATATTAATATCTGGCAGCACGTCCACTGGTGTGCGCATGATTGCCAACGGGGTGGCAAAAAGGATAACAATCGCCATCACAATAAAGGTATACGGTCGTGTGAGCGCTAAACGAACAATCCACATTTAAGACGCACTCCTAGTATTAGTATTTTTCATCTCTTTTTTATTCTTTTGCTCAGATTGACTCAGCAGCCTCATACACCTGCTCCAAAAATTTAACAATCAAACTGAGGTCTTTTTTGTTCACTTTTGATAAAAGAGCGGCTCGAAAACGATCCGCCTCAATTTCAATCTTTTTATAGAGAGCGGCGCCACTCTTGGTAAGTAAAACAAATTTCATCCTCTTATCAACAGTAGATGGTTGACGTGATACTAAGCCATGCCGAACCAATCTATCGATCATTGGAACCATGCTAGGAGGCTCAACCCCCACTCGCTTGGCTAATTCAATTTGTGAGAGCGGTTCATCGGAGCGCGCAATAAATGCAATTGTCATCCACCCGGTTTGCCCCACACCCAAATCCTTCAGACGACGATCGAGAGCCTGCTTGTAAGCGCGAGCGGCACTATGAAGCATGACAGAAAATTGCTCTTCTAGCGTAGTCATGAGGAAATCGTGCATATTCGTTAGAATTCTATCCAATTGAGCATATTAATACCTATTCGTTATTTTTGCTTGCAGCTCATTTTTTAATATCCAAATACACTTACGGTCACCACACAGCTTAAAAAGGAATAAAAATGAGTCTGATTGAAAAATTAAAATGGCGTTATGCAGCAAAAAAGATGGATCCGAGCAAGCCGGTGCCTGAGGGGAAGGTCGGGCAAATTCTGGAGGCAATCCGCCTTACTGCAAGTTCCAGTGGTTTGCAGCCCTATGTAGTGCTGGTAGTAACCAATCAGGAGGTGAAGGAACAGATAAAACCAATTGCCTGGGGCCAGTCACAAATTACGGATTGCTCCCATTTACTAGTTTTTGCAGCCTGGGATACCTATACAGCTGATCGCATCAATCAGATGTACGATTTTGCTAATGAGGAGCGCAATATCAAGAGCGAAGCGGCCATGGCCTATCGCCAAAACCTCCTCAAGAATTACCCCACCAGGGATCCTGAAATCAATTTCACACATGCCGCTAAACAAGCCTACATTGGCCTAGGTACAGCCCTCATTGCTGCAGCCTACGAGCAAGTCGATTGCACCCCGATGGAAGGCTTTGATCCAGCTGCCCTTGACGTCATTCTCAATCTCAAGGAAAAAGGCCTGCGTAGCGTTCTAATGCTCCCACTAGGTTATAGACAATTAGATGAAGATTGGCTAGTTAACCTGAAGAAAGTCAGACGCCCTACAGAGGATTTTGTGATTAATGTAGCTTGAAATAGCCATCTTCCAAGCAATTAGGCTTAAAGACTCGGCCACAATCACAGCCGAGTCTAGCCAGCATACTTTTCAAGGGCATGCCAGCCAAAGCTGAGTAAGGGGAGTAGATCTACCGCGAATGCAGTGACCTCTTTAATGAGCGTGTTTGAGCAAACAATATTGCGTGGCAATTGCTTGCGAATAATCCATCCTTTTAGCTTAAGGGCTTTTTCAAGCTCCACTGGAACCTCATCAAATCCCCTAGGAATGCGAGCTAAGGTATGAGAGTAATCGAGTTCATAACCCTTACGCTTTAAGGACTTCTCTAGAGATAGCCAGGCCTTAGGGTTATCTAAAATTCCTTGTCGCAATTTCTTTAAGACAGGTGGTTCTGGCTGCATATATCCAGCCGCCACCCTACTGCCTAATGGATCAAGACGAAAGTACAGCACGCCAGAGGAATGTTTATCGCCTGTTCTTGTAAATAAACCACTAGCATGCATGTTGTATGGATGTTTGGCTTTTGAAAATCGAGCGTCGCGATTAATTCTATAAAGGGATCTTTTGGGGTCACCCCACAATGGCACCTCCTTTGCAGCCAAGCTCGCAGATAAGGCATCAGCAAAGGACTTCATTGGCTCGCGTACGAAGTCCTCATACTCCGAGCGATGCTCTGCAAACCAGATCCTGTTTTGGTTGTTGGTCAATGCCTCTAAAAATAGAAAGGCCTTGGGATCAAATCCAGGAAACTTATTGGTGGAGGTTTTAGTCATGTTTTTTTGCGAACAGGGCGATTGCAGCATTTTGACTTTATAGTACCTGATAAGAGTCAATCTGGCACCTATCCTCTTCAGGAACCCAAATGAAAGCAAGTAGCTCATTAATTAAAGCATTCGTATTGGTGATAGCACTTTTATTTACAATGCCCCTTTTTGCAGCGCCTGCGCAAATCATCATTCTTAGGCACGGTGAAAAGCGTAATGAGTTTGATTTATGTGCCACCGGAAAATTACGCTCAAAAGCATTAACGGAATATTATCTGGGCCAAGGGGCAAAAAGCTCCTTATTTACTCTTTCACCACCTGCCGCTTTCTTTGCAATTACCCTTCACACGCTAGAGTTTATTGGCCCTATTGCAGGCACATGGAAAATGCCGGTGATTGCTTATGTGGTTCAAGCATCCCATAAAAGTCCCAGCGCACTCACGCAGTCACTGAATCAACAAACTCAAGAACTTGCAAAAGGGCTTTTTGAAAATCCCTACTGGAATGGAAAGACGGTTGTATTGTCATGGGAGCATTTCCACATAGCAAATGCCGAACTTGAAAAGTCTTTTCCCAATCAAGAAGTCACACTCAGGCAACTTTTAAAACTAGATACCCTAAAAGATCCCAAGGTACCAAAGACCTGGCCAGACTCAAACTACGACTATTTTTGGATTATTCATTACAACGCAGATGGCCTGCCAGAAAAGTTTGAAGTAGTCCAACAAATTTTTGGCTCTGCCTACCCCAAAGTCCCAACAAACAAATGGGGTGAACCAGAGCCAAGCTCAATTCTTTCAACATGTATACCTTAAATACAAAAATACCAGCCCGTAAGCTGGTATTTTTAATCACTTATTGCTTGAAAGTTTCCAGAATTTTTTGATGAATCAGCCCAGTAGGCTGCTCTAGCTGTACTAGCATGGTGTAGTGGTTCTTACCCGGAATCTCTACAAAAGAATTAGGGTGAGCAGTCTTGGCAATCTTCTTAGTAAAGTTATGGGATTGGCGTCGCATTTCACTCAACTCCGCTCCGCCTACAAAAATATAGATGGGCGTCTTCCCTGGGGGCACATGCATCATCGGAGAATTTTTATCCGCAATCGCCTGATCCATTTTGAGGTTTGTATTTAAATAAGAGCCAATTAAAGGCTCTAGCTCATAAATACCGCTAATAGGAATAGCAGCTTTCATTTTGACGCTATCCATTGAAGTGATGGTGAGATGGCCGCCAGATGACCAGCCCGTCAAAATAACTTGATTGGGATTTCCGCCCCACTGTGCAAGATGATTGCCGATGAATTCAACTGCTTTTTTGGAAGATGAAACAATCTCGTCCATATTCGCTTGCGGCGCCAATGGATAACCCACCATGGCAACGCTAATTCCCTCTTTTAAGAAATGATCAGCAATGAATGCAAAATCATTTTTTGAGCGCATTTGCCAAAAACCACCATGGATAAAAATCACAACTGGAGTATTTTTTCCAGCTGAGAAGTAATCAATCTTTTCGCGCTCCAATGGGCCATAAGAAATATCTAAATACTCTGGATGCGCAGCTCTAAATGCCTGACTGCGCTCAACCCAACCATCAAACATGGCTTTGCTCTCTGGAACAGCTTTTGAATTATTGTATGAATCATCCAGAGTTTGCTGATTCATCTGATGCCAGTCCGGGAAATTTTGTGCGTACATAGCTTGAGTAAAAAAAGTGATTAATGCAAATAAAACTAGTTTGAGCAATTTCATACTATCCCCTATCAATATATTCTTTTTTTAATTTACCTCAGTCTTCGGCCGACTAAAAACATCATATTCGCTTTACGCACCTAAATGGGGTAAAAATGGTCGCATCAAGGATGCCTAGCCCCTCCAAAGGCGACAGATTAGAATCAAATCATGAAACTAAGCTTATTTTTAGCATTTCTTATAAATCTAATTTTTATGGGGCATGTGATGGCCTACGATGAGCCGCAGTACAAAGTGCTTTATAGCAGTCAAAATATCGAAATTAGACAATATGCCCCCATGCTCATTGCGCAGGTATATGTCGATGGCGATATGGATGAAGCTTCTAACAAAGGCTTTCGCTTGATTGCCAGCTATATTTTTGGCAACAATCAGTCGGTCACCCAATCGGATCCTGAGAAAATCGCCATGACGACCCCTGTGACTATAGAACCTCAAGCTGAAAAAATCCCAATGACAGCACCAGTGGCCATTGAACCCCAATCTCAAGAGGGAAATTTGGTGAGCTCACAAAAATGGCGCGTGCATTTTGTGATGCCTAGCCAATACACACTTGCCAATATTCCAAAGCCAAAAGATAGCTCAGTTCAGTTAAAAGAACTTCCTGAGCAATATTTTGTAGCACTTCAATACTCTGGTTTTAATACAGCTGGAAAGGTACAGCAACGTTCTCATGAACTACAAGCTTGGTCAAAAGATCAAGGATTAACCATTAGAAGCACTGCGCAACTTGCGAGATATAACCCGCCATGGACTCTGCCGATGTTTCGCAGGAATGAAATCCTGATGGAGATTGCCAAACCTGATTTAAGCAAAATGAAATCTGCAGAGTAAAAGGGAGTCGTTTGAAAGCTTTTTATGCGGATCATTTCGTACTGCCACTACCGGAGGGTCATCGCTTTCCGATGGAAAAGTATGCTCAATTAAGAGACTTGGTCAGCGCAATAGATGGTGTAGAGTTAGTTGAAGCACCTGCGGCAAGTGATACTCAAATTTTGTATGCTCATGATCCTGTGTATCTTATCCATGTCTTAGAAGGAAGTCTTAGCGCCCAAGAACAAAGAGAGATTGGTTTTCCATGGAGTACTCAAATGGTCGAACGATCCCGCAGATCAGCGGGGGCTACGATTGCGGCGGCCAAAACTTCTCTCAAGGAAGGCATTGCTGCCAATCTTGCAGGTGGAACACACCATGCGTATCGCAACAAGGGTAGCGGATTTTGTGTTTTTAATGATTCGGTAATTGCTGCTCGAAGTCTGCAACGAGAAGTTCACTCGAAATTGAAAATTGCTATTATTGATTTAGATGTGCATCAAGGTAATGGCACCGCATCTATTTTAGAAAATGACTCCAGCATTTTTACTATGTCGATTCACGGTGAAAGCAACTACCCTTTTCAAAAAGAAAATAGCGATTTAGATATTGGCCTGGCGGATGGCTGCACCGATGCGACATACCTCAATTCATTGCTGATGGGATTGGATCAATTAAGCACCCGCTTTCAAGCGGATTGCATCATTTACTTGGCGGGCGCAGATCCACATGAAAATGATCGACTAGGTAGACTGAAGATTACCCAAGCAGGCATGCGAAAAAGAGATGAGGCTGTATTTCAGTATGCAAAAGATCTTCAAATACCCATCGCATTTTCAATGGCTGGAGGGTATGGCAAGTCAATTGATTCCACAGTTGCCATTCACTATCAAACCATCATAACGGCTGCCCATTTTCAAAAAAATTAGCCCTTAGGCATTCTTATTTTTGAGCTTCTTACAAGCATCTGAGCAGTACTTCACTTCTTCCCAATTTTTTGCCCAGGATTTTCTCCATACCATCTCTCTTTTGCATACCAGGCAGGTTTTGCTGGGCAAGGTACTTTTATTTCCTTTAAAGGTGACAGTCATTGCTTATTTCTAGAGTTGATCGAGATTGTGCAGTAATTGTTGAGCGTGCAGGACAATTTGATCTTGATCCTCCTGGCTAATTTTATTGAGGTTGGCCGTCATCAATCTTGTTCTGGGGCTAGCCTCAAATTGAGCGCGATGCTTGATCAAGAAATTCCAATACAGCGTTGTTATTGGGCAAGCAGTTTCACCGAAGCGAATGTCAGGCTTATATTTGCAGGTGTTGCAATAGTTACTCATGCGCTTAATATACGCACCGCTAGCAATATAGGGCTTACTGGTAAAGCGGCCACCATTGGCAAACAAAGCCATTCCAGCCGTATTGGGCAACTCAACCCATTCAATCGCATCTACATAGATTGCCAAATACCAATCGCATACTTCCCTTGGCAGTATTTCTGCTAATAAGGCAAAGTTTCCAGTCACCATCAGGCGCTGAATATGATGAGCATAACCATACCGGAGAGTTTGACCAATGGCATCCCTCATACAGGACATGCCTGTCTCCCCCGTCCAATACCAATTGGGTAAGGCCCTACTGTGTTCGTAATAGTTATCTTGCGCCATTTTGGGCATATCTAGGTAGTACATACCACGCACGAATTCCCGCCAACCCAAAATTTGGCGAATAAAACCTTCCACCGTTGCCAGATCTAAGGTGTATTTTTTCCAAGCCTCTAAAACGCTTGCAATGACTTCTCGTGGATTTAGTAACTTCAGATTCAGCGCACTTGAAAGAATCGAATGCCAACCAAATGGGGTATCAGTCCACATCGCATCTTGATACACGCCGAAATTTCGCAAGCGATAATCAACAAAATAAGCAAGCGCTTCAAGCGCTTGATCTCTGCTTACAGGCCAGTTAAAAGCAAGCAATGAACCAGGATGATCTTGATAGGTCGCTTCAACATAATCAATAACCTCTTTTGTGATGCAATCAATTTCAAAGCTCGCGGGCGGATCTATTATCCCGGGGCCTTTTTTTGGATAAGGCTTGCGATTATCTTGATCGAAGTTCCACTGACCCCCAATTGGGTTGCCCTCCTCATCAACCAAGATACGGTGGGTCTTGCGCATCTGTCGATAAAAATATTCCAGCCTAAATTCTTTTCGATTAGCGGCCCACAGCTCAAACTCCTGGTGTGAGCAAAAAAAGTGTTCATCTTCGCGCATCTCCAAACGTAAATCGAGCTCTTGAGCGAGTAGTGCAATCTCCTGCTTTAAACGCCATTCACCCGGGGTTATACATACCAAATGAGTAACTCGATCTTCAAGAATTTGCTGCCTGAGAGTCTCAACAATCGAGAAAGGGGATTCCTTGATATAAGTAAGAGGGTAATGTAACTTCTCAAGCGTATGTGCGAAGTGGCGCATTGCCGCTAAAAACAATGCAATTTTTGCCTTATGGGACCAGACATATTGAGCCTCCTGCACTGACTCAATCATGATGACTCGATCAACCTTTTGATCAAAGTCCCTTAAGGCAGCACTATTTATATCGAGCTGATCGCCCAGAATCAGCACCAACTTCTTGGATAGAGTCATTTATTCTTATACTGAGTGGGGCAGTAGGCTCGTCCTACATCCTTACTTCTCAATGCCTTGTGTTTTGTGACTCTGCCAGTCACGCGCTTACGCCACAATTCAAAAGAACTGCGTTTGAGCTCTGAGCGCATGATCTCGATCACCCGCGACTCATTGAGTCCATAGAGCCTTTCAATAGCATCAAAGGGGGTTCTATCTTCCCAAGCCATTTCAATCAGGCGGGATAAATCAGCTGAGGAGAGTATGTTTAAGGAGAGATTTGGCACTGTGCAAGTTTAAGACTTTTTAACTAAACTGGCAGAAAGTCACTATATTTACAGGCCTGTCGGCATGATTGGAAAAATTCGCAGAAAGCTATGCACTATTCAATCAACTTCCCAGCAAAAGGAAACGGAAGTCATCTGCCCAATCTGTGAGCGCCCTATTCCACCATCGCAAAAGGATGCCCATCATTTAGCGCCAAAATCAAAAGGCGGTAAAACCACCCAATACCTTCACAGAATCTGCCATAGACAAATTCATGCTTTATTTACTGAAACAGAACTGGCGATTGAGCTCAATAACTCAGATGCACTCAGATCAGCACCAGAAATGCAACGCTTCATCGGCTGGGTTCAATCAAAACCTAGCGGGTTTTACGAGAAAGCGCGCAAAAGCAGTCGACTTAAAGATAAACGCCCATAAACCCAATATATGACTACACACCCCAAACCAACGGCTTTAGCCCCACATTTTGATTTTCAGAAAGTAACCCCCAAGTGGAGTCTTAACCCGGCAAGAACTGAAATCACCCGCGAATTTATATTCGCAAACTTTGACTACGCTTTTGAGTTTATGACGCTGTGCGCACAATACGCCAAAGAGATTGATCATCATCCTGACTGGTCAAACTCTTGGAATAAGGTCAGCGTAAGTCTGAGTACCCACTCAGCAAAGGCACTGACTCAATTAGATATTCTGCTAGCACAGGCTATGGAAGACGCCTATCAAAAAGTGCTAGCGAACAGCAAATGAATCATTGCTCTTTTGGATCGAGTTTGGCAGTAGCGCCATTGGCGTCAATACTTAACTGCGCATCAACCATGAGATCGGTGATGCGCATAATCACACCATATTGATTTTTAAGATCCGCCCCATTGACACCGAGCTCAATCACAATTGCGCCATCAGGCTGAGAGTATGTGCCAGAAAAGATATCTAAGCCTAATAAATCTGCCGTTTGACCTTTCATCAGCAAGCCATACTCCTTGGGATAAGCGCTTAACTTGAGGCCGTAAATCTTAAAGGGATAGAAAATTCCTTTGTACTTTAATGTGCCGTCCAAAGTTTCAGTGACGGCAGCGCCACCCGAAATCTCAATTCCAGCCACCTCTGTGTATGTGAAATTAGAGTATTTTTTCGTAATGGCTGCGGCATGAACATCCAGGCTCAGCCAGCCGAGCGCCAATATCAGAATGGAGGCAAGTGTTCTAAATTGGTGCATTGTCATTGGTTTACTCCTGAGTGTGATTGGCAAATCTTAGCTCTTATGACTCATTAGATTAAACTATTTCCATGAATCTGCCATCACACCAACTGACCATGACGGTCTTAATGACCCCCGATAAAACGAATTTTTTTGGCAATGTGCATGGTGGAGATGTTCTGAAGTTACTCGATCAAGTAGCCTATGCTTGTGCCAGTCGTTACGCCGGTCGACACGTAGTCACCCTCAGCGTTGACCAGGTCACCTTTAAGCAACCTATTCACGTAGGTGAGCTATTAACCTTCTTAGCATCGGTCAATCACACTGGCACCTCTTCTATTGAAGTGGGCATCAAGGTAATCGCTGAAAATATTTTGACCAAAGTAGTCAGGCACGTGAATAGCTGCTTCTTAACGATGGTAGCCATGGACGAAAATCGCAAGCCGATTGCAGTGCCAAAATTTATCCCAACGACGCCTGATGAAATTCGGCGTAATAAAAGCGCGATCCTCAGAAAAGAAATGCGTAAAGAACTGGAAGAAAAGTTCAATGCAATTCGAGTTTCCCCAAACTAAAGCCTACAGATCAAGATCTTTCAACGCACGGGCGATCACTAGGCGTTGAATCTCACTAGTGCCCTCATAAATCTGGGTAATACGTGCATCACGGTAGTAACGCTCAACAGGATAGTCCTCTAGATAGCCATAGCCACCATAAATTTGAATCGCTTTTGAGCATACTGACTCTGCCATTTCAGAAGCAAATAATTTAGCTTGAGAAGCTTCAGACAAACAAGGTAATCCGCGTTCGCGCATGCTTGCAGCCTGCAATATCAATAAACGTGCCGCATTAATCTGAGTTTGCATGTCCGCCAAGAAATTCGCAATGCTCTGGTGATCAATTAAGGGAATGCCAAACTGAATTCGCTCTTTTGAGTATTTAAGTGCTGATTCAAAGGCAGCTCTAGCAATTCCAAGCGCTTGGGCAGCAATACCAATACGCCCACCCTCTAGATTGGAAAGTGCAATAGCCAAACCTTTCCCGCGGGGACCAAGCAAATTGGACTCTGGAATAACGCACTGATCTAAAGTAATTGCGCAGGTATCAGACCCACGGATTCCCAACTTTTTTTCAACTCGATTCACTATAAAACCGGGAGTATCGGTTGGAACCAAGAAGGCGGAAATGCCCTTTTTACCAAGCTCAGGATCTGTCACAGCAAAAACAATGGCCAACCTGGCTCTTTTACCATTACTCACAAACTGCTTGGAGCCATTGAGAGTCCAGGAGCCATCTTTTAAGACTGCTTTAGTTCTTAAATTATTCGCTTCCGATCCAGCTTGAGGCTCAGTCAAGCAAAAGCAGCCAATTGCGCGACCAGTTGCCAATTCTCTCAACCAAGTTTCTTTCTGCTCATCTGTGCCGTATTTCATAATCGGGCCACAACCAACCGAGTTATGAATACTCATAATGGCCCCAACTGCGCCATCACCTGCAGAAATCTCTTCTACCGCAAGAGCATAAGAAACATAATCGACATTAGCTCCACCCCACTCTTCAGGCACATTCATACCCAATAAACCCAATTCACCCATTTGGGCTATGACCCCATCATCAATCCAACCCTCATGATCCCAACGCTCACCATGTGGGGCGAGTTCATTTTTGGCAAAATCTCTTGCCATGTCCTGAACCATAATTTGCTCTTCTGAGAGTTCGAGAAACGCCATACCTATATCCTTCAGGAATTATCAATACTGACTTAGTAATGGGAATAATTCACGTATTTTTTGTTCATTTAATTCCGCCAAAGTGTAAGCCCACTGAGGTGAATTATCTTTGTCAATAATCAAAGCCCGAATCCCCTCTACAAAATCGCCGACCTCAATCCAGCGACTAGATAAGGCGAGTTCCATCGCAAAGCATTGCGAAATACTGAGATGTTTACCTCGACTCACTGTTTCACGGGCGCCGACCATAGCAATTGGGGATCTTTTTTTCATAAGCTCAGCTGTCTCACCAATCCAAGCGGGGGCATTTGCGGCAAGCTGATCCAAGCGAGCAATTATTTGCCCTACGCTTCCTAATGAAAAAGTAGCATCAATGAGCTCCTGCCTTTCCATCAATTGCGCATTGTGAGGTTTATTACGCGCACCTAAATCGAGCAAAATTACTTTAATTTGATCTGCAGTAGATTTTTGCTGATCCAAAGCTTCTAAACACTCTTGAAATCTGGCTAATTGTTCTGAAGGCAAAATCCAATCGACCAGGTGTGCGTACAAAGCGTCTTCAGCACCCAGGGTGACGCCCGTCAAAGCCAAGTATTGCCCAATACTTCCGGGGCATTTCGATAAGAAATGACTGCCACCAACATCTGGAAAGTAACCAATTGCTACTTCAGGCATAGATATTTTTGAACGCTCGGTTGCCACTCTAAAACTAGCGCCTTGAGAAATTCCCATACCACCACCCATCACATAACCATTCATGAGAGCAATATAGGGCTTTGAATAACGATATATATATTCGTTCAAATCATATTCATCGCGAAAAAAATGAGCGTGCTCATCCCGTCCTGAGGTAATACTCTCATATAGACTGCGTATGTCGCCTCCAGCACAAAAGGCCTTCTCACCTTCGCCTCTCACTAAAACTGCTAGCACCTCTGGATCCTTCTCCCACTCCTTGAGCGTTTGGTGCATTAATTGAATCATTGGATAATTCAACGCATTTAATGCCTTTGGACGATTCAAGGTAATCAGACCAAGTCCGCTTCTCTTCTCAAAAAAAATATCGTTACTCATCTTATTTTTTAGTGAATAACTTGATCACTGCTGAGAAATCCAGACTACCGCTACCCTGCAAGCTAAAGGTTTGATAAATCTGTTGCGCTAAGCTGCCAAGTGGAACTGGTTGTTTTGCAAGTTTGGCTGCCTCGGTTGCCAAACCTAAATCTTTCAGCATTAAATCTGCGCCAAAGCCACCGGTATATCCGCGGGAGGCTGGAACATTTTCTAAAACGCCTGGATATGGATTGTAGGTATCTGAACTCCAACAACAGCCACTTGAAGTATTAATAATGCCCGCCAACACTTTAGGATCCATGCCCAATGACACGCCCAAGGACATTGCCTCGGCAGTACCAATCATAGAGATGCCTAAAAGCATATTGTTAGCGACCTTAGCCACCTGGCCATTACCCGCTCCGCCGCAATAAACAATATTCTTGCCCATGCATGCTAACAGTGACTTCATGCGCTCATATAAAGCCTCCTCGCCGCCAACCATAAAAGTAAGCGTCCCAGCTTCTGCGCCTCCAGTTCCCCCGGACACGGGAGCATCTAACATCAAGGCACCCTTTTGCGCTGCTGCCTTGGCAACATCGCGAGCCGACATTGGGTCAATGGTAGAGGAGTCAATTAAAACGACACCGACTACATTGGCCGACAAAATACCTTGCTCGCCAAGATAGACTGATTTGACATGCTGAGCTGCTGGCAACATAGTGATCACTGCATCAACCCCTGACTCCAAAACAGCTGCTGGCGTACTGGCAGATTGTGCGTGACCCTCACCAGCTTTCACTAGGGCGTCCACGTTAGCCTGAACTACATCAAACACGGTTAAGTCGTGGCCTGCTTTGAGCAGGTTACGAGCCATAGGTGCGCCCATATTACCTAAACCAATAAATCCTAATTTCATGATGAGCCCCTTAATTTCTATTGATCTTTAAATACGGGTGGTCGCTTTTCAGAAAAAGCATTCATACCCTCTTTTTGATCTTCAGTAGCAAAGGTTGAATGGAACAGACGTCTTTCAAAATGAATGCCTTCGTTCAAAGTCATTTCATATGCACTATTGACTGCCTCTTTAGCCATCAAGGTAATTGGCAGAGACATAGAGGCAATCTTTTGGGCTGTTTTTAAGGCATCCGGAATGAGTTCATCTAAAGGCACAATACGCGTCACTAAGCCAGCTCGCTCAGCCTCAGTAGCATCCATCATGCGCCCAGTTAAAACCATTTCCATGGCTTTTGACTTACCCACCAGTCGAGTCAAGCGTTGAGTGCCACCAGCGCCAGGGATGGTGCCAATCGTGATTTCTGGCTGGCCAAATTTAGCATTATCTGCAGCAATAATGAAATCGCACATCATGGCTAATTCACAACCGCCACCAAGTGCATAACCAGCAACGGCTGCAATGGTGGGCTTACGAAATTTGGTAATACGCTCCCAAGTTGCCGTAATGAAATCAGACTTGTATACATCCATGTAAGACCAATCTTTCATTGCCTTAATATCGGCACCCGCAGCAAACGCTTTTTCACTCCCCGTGAGAACTACTGCAGCAGTTGCGTTATCCGCCTCTAATACGTCTAGTGCATCACCTAGCTCTCTAGTGAGATCTGGACTTAATGCATTCAAGGCCTTTGGGCGATTGAGTGTAATCAGAGCTACTTTGCCATGATTGGTAACAATAAGATTTTCGTAGGTCATAAAGGCTTTCATTACTTCAAGCTAATGGTTGTATTTACACCAGCAGTCGCGGTCGTATCATCAAACCAGCGTGCGGTTACGGTCTTGGTTTGAGTATAGAAGGCAATTACTTGCTTGCCATACGGCCCCAAGTCACCTAGTTTAGACGCACGGGAGCCAGTAAAGGAGAACATCGGCACCGGTACTGGAATAGGCACGTTAATGCCAACCTGACCAACATCAATCTCCTCCTGAAACTTACGGGCTGCGGCACCAGACTGGGTAAAGATCGCCGTGCCGTTGCCATTGGGATTTTTGTTAATCATGGCAATCGCCTCATCAATGTCCTTTGCAAAACTGAGACACAACACGGGGCCAAAAATTTCTTGCTCGTAAATAGTCATCCCTGGTTTGACATCTGAGAAGATGGTTGGGCCTACAAAGTTGCCATTCTCATAGCCAGCCACCTTAATAGCTCTGCCATCTAATTCGAGCTTGGCTTCAGTAATGCCTTTTTCAATCAAGCCACTGACTCGTTGATAGGCCGCCTGAGACACCAATGGCCCAACATCCGTGCCCGCTTCAACACCAGCATTCACTTTTAAGGTTTTAGATTTCTCTACTAAATCGGCTACCCAATTTTTAGCATCACCAACCATAATTGCTACGGAGATCGCCATACAGCGCTGACCAGCCGCACCAAAAGATGCGCCGAGCAAGTTATTGAGAGTCTGTTCTTTGTTAGCATCAGGCATGATGATCGCGTGATTTTTTGCACCCATCATGCATTGAACCCGCTTGCCACTCAAGGTGGCACGGTTGTACACATGCGTACCAACACGCGTAGATCCAACAAAAGAAACCGCTTTGATGTATGGATGATCGCAAATACCATTCACAACCGATTCACCACCATGCACCACATTTAATACGCCTGCTGGGACACCAGCCTCTGCCGCCAACTCAACTAAACGCATCGTCACCATCGGATCTTGCTCAGAAGGCTTGAGAACAAATGTATTGCCAGTCACGATAGCCATTGGGAACATCCACAAAGGAATCATGGCAGGAAAATTAAACGGGGTAATTCCTGCGCACACACCAATGGGCTGTAGGAGACTATAGGTATCTACACCGCCCGCTACATTGTTTGCGTAATCACCTAATTGCAAATTTCCAATTGCAGCAGCATGCTCAACCACTTCTAACCCGCGAAAAACATCACCTTCAGCATCAGCCAGAGTTTTACCTTGCTCTGCCGTCAAAATGGCTGCAAGTTCTTTCATATTCTCGCGAATTAACTGTTGGTACTTGAGAAAAATGCGCGCCCTTGCGCCAATAGATGTTTTTTTCCAAGTAGCAAATGCTTTGGCAGCGCTTGCAACTGCCGCATTTAATTCATCAGCAGTAGCAAAAGGAACACGCGCCAACACTTCTTGCGTTGCGGGGTTCACCACATCACGCCATTCCTGTGTTTTTGATTGAACCAATTTGCCATCGATAAATAAGGGGACATTGGGAGGGTTTATGGCCATGAGGATTTCCTTTAGCTTGCTTGAAGTGAGTGGATTAGTAAAAACACACTGGTGTATGAATGGATCAAGCATAGCTGCATAAAAATGTATTAACAACACTATAAATTGCAACTTTAATCTGCAATAATGCACACAATGAAAACCACTTGTTACCAATAAAAATATAATGAATTCAATGAATTGGGATCATTTACAGTATTTTTTAGCGCTAGCCAAGGATGGAAGGCTAGTGGTAGCAGCACGCTCTTTAGGGGTAAACCACACCACAGTTTCGCGGCGTATTCAAGCACTAGAACGAGAAATGGGGGTTCAGCTCTTTATTCGCAATAACCTTGGATTTGAGCTCACTGAAGCTGGAGTACAGCTGCAAGATATTGCACACAAAGTAGAGCGCCAGATTCATGGCATCAATAAAAATAATTATGCAGAAAATACCGAGGTTACTGGCACGGTACGCGTAGGCGCTACAGAGGGGTTTGGGACCTATGTCATCGGGCCAATTTTGCATCGCCTCAGTAAGAGGTACACCCGCATTTCGATCGACTTACTTTCATTGCCACGCATTGTGAACTTATCGCGGCGCGAGGCTGACATTGCCATCACCTTGCAAAGACCCACAAGAGGGCCTTACATCGTCACCAAACTAAGAGACTACGAGTTAAAGCTTTATGCCTCCAAGGAATACTTGGAATCCAATCCTGAAATTACAACACGTAGTGATTTGGATAAGCAGACATTTATCAGCTATGTAGATGATTTGCTCTTTAGTAAAGAATTAAGCTACTTAGATGAAATCTGCAAACCAAAACAAATTTCTTTTCGCAGCACCAGCATTCAATCTCAATTACAAGCAGCGCGCTCTGGACTAGGGGTAGCAATCCTCCCTAGTTTTATGGTGGCTCCCGATAGCAGCCTACAGCTAGTTCTCCCCAAAGAGATAGAGGTAATACGGAGCTTTTGGATGATTATGCCCAATGAGTATAAAAAAATTGAGCGCATGAATTTAGTCTGGGATTGCATTAAGCGTGAGGCATCGATCTAAAGAAAAAGGCCCAAAAAATTGGGCCTTTTTCTATATTAAAGACTGACTACTTAGTCCCGGGAATAAATATCCACATTTTTTGTTTCGCGGATAAATAAGGTTCCGATTACCAAAGTCATCGACGCAATGATGATTGGATACCAAAGACCATAGTAAATATTGCCATTCTGAGCAACCAAAGCAAACGAGATGGTTGGCAAGAGGCCGCCAAACCAACCGTTACCGATATGGTATGGCAGTGACATGGAGGTATAACGAATACGGGTTGGGAACATTTCAACCAATATTGCCGCTAAAGGTCCGTAGCTCATCGTTGCCAAGATAACCAAGATTGCCAACAAAACAACTACCATCACCATGTTAATTTGAGCAGGATCTGCCTTAGCAGGATAACCAGCAGCATCCAAGGCTTCGCGAATCGACTTCTTAAACGCAGCATCTTTGGCTTTGAGCTCATCTGGAGCTAGGCCCTTAGCGTTATAGCTTTCAATTTCTTGATCGCCGATCTTCACCTTAGTAACTGCTCCAGCAGAAGCAGGGATAGTGCTGTAACTTGCAGAGTTATTAGCCATTACCTGCTTAGCAATATCGCATGAGCTAGTGAATTTTGTAGTGCCGGTTGGGTTGAACTGGAAAGAACATTCAGCCGGATCTGCGGTGATTGCCGCAGGCGAATTTGCCATTGCCATTTCCAATTTTGGATTGGCGTAGTGGGTCAAATTATTAAACAATGAGATCGGCGTATTTGGGATATACAAAATCACCGCCAGTAATAGGCCACCCATGATCACAGGCTTTCTACCAATCCTGTCCGAGAGTGAGCCAAAGACCACGAAGAATGGCGTACCGATAACTAGTGCTAGAGCCATCAATAGGTTGGCCGTTTTACCATCCACTTTCAATACTTGCGTGAGGTAGAACAAGGCATAGAACTGACCTGTATACCAAATTACTGCCTGGCCAGCAACCAAACCAAAGAGCGCCAATAAAACGACTTTCAAGTTTTTCCATTGGCCAAATGATTCTGAAATCGGAGCCTTGGATAACTTACCTTCTGCTTTCATTTTTTGGAAAGCAGGAGATTCACTCATTGATAAACGAATCCAAACAGATATGCCAAGTAATACGATGGAAACGATAAATGGAATCCGCCAGCCCCAAACATCAAAATCGGCGCCTGTGAGTTCACGTGTAAACAGGATCACTAGCAATGAGAGGAATAGGCCCCCAGTAGCAGTCATCTGGATCCAAGATGTATAAGCACCGCGTTTACCATTTGGTGAATGCTCGGCAACATAGGTTGCTGCACCACCGTATTCACCACCTAAAGCCAAACCCTGAAGCATACGTAAGGCAATCAAGATCACCGGCGCTAGAACACCAATAGATGCATAGCTTGGCAAACAACCGACTACAAAGGTTGAGCCACCCATAATGAGGATGGTTACTAAGAAAGTGTATTTACGACCAATCATGTCTCCAAGGCGACCAAAGACCAAGGCGCCAAATGGACGAACAATGAAGCCAGCCGCAAATGCTAAGAGAGCAAAAATAAAAGCTGAGCCCGCATCAAGGCCAGAGAAAAACTGTTTCGCAATGATGGCTGCAAGTGAACCATAAAGGAAAAAGTCATACCACTCAAAAACGGTACCCAGTGATGAAGCAAAAATAACCTTACGCTCTTCTGCCGACATCGGGACTGCCTTGATTGCTGTAGACATCAATAGCTCCTATTTAATTTTTTTTATGAAAGATTAACAACTTGCTAATTATGTATTCAAATAATTTAGTTTTGTGCCTTATTAGGGAAAACCTTAGATCAGAGATGCAGGGTAATCCCGAAGATTGATCTTTACTGCAAAGCACTTACACTCAATTGTCAAAATTAGAATTATTTCTAAAGCATCTCTATAAAGAAAGTGTGTATGTCTTATATCGAGTTCCACAAATTATCTATTGAGAACCCTAGCGATTTTTGGTCAGAACAAGCCAAGCTGATTGACTGGAAAAAACCTTATGACTCGGCATTGGATTACTCAAACCCCCCATTTGCCAAATGGTTTGTGGGCGGATTAACGAACCTCAGTTACAACGCAATTGATCGCCACCTTGCGCAGCGCGGCGATCAGTTAGCTCTAGTAGCAGTATCTACAGAGACCAATCAAGAAAAAATCTATACCTATCAAGAGCTCTATGCAGAGGTGAATCGCATGGCAGCCATCCTGAAAGCGAACGGGGTTAGCAAAGGTGATCGCGTATTAATTTATATGCCAATGATTGCTGAGGCCGCCTTTGCCATGCTGGCATGCGCTCGTCTTGGCGCCATTCACTCAGTAGTATTTGGCGGCTTTGCTTCGCATAGCCTGGCCACTCGAATTGATGATGCGGAGCCAGTGGTGATTGTGACTGCTGAAGCTGGCATGCGCGCAGGCAAAATTGTCCCTTACAAACCACTGCTAGATGAGGCCATTGAGTTAGCCAAATACAAGCCGAAAAAAGTCTTGATCGTCAATCGGGGCCTGACACCGTTTACCCAAATCGCAGAGCGCGATTTAGATTACGCCACCGAATATCAAAAATATCATGATGAGCTCGTTCCGGTGGAATGGGTTGATGCTACTCATCCATCCTATATCTTGTATACCTCAGGCACAACCGGTAAACCAAAAGGAATTCAAAGAGATACCGGGGGCCATGCAGTTGCCTTAGCAGCTTCGATGAAATATATCTTTTGCGGTCAAGCTGGCGAAACCATGTTCACCGCCTCTGATGTCGGCTGGGCTGTAGGTCACAGCTACACAGTCTATGGCCCCTTGATTAATGGCATGACCTCAATCATGTATGAAGGTACGCCTCTCAGACCCGATCCAGGCATTTGGTGGTCATTAGTTGAAAAATATAAAGTAACAGTGATGTTTACTGCGCCAACTGCAATTCGGGTTCTTAAAAAACAAGATCCTGCTTATTTAAGTAAATATGACTTATCGTCCTTGCGCTTACTCTTTCTTGCTGGCGAACCACTAGATGAACCAACAGCAAGCTGGATCCATGAGGCCATTAAAAAACCAATCGTAGATAACTACTGGCAGACCGAAACAGGCTGGCCCATGATGGCCATTCAAAGGGGGGTTGAGGTGATGCCGCATAAATTTGGCTCTCCTGGCGTACCAGTATTTGGATACAACCTCAAACTACTCGATGAAAATACCGGAGAAGAATTGGGTCCAGACAAAAAAGGAGTGGTTGTGATTGAAGGCCCCCTCCCCCCTGGTTGCATGCAAACTGTTTGGGGTGATGACAAACGATTTATTAGTACTTACTGGGAAACTGTACCTGGAAAACTCACCTACTCGACTTTTGATTGGGGAATTAAAGATAAAGATGGGTATTTTTTTATTCTTGGGCGCACTGATGATGTGATTAATGTTGCCGGACATCGCTTGGGCACCCGAGAAATTGAAGAGTGCCTCTCCAGTCATAGCAACGTTGCCGAAGTAGCAGTTGTAGGCATTGAGGATCAACTCAAAGGACAAGTACCTATAGGTTTTGTCATTACCAAAGACGGCTCGAACGACCCAGAAATCGAATCAGAGTTAATGAAAATCGTTGATTCCAAATTAGGCGCACTAGCAAGGCCAGCAAAAATTTACTTAGTCAATTTACTTCCTAAAACACGCTCCGGAAAAATAGTACGCCGTGCTCTGCAAGCGATTGCAGAAGGACGTGATCCAGGTGACATTAGCACTATGGAAGATAAAACGGTTTTAGGGCAAATACAGGAAGTGATTGATAGTAGAAAGTGATAGCCAAGCAAATAAGTTTCTGAGAGTTTTAAGTAGGCTAAATAATTCTTCGTTGCTTTAGCACTGCATAAACCAGTGCACCAGCTAAGCCCATGATGAACATGATCTCGTAAAAAGACCCTTTAAGGCCCGGCAGATCCTCCATATTCATACCCATGATTCCCGTGATCAGGGTCATTGGCAGAAAGATAACGGTCATCACAGACAAGACCTGTAAATTACGCGCATTAAATTCGGCAACATGGGCAGCCTGCTCATCCTGCAGCACTCTTGCCCGATCGTACAGGTTGGATATATCTTGGACCAAGAAAGACAGCAAATCCAAATCATCAGCTAATCGAATTTTGTCCTCATTAGAAAACCAAAAAGGAGGATGTTTTTGTAAGCGATGTAACGCAACGAGCTCAGGAGCAAATTGGCGTCGCAAACGACTGCATTGAATTCGAATGGCACCCAAATTTTCGTGCTCTGGTATATCCCTGCCTTTAAGAAGCAACTCCTCTAAGTCATCCATTTTTTCAGATACACGAAATAGCAAGGTTCTCAAATGCTCTGCACGCAAATCAATTAGTTCATGAAATAACTCAATCGCAGAATGTGGATGCAACTCTCCTGCGCGTAAATCAGCCCTGAGTTTATCGGTTGTATTGAGTGGCTTGTTTCGAAGGGAGATCATCAAGTGCGGGGTCAAAATAGCCCACAAAGTACCTAGACTAGCTTCCCCATCAGCACCCCCAAACTCCTGATGAAAATCATTCATCACCATCAACAAGCAGTCATCTAACTTTTCAATTCTCTCGAGGCGACTGCGTGTAACGCCCTCACGGATCATCGCAACAGCACGCTCTGGCACTAGATTGGTTTTTTCAAGCCAACGCTGAACCTGTGAATGAGATAGATTGAGGTGCAGCCATACTGATTGATCAGGATCAGCCAAGGCATTCCCAATTTGATTTGGGGGGATTTCATCACTCTTGCCTGATCGCATTGCCCAAGCAAAAACGACTCCATCAATCGGGAATGGAGCGGAATTCAGATCATTCATCTAGTTCTACCGGTTTAAACAAGGCACGAACCCTATTTAGTAAGCACTTATTGTATGACACTGAAAGTCTCCGATATTCGCGCTGCTGACATCAAACTGTCATATTAGTCAGATGAGTGGCATCGCTCAATTGTCATAATGCAATGAAATAATCAAACGCATCAAGACTCCACAAAATGAAGGAAGTCAAAGATGCAATATCAAATTATTCCCCTAGAGCTAGGATCCATTGTTGAACGTGAAGTATTTCAAAGCGACAACATGGAGATCAAATGTGGCTTAGTTTGGAAGCTAGGTTCAGTAGTAACCGAACAAAAGCCAATATTTTTAAAAAACTATCTACCCCACATTGGCATTTGCATCGCCGATATTAAAGGCGCACAGATTCGCGAGACATACAACAGCGAAAAAGTAATCTACTTCTCACAAACCGTTCCAGAGGCATTAGAGGATGAGCTGACAGACATTTTCTATGGAATTTCACAGAAATTTTCTGGCTCCTATCAGGATATCTTCCAAGACCTAGGGTGGCAGCTCATTCGATCAGAATCATTTATTTTTGGCGAGCTAGAAGTCAAAGAAATCAGCACCCTCCATCAACTTTATAAATAAGAGATGGCGCCAATTAAATCATTGCCGATTGAATAAACTCACATACTGGAACCGTAAATGGTGCTGGGTGTCCCGCACCAGGAACCTCAAAGGTCTTGAGACGGGGTATGTGAGTCTTGGCCTCGGAAACACGCCGCTTAGTACAAATTTTTGAATCGCCCCCATAGATCAAGCTCACTCTCCCCTTATATCCCTCTAAAGATTCATGGAAGTTCATACCCCACACATCTGCTTGGTAAGCAAGATCAAAATGAGTGGGCAGTTGGACATCGGACATCGCTTTCTCATCCACATCAAATTCCCTGGCGAGCTCTCTTGCCTCTTTAAATCCAGCATCATTTTTCATCGACTTATAGAGTGAGTACAGCGAGGTCCAATTGACGGTGAGCGCAATATCATTTAATACGATGCCGAATATCTTTGAACCAAATACCTTGCAAAGATACATTGCCAGTACACCGCCCATGCTAGTTCCAAGCACTGTGAGCTTAGGGCGCCTGCTTTGATCGCGAAACAACACTCCCTCAACAAATTGACTTAGATCAGATAGGTAGAGTGACATCTTGTAGGATTGGTCAGAATCTAGATAGTCAGATTGACCGCGACCTGAAAAATCTACACTAATGACTTTGTAGTTAGGGGTCTTTAAAAAGAAATGGTGGATTCCCAAGAAAGAGGCTTTGGTCTCCAATAGCCCCGGTAAGCAAAGCAGAATATTTTCTGCATCAATTGAACCAGAGACGGTATAAGCAATTTTCCTAAGGCGCGCCCCATCTTGAATTTCATAGTAAAGCGTTTCTAGCAAGTTCTTTTCATCCCTTTCCACTACCGAAGGTGTACTTTCTACCTTGACTAAGGATTGCACTTGCATATGCGGCTGCTCTTGAATTTCGATGATTGTTTTCTTTCCGCCCAAAGGCTGTATCGACTTGAGAATTTCAGCCTTAACTTCCATGAGTAAATTAAATAACTCTTTCTTCATTGAAGTCTTCTCCAATCAAAGTATGTTGGCCAATATAAGCCACCTATAAAACTGACTGTACAGATCATTCATGACAAAAATACTTAACTTGCACCATTAGAAGGCAGCCAATTGAACATAAAGCTTAAAAATACAAAAAACCGCCCGAGGGCGGTTTCTCATGTACAACAGAATACGTATTGAGTAGCTTTGTATTAAGCAGCTTTACGTGTTTTAGCAGCAGGCTTAGCAACTGCGTATTGACCTTGAACGTTTGCCAAAGCAGCGTCAATAGACTTTTCAAAATTTGCGAATGCATCAGCTGCGCTTGCACGAGCCTGATCAAATTGCTGAACTGAAGTTTCAAAAATAGATTTGAATGCAGATACAAAAGACTCAGAACCAGCTGGTGCAGTCTTAGTAGCTTCTTTAACAAATTTAACTAAGTCATCACGTGCATCATCAATAGAAGCATCAATGACCTCAGCAACTTGTTTATTGCTAGTGCGAACTACTTTGCTAACCTTAGCTTGGTAGGAAGTAGCGTACTTAACAACCTCTTGAGTAGCTTCTGGCTGAGCCAACTTAGCCAATTCTTGTGGATCCTTGATTGACAACAATTGTGTGCTTGCTTCTTGTGCAGCAACTAAAGCATCTTTAGCGGCAGCTTGATTGATTTCAGCTAACTCTTGCGCGCTTTGTACAGCAACTTGTGCCAAATGTTTTGCAGTTTCAACAGCTTTAGCTTGAGCAGCAGTTAATTGGTCGTTTAATAGAGTTTGTGCCATGGTAATTTTCCTAATGTAAGTAAAGAAGGTTTAATTTGTTGCGATGCACCATAGTACGACCAAACTTCTAAGTGATCAAGCATTATTTGCGGCGGCGCAACATAAATAGGGTGTAAGACCACTATTTATATATAAATCATAGACTTACTGTTATTTAAGCAGGTCAAAATGGGCTCAAAAACAAGCCAAAACCATAAAATTATTAGGGTTTTATAGTCAAAAATACACGACTCAAAAGATCTAATTACTTATTTTTGAGGGGCTTTTTGGTCAAATTTTGCATACTGAATATGGCATGCTTCACAAGCGCTATCAATTTCCGAGCCTGCGTCGAAAATAGCTTGTGTATCTTTGTTGGCAATAGCATTGAGCGTTTTTTCAGACGCATTACTCAACCTTCGCGAATATGTCATCCACGGGCCATTGTCTTTCGCCCTACCCTCAAGCATCAGCAAGTTACTCGCCTCCATCAATGTGGCTGCGCTATTACGCAAAGCGTCCCACTGGGCCTCAGTATGGGGCGCTATTACTTTCTCGCCCTTGGTGGTGCTGATCCAAGCAACAGCATCCCAAATTCCATCAGCGGCGGGATCCAGAACCCAATCCATGAGCTGGGGCAAAGTTAAGCTTACATTAAATGGTGGCTTAGGGGGAGGCTCTGACTTTTCACACCCAAGTAATGCGAGGAGTGAGAAAAATAAAATGAATATCTTTTTTTTCATGAAAGCAATATTACTGTGGCTGATGTAGTCTTATAAAAAATACCACCGTAGCGGTGGTATTTTAATTATCCGAGAGAAACCCAAACTATTTAGATTGTTCCAGATTTGCATTCTCTTGAGCAAAGATGTCCGCTGTATACACTTTGCCCGTTTGAGTCTCTGTAATTTTCTTTAAAGCACCGCCTTTGCCACCATTTCGCAGCGGAAAAAATTCAACGACCACTTTATCTCCAGCTTTCACTGCCGTTCTAGACCATCCACCCACACGGATTAAATTGCCAGGGCTAGTCATCTCCATTAACCATAAGGATTGCTCATCACCTTCCTTTACCGCGCCTGAAACAAAGATCGCCACATGCGGATTGGTCCACTGCACTTCTTTCACTACACCGGTGATGGTCACCACTTGAGTGCGATCAAACATCGTAGTGGAATGATGGGCATTGACGGCAAAAGGAACTATTCCAGTTGCTATGAATAAGGCCAATTTAAATAAATTAGTGATGGTTTTCATCGGGTTCATTTCATGATTTAGAAAAAATGGATTATTGAGGCGGAATACGGTTGCCGCCAACATCATACTTTATTGGAACAAAGATATCGTTTCCAGTCTGATCTTTAGATTCGGAAAAGGAACCCTCTAAGCAAACGCCTTCAATAATTTCATATTTGCGCGCACGTTGCCTGAAATACTCGCGAGTGGTTTTCCAAGGCTTGGTCAGCACATTCGGGGCAATGATTTCAATATCGTCATGCATGATATCTTTACCTGCAAGATGAAAACGCTCAATTACCCGCACATCGCCATTGTTGGGTACGCCCACCGCTTCACTTACTGCCAAATAGGTTTGAGGTCGAATGCCAGTGGTTTCTACCACCAAAGTATTACCCTCCCAATGCCCCACTGAGTAGCCATGAAAGGTTGGATCCGGATCATCGGGCATTGCTCGACCATCTGTATAAATGCGACGTAAACGGTTTGAATCAGACTCTCCCAGAATAGTTACTCGACCTGGGGTAAACAAAAACTCAATCGAGTTATGCGTAATCAAAGCCCATGAAGGCATTGATTCAGGAAGGCAATTGGTGAAGAGGGGAGCCGGACGACCGGCCTTCTCTTCTACAAGCTGAAACTGAATGACCTTGGCCTGCTCAGGTTTCCAGGGGGGCATATTCGTATTGACCTGATTAAACTGATCGCTAATATTTGGATTCCAAGTACCGCTCCAATCAGGCAATTTGCCCAAGTCAGCATAATCTTTAGCAACAGGGGCTCGATTAATGATGGGCTTTTCTTGAGCATGAGCACTGCTGGCGAGAATGCTGTATCCAACAAGGCTATAAGCGCAAAAGCGCAACACAAATTGGATGATGTGTTTAGACGACATGATTAACTTCCCATTGTTGGTGTCAAAGTGAAACCAATCCAGCGACCACAGATGATGATTGAGATCCACAAAAGCAAGGAGATCAATCCAGCCAATCTAGCTGATAGAGGAATGTGATTGCCCACCCCCCAATCAGCCATATCTCGACCAGTGATTTTCTGAAAAATCATCATATTGATTCCGGCACAAATTAACAGGCACATTTTTGCCAGAAAAAAGGCATTGTGAGAATAGGTGATTGCTTTACTAATAAAGAGTAGTGACCCAGTGATGAGCGCAATACCAAAAGCAATCCACGTCAATGGCAGAATGGCCTCACTCACCCTGTAGATCGTCTTTTCTAAAAAGGCCAATCCCATCAATCGCAAATCAACCAGGGCGAGTGAGCCAAAAAAAATTGTAATGGCCAAGACATGAATAGACTCTATCCACGGAAATAGGTAATCATTTTCGCTAATTAATACCGCAAGCTGCGAATCGTTGAGCCAATTTAATAAATCAATGATTGTGTTCATTAGCATGTAGGACTCTTATAGGTAGGCAATCCAACGGCCCGCAAAGACAATCCCAATCCAAAGAACTATAGAAGTGAGGGCAAGAAGTTTTGCAAAGAATTGACGCTGATGACTCTTTTCCCAATACTGAGGATCTTGATTTGCGGTTTTTTTAAAGATAAAAAAGATCAGGAGAGCGCTTAATAAAAACAGCATTTTTACTTGAAAGGCGATGTTGGCTAGTGACCTTGCCGGCTCACCAACAATCATTGCTACACCAGTCAACAGCAAACAGGTCAGCGCTAAATAGATGGCGGGCGAAAAACGCTTGATTACTAAATTTAATGGTCTATCCGAAAAACCAAAACCCAATATTCTGGCGTTAATCATCAAAGTAGAAATAAGAATTGCCGAAATTGAAAGAATGTGAATGACTTGCACCGCTGGCACAAAAGATTCACCATGATCCTGAATCCATATACTGAGCTGTGTGCTTCCAATTGAAGCGCAGAAGTTGAGTAGGGCAGCTGTTCTCATGTCTCTCTGATATTCTTTCTTGTGATTGATTTTAACTCAGGGCTACATTACTAGACCGATGACGCAGATCAATATTTCACAACTGATTCAGCTGTTTTTACTAATCCAAGAGATCAAATTTTGGCACCCTCTTTTCCATAAACGCCGTCAGAGCCTCTTTAGCGGCTGGGCCCTTGAGTCTTTGCATGAAAGCCTGTGCCTCAATAGATATTTGGTCCAAGATTGCGGCCTTCACCCTGCCGCTTTTTAGCAACGCTTTTGTTTCCAGAATAGATCCCAAAGGCAGGGCCGTTAAAGCCTTGGCACGCTCATGCGCATATGAAAGAGAGGATTCCTCAGAGATAACTTTGTTTACAAAACCCATTTTGTACGCCTGCTCCGCAGTAAGAGGTTCACCAAAGAACAATACCTCGGAAGCGATTTGATGACCGACTAGACGAGGCAGTAATAATGTAGCCGCTCCCTCGGGAACAAGGCCCAAGGCCACAAATGGAAATATAAATTGAGCATCTTTCTGGGCGTATACCAGATCACAATGGAACAGCATAGTCGATCCAATGCCTACTGCAGGTCCATCTACTGCAGCGATCAGCGGTTTCTTAAGTTGAGCTAGCGCTCCTAACAAAAGAATTGGGGGAGCTGTCTCATCAAAACTGGATTGAAGAAAATCAGCAATATCATTACCAGCACTAAATATTTTTCCAGAGCCACAAATCAAAATCACTTTTACTGCGGGATCTAAATCTCCCGCGATCAGCGCATCTCTCAATTGCAAGTACATTGCGCCAGTAAAAGCATTCTTTTTATCCGGGCGATTAAATTGAATGGTCAGAATGCCATCTTGCTCATGACATTGAATCATTAATCTTTACCTTTCATGTGGCAGTAGAAAGAAGTGACAAAGCAATAAATACTAAGTCGCCTCTTTTGATATTACTGCGCCGGCGCAGGGGCTGGTGACGCTAAAGGCTTACCCTTTTCAACAACATACACACCAACCAGTTTGATAGGAGTAGTCCCTTCATTTTTTGCACTATGAACTATCCCAGCAGGAACTACAAATCCTTCACCCTTAGAAATCTTACGTGGCGGCTGTCCAGCAACAAACAGCACTATATCGCCATCGGCTACATAGCTGATCTCATCACCCGGATGAGTGTGCCAATCCGCCACACCGCCGGGAGCGATTTCAACACGCGCAATCACTGCTTCACGATTGGGAACGGAAACATCCTCTTTCAGCACTACTGATCGTGTTAAACCTACGCTCTGAGAATATACAGAGGCACTAGCGCCAAATATAAAGACACCTGCAGCAATGACAATCCCTTTTACTAATTTCATGATGAGTTCTCCTGATTTATATTTTTAATATTTTTCTATTGTCAACATATTACCCCCAGAGACAAGGGCTCCGGCATGATTGATGGATGTTTTGAGAACTATTTGGGAGAACGAGAGTGCCTTAACTTTAGAAATCAGCCCAAAAATTCGACTGATCTAGATCATTCCAGTAGGTGGCCAGTCTTAACAAAGATAGTGCAGCCCTCTTTACTAAACGGCTGATGCAGGCTCATATGAGGGCTTCTAATCCAAGAACCAGCGGGATAACGACCATGCTCATCCTCAAAGACGCCATCGATTACAAAGATTTCTTCACCGCCATAATGTCTGTGTGGATTGAAATAGGTTTGCGGAGCCCACCGTACTAAAGTCGATCCACTACCTTGGCGCATTAATGGCATTACATGCAGACCTGGAACCATCCCTTGATACCAATCCGCCGTTTTCGCATCAATCACTTCTCCACTCTCTTGATCAGGGCCCAGATGTCGTAACTTCACAAACAATGTGCAGCCAAAATCACTAAATGGCGCATGGGAAGAACCAGGGGGATTCATGATGTATGAACCAGCAGGATAATCACCAGACTCATCGCTAAAGATCCCATCCAAAACGAAGATTTCCTCACCAAATTCATGGAAATGCATTGGGAACTTCGATCCAGCTTGGTAGCGAACAATGGAAGTTGCTTTTGCCACTTCACCACCACAGCGCTCAAGCATACGCCTCTCAATCCCTAGCTCGGGGCTCGGAATCCATGGCAGATCATGGTGATTAACTACAACCTTTTGACTGTAATCGGCGTTGATATTCATTGCGGGGCTATCTATATTCACTATCAATAAAGCATAGCAGATGGTGCAAATCCTCGTTGAGGAGCCATTCTTTCCAGTCTTTGCAAATTAGCCGGAAACATACTCAAAGCAAGTAATCAAATATATCTGTAGTATGAATAAGGCTCACTCATTTTGCGAGTGAAGCACACCATATTACGAGGAACATCGCATGAAACTTCACTCTCTATTGATAGGCGCTCTCTTAACCCTCTCCAGTCACCTAGTCTTCGCAGAATCAGTTGATTTTATAGAACCCAAAAATGGTGCAATTGTTAGCAGTCCATTTAAAGTAATTTTTGCGGTTACAGGAATGAATGTGGCACCCGCAGGTGATATGACGCCCAATACAGGGCACCATCATCTCCTCATTAATGCCGAAAGTATTCCCGAAGGCACCGTAATCCCGATGGATGAAATGCATAAGCACTTTGGCAAGGGTCAAACTGAAACTGAAGTGACACTCCCCCCAGGTAAATATAAACTCACTATGCAATTTGCCAATGGAGCACATCAGTCTTATGGCCCGAAGCTTGAGAAATCAATTGAAGTCATAGTCAAATAGGATCATCTCACTCACACTGATAAAGCTCAATCATGTATCTGAAGTTGCTGGCCCTGTTAGCATTGAGCTTATCTATTGTTAGCCTGTCTCAGGCTGACGAAATATATAAAACTGATCCTGAGCACACCTTTGTCAGTTTTAGCTATAGGCATCTGAATTACTCTGTTCAAACCAGTCGATTTGATGCGGTCAGTGGCATAGTGAGAGTCAATGATAAAAATGATGGGGGAAGCGTAGAGATGACCATCAACACCAACTCCATCAGTACTGGGTCACCCACTTTCAACCACATCCTTCAATCCGAGGACTTTTTTTCAAGCGAGAAGTTCCCTCTAGCTACATTTAAATCCGATAGTATTATCTTTAATCAAGATGATATCTCCGCAATCTATGGTGAGCTCACCATCAAGGGGATTACCAAGCCAGTGCGCATTGAAGTGGATCACTTTAATTGCAGTAGAAACCTACTTACCCTTCAATACATGTGTGGCGCAAACGCAAGCGCCAAAATAAGCCGTTCTGATTTTGACCTGGGGAAATATACGCCCTTTGTTGGGGATGAGGTAACACTCAATATTGTTATAGAAGCATCAAGGCAATAGTCGGCTTTGGCAATACTTTAAAGCCTATTTTGCCAACCACATTGCCCTGTAAACCCCGTCGGGGTCATGGTCCTTAGCTTGCTTCTGAACATTAAATGGTCTTCCACCGCGTGGGTCTGTACCACCTCCGGTGATATATAACCAATTTCCTTGATTGCTATATACATCGTAGTCAATTAATTGAGATTCAAACCAAGCGGCCCCTGCACGCCAGTCGCCCTTCATGTCATAAATCCAATAGCTTGCTAGCACTTGGCGCATCCGATTTGATAGAAAGCCAGTTTGTTGAAGTTCACGCATGCCGGCATCAATCAAATCCTCACCTGTGAGACCAGAACTCCATTGGTAAAACTGTTCCTCATGAAAGCTATTTGGCTGTTGCTTACCCAAGCCCTTAGGTTGGTAAAGTTTCCTTCCGTACTTAAAGTGCAAAAAACGGAAATAATCCCTCCACAATAATTCGAACCAAAGCCAATACGTTCCATCATTAGCGCCATGTATTAACTCGTAATTTTTAAGTCTGTCAGCGATCACTCTTGGCGATAAACACCCAAGGGATAACCAAGGCGAGAACTTACTGGAATAATCCATGCCCATCAGCTGATTACGAGTTTGTTTATAGGTATCTGGTAGTCGCCTATCTAAGTATTGAGACAAGTGAGCTAGACCACTGCACTCACCGCCTACAAATGGGGATTCACTTTGTTTACTCAATAGACTCTCCCGCTGCCCCTCATGCTGATTCAAGCAAGGCAAAGGCGGGATGAATTCTGGCGCCACTATTGGGAGCGCATAAGAAAGGCCATCACGCTCGATATCCTGGCGAAACCTCGTAAAGATATCGGGCATATCTTTCAAATCAAATGGCAAATCTCTTGGATCTAACATACTGGATTGCCAAAATTGTTTAACCTTAAATCCCAGACCCTCAATGACAGTAACTTGGTCAAGCTCCTCGGGAGCTTCAATTTGCTCACAGTACACCAGTCCAGATTGGGTCTGATCTCTCAGCACTTGCATTATTTCTGCTGCATCACCCTTGAACTCCAATAAGGTCGAACCTTTTGCAGCCAATTGACTACGAAGATCCTTTAGGGAAGCTTGTAAAAATGCTTTGGCGTGATTGGCGATTCTTGGGAACCCCCAATGAGTCAACTCATCTTTGTAATTTGCATGGATATAAATGGGCAAAAGAAGAGTGGCATCTCTACATGCTTCCTTAAATGCCGGGTTATCTTCTAGGCGAAGATCATTCCTAAACCAGTAGATGATTGTGGTCATTTTTAACTTAAGGGTATGACTTGATTTTTATATGACCCTGTCAGGGCTTTTTTAACAATCTTATAAATATCGAGGTCAAATTCGGCATCGCCAGAGTGTGTGAGCTCAGATATCTCATCCTCATTGATCGCTGTACCCAGATAACACCACTTATCCAACACAATCATTTCACCGCCATCATTAATGGCGATTGGACCTTTAAATGGCCAGACTTGTACCTTGTATAAGCTCATTGCAGTTTTAAGCTGCAGATTATGCATTTCCGCGGGGGTCAATCCTATACAGGCACCGCCACATTGTTTTACTTGATACCCAAAACAAGCCTTTCCCTCTTCGCCCTTTTCCAACCCAAGCAGCACCTCACATAAGCGATATTTTTTAGCCACTGCCCTTAAGTAGGAGTGAGCCTCTCTTTTGCTATAAAACAATCCATACAAATTATCTTGAAGACCTGGGGATAAATCTTTGTGGCTTTTCAGCACTGGTTTCAATATTCCAGCTAAATCCTCTTCCAAACTCCATGCACACAGATCTTTGGAGCGTCGAAGTTTGATATTCATGCTGGGCATCCGCTCTTTGATGAGCCTAGATTCCAAAATGAGTGCGCTTAATTCTCCGCTGGTTTCTATCCAGTCAATATCCCTCACTTGCAGGGATAGCTTCATTTCCTTACGCTGGGTTAACGCTCCCTGAAAATGCCCCATCACTCTACTGCGCAGAGAAATGCTTTTGCCAATGTATAAGGGAAGCTTATTTTCTCCATAAAAGATATAGCACCCTGGCGCATCTGGAATGGAATCAATCAAGCCTTGATCGATATTGGGGGGCAGGCTGGCATTGCCTATCAGCTGGTGAATAAGCTCTATTAATCGCTCTTTACCAACTTCTTTTTCGCAAACTTGCCAGAACTGAAAAAGTAAATCTGCATCACCGAGCGCCCTATGTCGCGCACTCACCTCTAGATCATGAGCCTGAATAATGGTGTCCAGGTTATGACGAGCTTGATCGGGGAACAGCAATCTGGAAAGCTTGACTGTACACAGCACTTTAGGCTTGAAATCAATCCCCACTCTTTTGAAAGAAGCCTTCAGAAAGCCATAATCAAAGCGAGCGTTATGCGCTATGAAAATTTTTCCCTCAAGCTCTTCTTTTATTTCTTTTGCTACATCCTCAAAAGTGGCTTGATTCGACACCATATGTTGCGTAATACCGGTGAGTCTTTGTATATTTTGCGGAATAAAGACTTGGGGATTAATTAATCTCTCCCAAATACTCACCTTATTTTTGAAAAACGTTTTAATTCCGATTTCCGTAATACGATCTCGTTCGAAATGTGAGCCCGTAGTTTCAATATCTACAAAAGCAAGCGCAGGATACTCCCCTGATTGATTTTTCATGAAAATGCAAACGCAACGAAAATAGCTGAAACCATGGACCCTTGATTATCCTAAAACGCTTTAATTAGGGGTGCGGTTTAGGTAATTAGCAAAGTCAAAAACTGAATTTGGACCGCGCAGAACTTCCTCCGCCTTCTTGAAATGAGTCAAAACTACCTTTTTAATCTCGGCTGTGTGTTTTTTTTCTCGCTTCAATTGAGCTTGAGGCTCTTTGGGCAAATAGGATTTGCGCTCTGGCGCCGTTTGCAACTCACTAAATACCGGGACATGGTCCTTAATAGCAGAGGCTAAAGTGACATTCGAGATGCAGCTCATCATATAAGCCTCAAGTGACTGATACAGGTCTTTGGCAATGTCCGCTACTTCTACTTTTCTTTTTTTGATCTGATTCATTGCCAAAACAATGTCTTTAATAGTAATCACTCTAGGATCTTTGGAAAGTTGATAGCCACCAGTACGCCCTTTAACGCCAACCACCATTCCTGACTCCCTTAAAGGACGCAGTAACAATTCAATTCGGCTAATGGATAAATGCTGTCGTTTGGCAATCTCCGGAACTGGTACTAACTCACCATTTGGCGAATGGCTTGCAATATCGATAAGGGTATTCAGAGCTGCTTTGACTGCTTTGGTGATTTCCATGACGTTTTGACAAAAAAATGAAGTTGGGGTTAGTATGAAACCGAATGAATCATCATGCTGCTATGCATTATTTAACCCTTTTTATCTCATGGTTGATACTACCCAAACCCCTTATCCACTCACCACTCGATTATTGAGATGGATTGCGTATATTTTGGCTGGAGGCACCCTCATACAAGCCCTTGCTTGCGCAATGATGTACTTTTTCATCTTCGACTCGCAGGCAGCCGGCATGAAAGCTGACCTTTTGGTCCAGCATCTTTCATATTATTTTTTAGGGGGAGCATTCATCCTATTGAGCGTTTCCAATGTATTAATTAAAAGAGGTTTGTTCCAACTAAAAACAATTCGCACTCCGACGCTCGTTTTCATATTGGATCTCGCTTTTACAAACTTTCTTCTGATACCCCGTAGGGATTACTTGCGCGAAACAGCCCTACATGATGGCATGCCTGTCATGCTTTCACCCTTCGCCAACTACTTTTTAATATTAAATTGCCTCACCCCACTCTTACTAATGACGCAGATTTCCCTAAGTAGCCTAACCGCATGGCGTCTTAGCAGATTGACATCATCTCAAGTGGGCCCAAACTGAAGAAATTAAAGCAAGTTGCTGCTCTCGCCTCAAAAACTGACCGAGCTCAATACGCAGATTAGATTGACTGATAAAGAATGTTTTTCCGTCTCCGATGGGTAATTCTATTTTTACCCACTTGGTATTAAATTCATACACTGTTTCTTTGTAGGCAATAAATTTTTTGACAATTAGTCGACTGCCATCAATTTCAATTGATTCAGAATCGAGCGCGTGTCTACAGTAAATTAAAAACCCTGCAGTGACAACGCTCAGTTCGATGCATGTGAAAATCAAAATAACCCAAACACCAGCCAATAAAAAACCAGTGGCTACCGTCGCCGAAATGCAAACTAAAGCAATATAAAACCTAAGGAGCTGTTTTGGCGTGAGTGCACAATTTCTTCGCATTTGCCAAGTTTTCATACCAAACTCGCTTGCCTAGAAATTAAGCAGTATTTTTTCGCTCTTTAGATTTAGCCAGCTGATCAGCACTTCGCTGCTGGAAGTCGACCATGCTGTGATAACCCATTTGATAGCATGGACAATGTTTTCCTAATATCCAACGGGCAAGCTTGATGCGTAGTTTTTGTATCATTCTGTTTCTCCAGGTATCAAGGATCCAATGTAATCGGAAATTGCATTTATTGCAGGGCGGACCTCAAAAATTGAAATAAATGGTTTTAGCCTTACTTCCTATTGAGCAGAAAATCTACAAATCCATTACATTGATCAGATGAATGATCTCAATGTTGCCTTACGCAAAATTCCCTTGTTTCCTCTGGAAACAGTCCTTTTTCCTGATGGGGTCATCGCTCTAAAAATTTTTGAAGCACGCTATCTAGACATGATCAAGCAGTGCTTACGTGAAAAAACTGAATTCGGCGTAATTAGCATCATCCAACATCAAGATGACAGTCATGACAACCCAACCCCAAGATTCTCTAGCGTTGGTACTCTTGCACTCATCGAGGACTTTGATCCAATTCAACCCGCTTTATACATGACCAAATCATTTGGAACGCAGCGCTTTCAGTTACTCAGTAGCTCTCAAGAGGCAAACGGTCTGTGGGTTGGTGAAATCATGCTTTTGGAAAAAGATCCGCTTATCCCCATTCCTAAAGAACATCAGCGGGTAGCAAATTTATTAGACGAAATTATTACAATGATTCAGAGTGAAAATTTATTAAGCGATGCTCCGTTTAAGAAGCCCTATATGACAGAAGACTGTGGCTGGGTATCAAATCGTCTCGCAGAGCTTCTACCCATCTCTCTTGCACAAAAAAATCATTTGCTAGCCCAAAACAATCCTCGTATCAGGCTAGATCTTATTTCTGAAATCATTGAAGATGATGATTTAAAAAATTTCATGATGCATTAGCGCCATGCTTGATGATTTGATTCGTAAAACGATCCGAGAAATGGTTGGCGGGGGCGGCCCCCCAGTAGCATTCCTGACCCCCAAAGGAGATCGCGGTCTATTCGGACCAGAATCTGTCGCATGGAAAGTACATGCAGACTTTATCTCCATGATGATTGGAGGAATCAGCTCACTCATCTTGCAAGCTCTTCATCCTCAAGCCTTAGCGGGAGTGTGGGATCACTCAAGTTTCAGACAAGATCTCAAAGGTAGATTAGGCAGAACGGCATTTTTCATAGCAGCAACGACCTATGGCTCTGTCGAAATGGCCAACAATATTATCGAGAAGGTAAATCAAATTCATACCAAAATTACCGGCTTTGATGAATTTGGGAAACCGTATTCCGCTACAGACCCCCATTTACTCTCTTGGGTGCATCTGACCGAGACTTATAGCTTTATGGGTTCCTTTGAAGACTATCGACACGAAAAACTGAGTGCCCAAGACAAAGATCAATATTTTTTGGAGATGAGCTTTATCGGGAAAAGAATGGGTACAAGTGATTTACCGGTTACTTATCAAAGTACCAGCGAGGCAATTAAATCTTACATTCCCGAGCTTTACTTTGGAGAGCGCGCTAGAAGTATTGTGCATTTATTAGAAAACTTTCCAAGTAATCTCACTGCAAAACCTTTTATAAAGCTCATAAGCCGAGCCGGCATGATGAATTTACCTGACTGGGCCTTCCCTCTGATTCAGAGGCCCACCCCAAGTTACATTGAACGCTTAGCAGTTAAAAAGAGTATCAACTTTATTGCAATACCTGTGCGTGAGGCTCTTAAAGATGGGGTGGCTGCCCACTCACTTCGTAGAGTTTACGGATAATTTCCTGAGAGAGTGATCATGATTACTAACTATCTTTTATCTGGCATGGTTGGCATCATGCTCTTTTTTACTGTGGTAGTAGCTCCTACTGTTTTTAAGGTGTTGCCGGTTGAATGGTCAAGCAAATACGTGCGGATTTTTTTTCCAAAGTATTACGCCACTCTAGGGTTGCTCACATTAATCTGCATATGGACTGCCTCAGACTCAATCAGTAGAGCATTGCTAGGAATCTGCGCAGCGTTATTTGCCCTTACCCTTTTCTACTTAACCGCGAAAATAAATAAGGCCAAAGATAGTGGACGTAATAGGCAATTTCACCTACTTCATGGAGCCAGTGTAGTAATTAACCTTTTCCAGTTAATCACTTTTATCTATCTTCTGGTTAAAGCACCCTAAAAATCCTTATCCAGCCCCAGAAGGCCTACTTTTCAGGTTTGAGTGCAGTGGGATCTTCGGTTTGATTCTGATTGGCGTTTCGCTGGGAGTTGAAGCTAGGCGCAGTCATTTTTTCACCATCCCAAACTTGCCCACACCAGCATTCTCCTGCATCATTAATAATGCAAACACCCGATCCACAGCATCGCTTATCTGGGGCTTTCATATTGAACCCTTCATCAATTGATGAAACATCCCATAAGCAGCGCCAGTCCACAAGCCAGCTATAACTAAAATAGAGATTAAGAAACCCAATCCACGTTTTGCTGGATTGAGTTGATATGAAACGGCATACCAAACTCTAGCAATGAGCCAAATCACACCGGAGTCCCCTGCACCTTTATCCCCAAGGAAAACAGCATAGAGCCACAAGGCCGGTAGAAACATAAGCACGTTTTCAATAGTATTGAGCTGAACCCGGTAGGCACGATCGAAAAGTTCATGTCCAGAAACTGCAGGAGCCTTCACTTGATATTTGCCTCTAGCCCTTCCTACATTAAAGCTGAGGACGAGCATCAATAAGATGGTGAGCAAAGTAATAAATGAGGTGTAAAGATACTGACTCATTGTAGGACCTCATCAAGAAATAAGAATTAAGGATATTCTAGAGTTTTTATTGATTTTGCGCTCAGGCCATACTCCCTTCATGAATCAAACAAGCTTATTTGAAATCGATATAAAGCAAGCCAAGCTAAACCGATTACCAAAGGATGGTTCTGTTTACTATCAATCGGCCTTTATGGATGTCGAAAGTAGTGCCCAATTCATGCATCATCTGCAACATTCAATTCCATGGGAAGCAGATCAATTAATCCTATTTGGTAAAAAAATCACCACTCGTCGCAAAGTAGCCTGGGTGGGCGATCCGCAATGCACGTATACCTACTCTGGCGTCAAAAAAGAACCTCGAGTATGGACCCCGGAATTACTAGTCATTAAGGATCGAATGGAAGAGCTTGCCCATGCAGAATTTAATTCTTGCCTACTCAATTTCTACCATGATGGGGAAGATGGCATGGGTTGGCACAGTGATGATGAGAAAGAGTTAGATTCACAATCACCCATTGCCTCATTAAGTCTTGGTGCTACCCGTAAATTTGCTTTTAAGCATAAACAAGATAAAAAAACTAGCACCCTTTTACTGGAGAATGGTAGCGCCCTGGTGATGCACCCACCTACCCAAGAATTTTGGAAACATGCCTTACTAAAAACAAAAACGATTCATTCGCCCAGGATTAATTTAACTTTTAGAAAAATGAAGCTTCATCATGCATGAGCAAAATTGCTCCGAAATCAGCGTTGCTATCATTGGTGCTGGCATTTCAGGATTAAGCTGCGCTACTCGCTTAAAAGCACTCGGCTACCAAGTCAGGGTCTATGAGAAGAGTCGTGGGGTAAGCGGTCGCATGAGTACTCGTAGCACAGCAGATTGGAATGCTGATCATGGAGCTCAATATTTCACAGCGAGAGATCCACTATTTATTAATGAACTCAAACAATGGATCAAAGACGATGTAGCTGCGATTTGGGAACCACGTCTTCAGGTGTTTAAGGCTGGCGAGTGGCAAGATAGCGCCTCTAAGGAAAATCGCTATGTAGGCAATCCTGCAATGAACACCCCTGGTCAATATTTAGCCAAAAACTTAGTGGTTAAATTAAACCAAACCATTCATCATATAGCCTATGATCAAGGCAAATGGTTACTGCATAGCCAAGAGCATGGCGCCATCCAGGAGCAATTTGATTGGCTTGTTTTGGCACTACCGGCACCACAGGCGCTGGTGATTACTCAATCAATAGATCGGCCAATAGAAGAAGTTGTCAAGCGAGCAAATATGCAAGCTTGCTGGACAGTGATGGCCACCCTTACAGAAAAAACCAATATGCCATTTGATGCGGCTTTCATTAATAGTGAGATTATTAGCTGGTTATCACGAAACAATTCAAAACCAAACCGAGCAGGAATGGAGACGTGGACCATCCATGCCAATCCACTGTGGAGTCAAGTATGGGTGGAGCGGGATAAAGATGAGGCTGCCAAGGAAATTCTTGATTGCGCAAAAAGACTGGGCTTGAATTGCGATGCAGCCAAAATATCGATTCACCGCTGGCGTTATGCAAGCGGACATGCCGCTCCAATCTCTGGCTTTAGACTTTGTGAAGATCTAAAACTAGGCTACTGCGGGGATTGGCTCAATGGAGGCAGAGTGGAGGGTGCCTGGCTCAGCGGCCACCATTTAGCCTCCCAAATTCAAAAGACACAACACCAAACCAATTTATAAAGCCCCTTATGCAATCAAACGCCTGCATTGAATTAAAAGATCTGAAGCTTCAAACACAAATTGGCACCTATGGTCCCGATGCCACCGTACCCAAAGAACATCTATTAGATTTAACGCTATTCATTGACTCAAAACTAGTCTTCATTGCAGAAGACCTCATGGAAAATGTGTTTGACTATGATCCACTAGTCCTGGAGATTATTCAGATTGCAGGTCATGGTCATTACGAAACTCAGGAAAGACTCATGACGCGCATCATTCAAATTTGCTCAAAATACCCCGAAATTCAATCGCTGGAAATTAGCTTGAGAAAATCACCAGTTTTTGCAAACTCTGGCTCACTCGGCGTTCGCCTCTCGATAGATCAGAACACCTTAGCTGATATTAGAATCGCTTAAACCCTGATCAAAGCACTCCCTTCATCTTTTTGAGTCTAAAAACTATGAGAACACTAATCTCCCTGCTCATCGCTATCTTACTGAGTTTTTTTGCCTTACAGGCCAGAGCCAATCTTGCAAATGATCTAGATGATGGTCAGCATATATTACTCATGCGCCATGCTGATGCGCCTGGTTATGGTGACCCGGCAGGCTACCAAATAGATCAATGCTCCACACAAAGAAATTTGGGGGATAAAGGTAGGCAGCAGGCCATCTTGGTTGGACAGTGGTTAAGTACTCAAGGCATTCTATCTGCAAATATCTTTAGCAGCCCTTGGTGTCGCTGTCTTGATACAGCAAGGCTGTTAAATAAAGGGCCGGTCAGCAGCACCCCTGTGCTTGGCTCTTTTTTTGATGATGCGCGTACGGCCAAAAAACAGACTCAGGATTTAGAAAAACTCATTCAAGTTCAACTCAAAGAAAATCCAAGAACACCGCTTATCTTAGTTACTCACCAGGTCAATATCGAATCATATATCGGGAAAAATGTCAGTACCGGCGACATCATCCTGGTTAAGGTAGACAAACATGGTAAGTACATATCCCAACAAATTTACCCCAGCCCAGCTTTTTAAATATAAGCAAACTGCACGGATGAAATAGGTTTATTAGGCCTTTACCCATTCCTTGGATTGCTCAGATAAGTGTTTTTTAAATATAGTTGCTATCGGCGATAACTTCTTACCCTTTGGACTCACAATATGCCAACTCGACTCTATTGGGAATTCTTTACACTTTAAAATGGCGACCTCTTCTTGATCAGCTTTATCGCCAAGAGAATATTGAGAAAGTACGGCTACACCCAAACCACCTATCACTGCCTGCTTAATAGCCTCATTGCTACCTAGCTCAAGCCTAACATCCGGTTTAAATTTCAATCTTTTGAAATGCGCATCCGCTGTCATTCGTGTGCCGGAGCCTTTTTCTCTAAAAATAAATTTATCGCCTTTTAATAAGGCAATCTCAATATTTTTTTTATTAGCAAAGGGGTGTGCCTTAGATGCTACCAATACCAGGGGATTTGGCATAAACACTTCGTCTTCAATATCTAAATGCACTGGTGGCTGAGACATGATGTATAGATCATCCAAGTTCTCTTCTAGCCTATTGACCACGCCGTCCCGATTTAATATTTCTAAGGCAATGTCTATTTGTGGATATTTCGCACAAAATATTCCCAATATTCTTGGAATGAAATATTTGGCAGTACTCACCACAGCCACCTTTAACTTACCCCGCGTTAATCCTTTGACCCCATCGACCTGCTGCTCAAAAGCTTCCCATTCACCAGATATTGCTCTAGCCGTTTTTGCTAATTCATGACCCATTTGCGTTAGATGAATTTTTCTGGCCACCACTTCATAAAGTGGCACCCCAATAGCATCGGTGATTTCCTTGAGCCCCATCGACGCAGTGGGCTGAGTTACATGAACCATGCGAGCCGCTGCACTCACACTGCCAGTCTCGGCCAAAGCCATAAAAAGGCGTAATTGCCTAAAAGTAATATTCATAGGTATTTATCTATATATAACTATCTTAATTTCGATTTTACTTTATATAGTTACCTTCCTAGAATGAGTCCAAAAGGAAATATATGACCAATTTACTAGACCCATCCATTCTGTTTTTCATCTTCGGCATCTTTGCTGGCTTGGTTAAATCTAATTTAGAGATTCCACAGCCCATCTCTCGCTTTCTGTCGCTATACCTCCTCATGGCGCTGGGATTAAAAGGTGGATTTGCGCTCAATAAATCTGGATTTACCCCTGAAATTGCCCTTAGTCTTGGGCTGGCAATCACACTAGCCATTTTGATTCCACTGCTAGGCTACAACCTTCTCAAGCACAAGCTTGACAAACTGGATGCTGCTGCAATTGCTGCCACGTATGGATCAATTAGCGCAGTCACCTTTATCACCACCACCCAAGTCTTAGATCAAAACGGCATTAGCTATGGGGGGCATATGGCTGCAGCGATGGCACTGATGGAGTCGCCTGCAATCATCATCGCCATCCTGCTTGCAAACCATATTAGGCAAAAAAATCTCGATAGCAAAACCTCCAATACATCATTAGGTAAAGTGTTGCACGAGTCATTTACTGATGGCGGGCAGCTTCTTTTATTGGGATCACTGGTCGTTGGCTTGATATCAGGTGATGCCGGTCATAAAGTCATGGCGCCATTCTCGATTGATTTATTCAAAGGCCTATTGGCATTCTTCCTGCTAGACATGGGCTTGGTTGCCGCCAAAAGTATCAGTGAACTTAAAGGGAAGCCGCCTATTACTCTGGCATATGCTTTCATAGCGCCGCCCGTTCACGCGCTCATTGCGCTGAGCTTATGTCACTTATTTCATGTACCGCTTGGCGATACGATTCTACTAATGATTCTGGCAGCAAGCGCTTCCTATATCGCGGTGCCAGCCGTGTTGCGTCATGCTATGCCGGAGGTGAATCCCGCCCTCTACATGGGGATGTCACTAGGTATTACCTTTCCTTTGAATATTATTTTAGGAATCCCTATCTATAGCGCAATTGCTAACTATTTTGCTTAAAGGATTTGACAGTCAATATGCCAAACGATCTCAAGCCTTATCTCGGATTACAGGCAAGCCTTTTAACTCAGCACGGTAAAGAATCTGTTATTTGCCCCCTACTGCTGAGTACGAATGGCCTAGAGGTAAGCCATGTCAATGGGTATGACACTGATAAATTAGGAAGCTTTACTCGCGATATTCCAAGATATGGTTCGCAACTAGATGCTGCCAGGAAGAAAGCGAGGATAGGTATGGAGCTTGCGGGCACCCAAATAGGCATTGCAAGCGAAGGTGCTTTTGCAAATGATCCTTTCGCTGGAATAATTCCCTGGAATTACGAATTAGTCATATTGGTGGATGATATTCATGAGATAGAAATCACTGGCTTTTATGGTGGTGAAGCCCAAAGTGCGAACATGCTAGTATCGAGCTGGGATGAGCTCACCGCCTTTCTACCTGAGGCTCGGTTTCCAAGCCATCACTTGGTTATAAAGCCTGATGATGAATACCATCTTGAGTGTCGCAAAGGAATTGACACCATTAGATCACTTAGACAGGCCTATGACTGGGCCAGAAACCTCTCTAAAAAAGGCAATGTATTTGTAGAGAATGACCTACGAGCCCACATAAACCCGACTCGGATGGAAAATATCCTGAAGGCAACTCAAGATCTAGCTAAAAAAATGACTTCGCTTTGTCCTGGATGCAAATCCCCGGGATACTCAATTACGGAAACTAAAAAAGGATTGCCTTGTTCTCATTGTGGAGTCCCGACAAATCTCCCTATCGCTAATATCTGGTCATGCGTTAAATGTGGAGACAAAAAAGAAGAGTTGATTGCCAATCAGGTCACTGCTGATCCGGCTAAGTGTCATTACTGCAATCCGTAACAACCAGCGCCACCTACCTCGTAGGATTAACCTCACATAAATTAACCCCAGAAAGGCGTTGTTGACCATCGCCTGTAGGCATTGGGTATCTACGAGTGGAAGGGCCGGCTTTGATCACTTGACCAGGTAGCGCTCTACCTAAAATAGACTCAAGCTCATTTGCACATGAGAGTAAATCTGTTAAGTTCACTCCGGTGTCGTACCCCATCGCTTGCAACATATGCACCATATCTTCAGTGCATACATTGCCACTAGCACCAGGCGCAAATGGGCAACCGCCCAGACCACCCAATGAAGCATCGAAATGGGTTACCCCCGCATTCAGTGCCGCCATGACATTTGCCAAACCCATGCCTCTGGTATTGTGAAAATGGGCAGTAATGACCAAATCAGGCCATCGATTGACTACTGCATGAATCAAGCGCTCAACTTGTCTAGGATTCGCCACACCCGTGGTGTCGCATAGGCTAATCTTTGAAATTCCTAAGTCAGTTATTTTTTGGATATAAGTTAACACCTGCTCTTGCGGAATGTCGCCATCGAATGGACAACCAAATGCCGTTGAAAGCGATACATTAATACTTGCAGAATTACCAACGAGCTTGGCAATCTCAGAAAACTGTTTAATGGATTGATCAGGAGTCATGCGCAAATTAGCAAGACTATGGCTTTGACTTGCTGACATCACCAAATTAATTTCATCTACTTCGCATGCTAAAGCACGCTCACACCCCTTTAGGTTGGGCACTAAAACCGCATACTCCACGCCCTTAACGCGCTCTATTGCGCGCATCACTTTTTCGGCATCCGCTAATGCAGGTATCGCCTTAGGCGAAGAAAAAGATGTGACTTCAATCTTCGCCAGACCGGTATGAGAAAGGCTATTGATCAGATGAATTTTCTGCTCGGTTGGAATGAACTGTGACTCTATTTGAAATCCGTCCCTCACCGCCACATCCTGTATATATAGTTTGGTTGGCATATGCTTCTCGATTAAATAACGCCTTGTTCGTGCAAAGCAGCAATGCGCTCCTGTGCATACCCCAAATCATGCAAAATTTGATCGGTATGCTCTCCAAGCTGAGGGCCCAACCAATGCGTTTGCCCAGGTGTTCCAGAAAGCTTTGGCACAATTCCAGAAAAATGAACTACATCACCATTCGGAAGCGTATGGGGTTCGAGCATTTCTCGCGCCTCATAATGGGGATCAGAAGAGATATCTTTTGCAGTATAGATTCGACCACTTGGTACCTCTGCCTTATCCAAAATGGCCAGAGCATCTTCCAATGGATGTCGAGTGGTCCAATCTGTAATTGCCTGATCAAGCATATCTACTTGCTGAACGCGTCCCTCGTTATGGGCCAAACTAGGATCGTCTGCAAGATCACTACGCCCGATAGCGTGCATCAATCGCTTATAAATGCTATCTGAATTTCCGGCAATGATGATGTAATGACCATCTGCACATAAATACGTATTAGAAGGTGCAATCCCTGGTAATGAGGCACCTGAGCGTTCGCGCACAAAATCAAAAGCTGAGAACTCTGGAATTAAACTTTCCATTACACCGAATACTGCCTCGTATAGGGCAACATCGATAAACTGACCCTCACCTTGATTGACCTTGAGGTGATACATGGCCATTAATGCACCGATCACACCATATAAAGAGGCTAATGTGTCGCCAATACTCACTCCAACACGAACGGGAGGACGGTCGGGGTAACCAGCCAAACTTCTCAAGCCACCCATCGATTCCGCAATCGCAGCAAATCCAGGACGATCTTTATATGGGCCAGTTTGCCCGTACCCAGAAACCCGCACCATTACTAAAGCGGGATTAATTTGCTTGAGTTGCTCCCAACCTAAGCCCCACTTTTCCAATGTGCCTGGACGGAAATTTTCAATCACAATGTCCGCCGTCTTAACTAAATCACGCACAATTTGCTGACCCTCTGGTGCCCTTAGATCCAGTGTCATAGACTTTTTATTTCTACTTTGGGAATACCACCACAAAGATGTCCCATGATGAAGCTTGCGCCAATTTCTCAATGGATCTCCATTCCCGGGGGATTCAATCTTAATCACCTCCGCACCAAATTGCGCAAGCAAACTTGCAGCATAGGGACCTGCAATCAGCGTTCCCAATTCGATTACCTTCATTCCTGCGAGTGGCATTTTTTTTGCTGTGGCTTCGCTCTGATTACTCATAATTTATTTCTAATTTATCTCAATCTTTGACTGATTTATTCTGGCAATGGTTTGCCTCTTGTTTCAGGCATAAACCAAGGAACTACTAAACCAATCAGATAAATAAGGCCGATACAAGTAGCGGCCTGCGGAATACTGCCAAACGTTTTAATAATGCTACCAGCAATAATTGGGAAAACCCATGCTATCAAACGTGCCGCATTAAAGATGAAAGATGCAGCAGTTGCTCGAACACTAGAAGTAAAGAGTTCTACTGGATAAATAGCCATCCATGAATAGGCAAATCCTAGAGTGAAGAAACCATTGATAAAGGCAGATACCATCAATAACTCAATTGAGTGCACTAGCTGATAGGTAATCACCGTAGTGATTAAAGACCCAAGATAGGTAAAAAATATGAAAGATCTTCTACCAATAGCATCAGCCAAAAATCCTGAGATCAGATATGCAACTACTGCCCCACCGGTATACAACAAAGCAGCTCTTAAGCCCCAAATAGCTGGGGTCAATTCACCGCCAGCTTTTGCAATTTGTACGGCGTACTCAGGCAGCAATGCTGAGATTGCCCACCAACCAACAGTCGTAGTGAGGGAAAGCATAAAAGCCAAAATAGTCCGCTTGCGACTCTCTGGCTCTCTAAATATCTCAGTGAGAGTAAATGGTCGCTTAGCTTGCTTTTGCTCACCGTCAACTGATTCGGTTGCAGCCCAACGTTGTGCTCGAATAGCTTGAACCCATTTCTCAGACTCATCTACAGCACGGCGAATATAGAGACAGAAGAAAGCAGGTAAGGCACCCACTACGAAGACTAGGCGCCAAGTATCTTGTCCCAAGGGCATTGTTTGCGAGAGTACAAACCAGGTTAAGGCAGCAATGAGTGTTCCAAAGCCAAAGCCAGACTGCAAAAATCCAGCGCCTTTTGGTCTGGCATGATTGGGCCAGGTTTCAGCCAGTAAAGCCACTCCCGTACTCCATTCGCTGCCCATTGCAAATCCAGTGATAAAACGGAGAAAACAAAATACCCAAAAATCATTGGCGCAGGCAGTGAACCCTGTAAATAAAGCATAAAAGAATACGGAATAGACCATCATCTTTTTTCGTCCAACATAATCGGCCATGATTCCACCAACCATACCCCCCATACCCCAGCCCAATAAGGTAATACCGATTGCTATGCCTGCATAAATTGCTTTGTTTGCAAGCATCTCCGGGGTGAGCATGGTCTTGAGCACAAAAGGCATCACAATAAATAATGCATAAGCCTCATAACCATCAAAAACCCAACCTAACCAACTGGCCGCCAGCACCCTCCAGTGTTTTGGATTTAAACCTGTGTACCAACGTAGTTTTATCCCTTGACTACCGGGATTAATGGTGGAATTCATAAAGTCTCACTTATATTATTTTTAAAAAATAGGGTTGAAATAATTTCAAAATATTTTATAGATAAACTCAGTTCTAGTTGATTGGACAACTGGATGCGCTTTTTGGGCCTTTAAAAACCAAATAATTTTGCCGGTGTCTTGCATAAGACAATATCCTTGTCTTCCTTATTGGGAATCCAATCCGATAAAAGCGTCAATTCTTTCGCATAACTCTCCGAAGATTCAAATTGGGTATGAGGCCAGTCACTCCCCCAAACCATCCGATCGTAGCCAAGGTATTTTTTTAGCAAAGGCATTGCTTCGAGGGCAGTTCTCTCGCCTGCGCCATTATTGCCGTTTCGATATGCCCCTGAAACCTTAACCCAAATTTTTCTAGAACTCTCCGCCTTATTCAGCATGAACTTAAAGCCTGGATCATTAATGCCCGACATTGGATCAGGTCGACCAAAATGATCGACAACCAACTTGATATCTCTTGGCAATAAAGCCTGCAGAACAGTCGGCAAATCAGCCGCCTCTCGATGAATTTCAATTTGCCAATCCAATGACTGAATACGCTCTAGGAAAGCTGGCCATTGATCTTTTGAAAAATTCGGCAATTCTTGACCAACTAAATTCAGTCGGATTCCTCTAATGCCATCGCGATCTAATGCCTTCATCTCATCTAAAGTGATGGCGGGATCGACTACCGCAATACCCCTCAAACGATTTGGATACTGACGCAAGGCCTGAACTAGATAAGAGTTATCAGTTCCTAAAAAACTAGGCTGTATTAATACTCCTCTACCAATATGGTTTTCATCTAAAACATGCAAATAATCTGCGAGATAAGCATCATATTCAGGAGCATAACGCCTCGCATTGGCAAGCTTTAGACCGCGGTGGAAAATATGAGCATGGGTATCCATAGGGACTAATTGTTCATTCATTTTTTCAACTCCAAGCGCTTCAAGGGTTGGCAGAGTCAAGCCCGCCAAGCCACCCATCATCATTTTTACTGCGTTGCGTCGATTCATAAAATATCCCCACGAAAACTTACGCTGTTACGGCCGCTAAATCCCTTCCCTTGGTCTCTGGCAAGAAAAAGACTGCGATCACCACCAGGGAATAGGCTAGAGAAGCATCAATCCCAATTGCGGTCCCAAGACTCATACTGGAACTCATGTGCCCTACTAGCACGGGAAATCCTGCTGAAACGATGCGACCAAAGTTATAACAAAAACCAACACCAGCGCCCCGGACTTCGGCGGGATAAAGTTCATTGAAAAGTGCTCCTAAACTTGCGGGGATTCCAGCCGCAAAAAAACCTAATGGAAATCCAAGCAAAAGCATTTCTCGATCTGTTAAGGACAAAAAGGTATAGAGCATCACTGTTAGTGCACAGCAAGCAGCGAAGAGAATGAGGTTTAGACGGCGCCCAATACGATCTAATAAATAGGCGCTAGCCATACATCCACACCAGAATGCCACAATCACCACCGCTAAATAACCGCCGGTACCCAATACCGATAGATGGCGTTCACTCTTAAGGAATGTTGGAAGCCAAGTCATTAAGGCGTAATAACCACCATGAGCTCCGACACCAACTAAAGCCCCTACGATAGTGATTCTTAATAATTGAGGTTTAAAAATTCCTAAAAATCCCATCCAGTTCAAAGATCTAGAATTCGATTTTTCCCTTTTTGCTGGTTCTGGAATATTTTTCCTAATATAGATAATTAAAAAAGCTGGCAAGATTCCAATTGCAAACAATATGCGCCATGCCTCAGTTGGCTCAAGCAAAGAAAAGATTAAGGCATATAAAAGTACAGCGCCACCCCAGCCTATTGCCCATGCACTTTGCACCATCCCCATGGCCTTCCCACGATGTTCTGGACGAATCATTTCCGCCATCAATACCGCACCCGCAGCCCACTCTCCGCCAAAGCCAAATCCCTGTAATGCCTTCAGAATCAACATTTGCGGGAAGGTTTGAGCGAATGCCGAAAGGAGCGTAAAAAATGAGAACCACAAAACAGTGATTTGTAGTGCTCGAACGCGACCCATGCGATCGGAAACCGAGCCCATTAACCAACCCCCCAGGGCTGAAGATACCAGCGTCACGCCACTTATTAAGCCGGCCTCTGTACCACTTAGGCCAAATGTTGCAATAAGTGCAGGTATCACCAAACTAAACATTTGCACATCTAGCGCATCTAGCGCCCAACCGGCAAAACAAGCCCAAAAAGTTTTTCTTTCGACAACGCTAACTTCTCTGTACCAACTTAGCATCTCTGTCTCCTTTAATGGAATTAGAATATCTATTTTCAAATCAATTGACTTCGGCTGAATATTGGAATGCCATAGCATCTCCAACGGATGTTCGGAACTCAACAACCATTCCAGATATATCAAAGGCCAATCTATCGACTCGAACCCCTGGGTGTCCCTCTCTTAGATTCAAGGCTTTAGCATCGCTTTTTTTAAGTAGCTCAAAGCTTACGGTATCTTTGGCCTTAATTACCGCCACATCGCATAAGCTGGCATACATTGGATAGAGCAAGCTCTCGTAATCTTGGGGAGAAATCTTGAGTAACTTTTTAAATTTTGGCAAAGGGATATATATTGTTTCAAAAAGTACTGAAATTCCATCAATGAATCGTATGCGATGAAGCTTAAATGCGCTCTTAGTCGTCCAAGCAGTTAATTCCGATAGAGCATTGTCCACTAGAACCTCCTTTGCCGATAACACGGTCGCAGTTGGGATTGCCTGATTTGACCCTGAAACGTTCCCCCGAAAAAATCGTAGCATCGATTGGCCGTTTAAGCCGCCACTGACAGTAGTACTTTTTCCATGACGCTTGACTAAAATTGAATCACTGACAAGCTCAGCAATAGCCTGCCTGATTGTTCCTACTGCAACACCATACTCTTTTGCCAAAGATGCCTCGGATGGAATAGCTTGCCCAATCCCCCAAGCCCCTGACTCAATTTTCTTTTTAAATATGGTGACGAGATTAACGTAACCCAGCGAACTCTTTTCTATCACAGCACCCCAATGTCTCATCTACTCATCTATATGAGTTAATAAATAGATATTCGGCTAAAAAAGAAGATTTCACTATCAGATAAAACCCTTAGAGTCTTACCCATTCAGACTGATCGGCACAGCACCGAAACAATCGAACCCTTAGGATGGAGCGGGGAAACACTTAAAAACTATTTATAAAATAGGTAGTGCGATATGAATGGGAAAATTTTAGACACTAGGCTCTTTTTGATAGAAGTGCCAACCAGCGATCAGCGTTCTTATTGTCACTATTGCAAGATGTAAAATCGGTTACAACCCGGGCCGCTCGTTCAAGCAGCTGAATATCAGCTTCATGCTGGCGCGCAACATGTGGATCCTCTAGAAATAGTATTCGACTACACCTCCTATCAAGTACCAGATCTGCAATTTGGGCATCGCCACCCATTGGACCACTCAAGCAAGCAGTCACCCATCCATCCCCCTCCTTGCCGCCCTTCATCTGTTTAGCTAATTCATTCAGCAACCCACCAGTTGTACCTGTTGCATAGCGCACCTTAAAGCGATCGAGTAATTCAAAATGCTTTTCTGCCAACCTGAGCATTTCTGGCTTCATAGCATCATGTGAAATTAATGCAATTCCCTGGCTCCCGTATGCAAAGCAAGGATCTAGGACTGGGTTCGTTTTCCCGGTCAAATTCATTGCCTCCAATTCAATCCACTCTCTTGCGCCAGCTAGTGTCGATAAAAAAGGTTTCCCATGAATAACGCACTGGCGCTTAAGCGCGATGGCCTCAGGAAAAGCTGAGGAAGGATCAACTGGGTCCATTAAATAAATAATGGCATCTAAGGACTTGGCTGGCTCTGGATCCACAATCCTCGCAACCAAACGCATTAAACCACCATCATGCCCGTAAGGGAGGCGTTCAATATCCGGGTAGTCCGTTAATAAATCATAGACCTTCATGCTATCCATAGTTCTACCGACTACCGAAAAATGTGGTTTCAAAACTTCGGTGATGGAAGCTTTGGACCCATTCAAAAGCTGTACCAAGGTCGAGTTCGGCAAATCCTGATGAGCCCTATTAGCAACTAAACCAATTCGATACGGGGAATGTTCTTGAGCCATTACATCATTAGGATTGCTTAAGCCAGCTTAATCCATCCTCAGTCTTTCCCCTGGGCCGATACTCACAACCCACCCAACCCTCATAGCCCATTTCATCAAACAACTTAAATAGGAATGGGTAATTTACTTCGCCATCATCCGGTTCATTTCTACTGGGGACACTGGCTATTTGAATATGTCCGATATTCTTAAAGTACCTTTTAAAAGTCATAGCCAAATCACCCTCCATAATTTGAGCATGATAGAAATCCATTTGAACTCTGACATTAGACTCGCCACACTCAGCAAGAAGTTCATGTGCTTGAGCTTGGGTGTTGAGAAAATAACCTGGCATATCACGTGTATTAATTGGCTCAAGCAATAGATTGAGCTTATGCTTAGCCAACTCCCTTGCAGCAAACTTCATATTTGATAAATATGTTCTGCTATGCAGTGTCAAATCAGAGTTCGCAGGAATTAAGCCTGCCATCATATGCAATTGCGGCGTTCCCAATGCTATCGCATATTCAATCGCCTTTACAACCCCAGCGCGAAACTCATCCTCTCTTCCAGGTAATGCTGAAATACCCCTCTCACCTCCAGCCCAGTTACCCGGAGGAAGATTAAATAAGACATTTTTTAACTTGTTTTCTTTAAGCCATTGACCTACATCGGCAGGTGGATAATCATAAGGAAACAGAAACTCCACGGCATCAAATCCAGCTTTTGCAGCAGCGGGAAATCGAGCTGGAAACTCATACTCGTTAAAAATCATCGTTAAATTGGCGGCAAACTTTGGCACTGATATACCCTTGAGCAAAAATGATTAAATATCGAGGTTGAACTGTTTTTTTAAATCTTGAATCTGCGTCTCATTCAATGGACGAGTCTCAACTCCCTTAAGGAGCAAAAATAGCTTAGCCGTCTCCTCTAGCTCTTCTGCAGCATTAACGGCAGATTCAATGGAGTTAGCAGAAACAACTGGGCCGTGGTTAGCTAGCAGTACCGAAGAATTTTTGACGGCTAAGCTTTCAATTACCGAAGCTAAGTCAGGATCACCTGGGCGGTGATATGGAGCTAATGGTAGGCGCCCCACCTTCATTGCAAAGTAAGGAGTGAGAAGAGGTATGCAGCTATCATGATTTAATCCACACATACATGAAACTGCAGTGGAATAGGTTGAGTGCAAATGCACAATCGCTTTTGCGCCACTGCGGGTCTTATACATTGCACGATGTAAAAACGCTTCTTTAGAGGGTGGCAATCCGCTGACCATGTTGCCATCCCAATCTAATTTAGTAAGGGTGGCGGGATCTAAACGACCTAGAGACGCGTTAGTTGGAGTCAAAAGCCAACCATCATCCAAGCGAACACTTAAGTTGCCGCTACTGCCAGCGGTAAGCCCTCTGTCAAAAATGGATTTTCCAAACTCAACTATTTTTTCACGTTGCTTTGACTCTTCAGACTGAGCGTTAATAGAAATCATCATTGAATGTAATCCCAGGCTTCATTAAAAAATTGAGGGCCACCAAAGTTACCGGACTTTAATGCCAGCACCAAGGACTCATTATCTGACTGTTCAAAAACAGCCTTGGTCCAAGGTACTCCCGGGGCAATCTCAGGACCAATTCTCAAGCCAGAGATGCCGAGTGCCTTCACTACCGCACCAGAAGTCTCGCCACCGGCCACAATTAACTGACCAACACCAAGCTTGATAAGGCCTTGAGTAATTTGTGCAAGAGCATGCTCTACCATCTCGCCCGCTTTATCTGCACCCACTTTCTCCTGAATACTTTTCACGACATCTGGAGCTGACGTGGCATAGATTAAGAGCGGGCCTTTTGCAATATTTTCAGATGCCCAAGCAAGCGCTTCTGCAACCACATCTTTACCATCGAACAAGGAAATGGGGTCAACAAAATATGCGGGAGATTTTTCTTTCATGACCCGCACTTGCTCTTGAGTAGCTAAAGAACAGCTACCTGCAATAACTGCTTTGAGGCCGCGAACAGCCCCCAGCTTATTGGCATCTTCAGTAATTTTAAGTAGGCCTTTTTTTCTAAAGTTCTCTGGCAATCCTATAGCTATTCCAGAGCCGCCCGTGACTAAAGACAAATCGGCACAGGCTGCACCAATGCTATATAGATCAGCATCAGAAAGCGCATCCACTATCGAAAATTGATACCCCTCTTTTTGCAAATCAGCGAAACGCTGATCAATTAGACTGGCACCGCCCTTAACAAAAGTGTAATCCGTAAGTCCAACTTTTCCTTTTACTTGCGCTTGCAGTACTCGCACCAAGTTTGAATCTGTCATAGGAGTAAGAGGATGATTGCGCATACCCGACTCACTTAATAGCTCATCACCAACAAACAAATGCCCCTTGTAAATGCTTCGCTTATTGGCCGGGAATGCTGGACAAGCAATTGTAAATTTTGCATTGAGCGCTTTCATTAAAGTCTCAGTTACTGGACCAATATTACCCTTTGAAGTTGAGTCAAATGTTGAGCAGTACTTAAAGTAATACTGCCGGCAACCTTGCTTTTTTAACCACTGTAAAGCACGCAGTGATTCTTCAACGGCATCCGCTGCTGGGTTTGTGCGGGACTTCAAAGCAATTACGATTGCATCAAAATCATCTGGTGCTGGCTCAGTAGGGACACCAATTAATTGGATTGTCTTCATCCCAGACTTGACTAGCATGCCAGCCAAATCAGTACCGCCTGTGAAATCATCTGCAATGCAACCCAACAATACAGCCATAAGTAAATATCTTTTCTTCTAAATAATTTATTTTTTAACTGGAAGCTCAATTCCAGGGAATATTTTGATTACCGCTGAATCATCCTCTCTCCCAAATCCTGCAGTCGATGCTTGCATAAACATTTGGTGAGCCGTTGAGCTCAGCGGCAATGGAAACTTACTTGCCCTAGCCGTATCTAAAACCAATCCCAAATCTTTAACAAAGATATCTACTGCAGATAGTGGGGTGTAATCGGCGGCCAGCACGTGAGCCATACGATTCTCAAACATCCAACTATTGCCAGCGCTATTAGTGATCACTTCATATAGTGAGTCTGCATTAACCCCTTCACGCAAGCCCAATGCCATAGCTTCAGCAGCAGCTGCAATATGAACGCCTGCTAACAACTGATTGATGATCTTCACTTTGCTACCAGCACCAGCACTATCACCCAGGCGATAGACTTTAGCAGCCATCGCCTCTAATGCGCCACTTACTTTGGCATAAGCCTGCGGTTTGCCAGCGCTCATAATAGTCATCTCGCCAGAAGCAGCCTTTGCGGCGCCTCCTGAGATCGGGGAATCTAGGTACAGTATTCCCATATCATTTAAGCGCTCCTCTAATGCGACAGACCAATGAGGATCAACCGTAGAACACATCACAAAAACGGAATCCTTTTTCATTGCATTTGCTGCACCATTTTTGCCGAATAACACTTCTTCTGTTTGTGCGGCATTGACTACAACACTCACCAGAATGTCGCAATGCTTAGCTACTTCTGCTGGGGACGAACATGCAACGCCGCCATCTTTAACAAATTCTTCGGCAGCTTCTCTACGAACATCGGCAACATAGACTTCATAACCTGCACGCCGCAACGAACCCGCCATTCCACGTCCCATTGCACCAAGACCAATAACACCAACGGATTTTTTCTGGGAACTCATTTTTTACCTTTTAAATAAAAAGTGCCATCGCTATCCAATGCAGATGGCACTTAATTTACTGAACGCTTACTTGTTGACTAATTTCGCAGGGAATTTAAGAACTGCAAAAGATCCAATAATTAGCACGCCAGAAATAACGTAAAGTCCAATATTCGAAGAGCCCGTTGCGTCCTTAATAGCACCAATCAAAAATGGTGCAAAAAAGCCAGAAAGATTTCCAACGGAGTTAATTGCAGCAATACCTGCGGCTGCAGATGCCCCAGCCAGGAAAGATGTTGGCAATGCCCAGAATAATGGCGTAGCTGACAATACACCAGCAGCCGCTAAGGTCAAAAAGGCAACTGCAATTTCAGTATTTGTTGTACCAGCAAGTGCACTTCCAGTTAAACCAATCGCGCCCATATACATCGGTACAACCAAATGCCAACGGCGTTCACGAGTTTTATCCGATCTACGACCAAAGAGAATCATGGAAATCACTGCTGCACCATAAGGAATTGCAGTAAATAAGCCAATATTCAATACTCCCTTGATGCCAGCAGTCTTAATTAATGTTGGCAAGAAGAAGGTTAGTCCGTATTGACCCATCACGATACAGAAGTACACCACGATACCAAGCCAAAGACGTCCATCCTTAAGAATCGCACCGAATGAACCATGGTCTACTTTAGTTTGCTGATCAGATTCAATATCGGCAGCTAACAATGCTTTTTCTTTCGCATTAAGCCACTTTGCATTTTTAATATTGTCATCCAGGTAAATGAAAACGATCACAGCCAAAACCACTGCTGGGATTGCCTCAAGCATAAACATCCATTGCCATCCAGTAAGGCCATTAAGACCAGCAACTGACTCCATGATCCAACCAGATAGAGGGCCGCCAATTAATCCTGCTAAAGGAATTGCAGCCATAAAGATTGAAACAATTTTTGAGCGGCGTTGCGATGGGAACCAGTATGTGAGGTACAAAATGATGCCAGGAAAGAAGCCAGCCTCGGCCAAGCCCAGTAAAAAGCGCATGATGTAGAAGGAGCTTGGTGTACTTACAAACATGCAGGCACCAGAAACTATTGCCCAAGTCACCATAATTCGAGCAATCCATACTCGGGCGCCTACTCTATGCAGGATGATGTTGCTAGGCACTTCGAAAATGAAATATCCAAAGAAGAATACGCCCGCACCAAAACCATAAACTGCCTCACTAAAACCTAAGTCAGTCAACATTTGCAATTTAGCAAAACCAACGTTGACTCGGTCAAGATATGCCACGATGTAGCAAATCATGAGCAAAGGCATGATGCGCCATGCGACTTTCTTATAAGTTAAATCTTCAAAGGCACTCGGGGTACCCGTACTTGCAGTAGTCATTACTGTCTCCCTGTGAGGCTAAATTAAATTAGCGTTTATTTTTCTGTAAGATACTATACAACTTTTATACAACTTAACCATAGGGATCCTAATCATAAAAAATATAGGGGTCAACGATTTATATCTAGCTTTTACCCTAATAAGTTGTATACTTTTTCTAATTTAAATTAGACAACTTTTCATATCGTTGCTCATGAGTCAATTTCTGGAACTAGCAAACATAGAAATTAAAAAAAGCCACTTCTCAGCAGGAGGCCTTGGTTCGCGTATTGCCAATACGCTGCTGACTCAATTTCATGCAAACAATTTAAGTCCAAGAACTCGTCTTCCCTCTGAATCAACTATTGCTAAACACTTCAAGGTAAGCAGAACAGTAGTTCGTGAAGCAATTGCTACCCTCAAGACTGATGGGGTTTTGGAGTCTCGTAAAGGTAGCGGCACTTTTATTGGAGAAAAGTTCAAACCCAATCCAGAAATGGTGAATGAGGTCACCGAACAATCTGTGCATGCGCTGCAAGACATTATTGAAGTGCGAAGAGGGATTGAATCTGAGATAGCAGCACTAGCTGCAGTTCGACGAACGCCAGGGCAACTCTCAGACATTGAAGATGCTCTTAGAAAAATTGAAAAAGCAACGAATGCAGGAGAATGTGGTGTTGAAGAGGATGTACGTTTTCACATGCTGATTGCTCAGGCAACCGGAAATCCTTATTGGCTCAAGTTTGTAGATACTTTTTCCTATTCTCTTCGGGCAGCCACCAGTGTTACTAGAGCCAATGAGGATCGAAGAGTAGACTTTGCGCTACAAGTTCAAGAGGAACATGAAGCAATAGTTGCAGCAATTGCCTCTGGAAATGCCGATTTGGCCCGCCAAGCTGCCAGTAGGCATATGATCAATGCTGCAGAGAGACTTAAATTCGCCGACAGAAGCTTCTGGAAAGAAGAAGGTAGTGCTTTAGCACGAGATATTGTTGAAAATATCCCGAAGTCTTAACTATATTAGGTCTTAGCTCTTCAACTCATCTTCAATATAAGCCTGCACAATACTTTCAAAATTAGGATCTGCTTTTAAACCGAAGCTCTTGGCTCTGCTGGCATCCCAAGATCCAGGCCAACTTCTGACAATGGCCTCTACCTTTGGATCTGGCTCCATTGAAATTCTTGAAGCCACTTCTTCACCTGCAACCTTACAAAGCGCTTCGATCATTTCACCCACGCTGACCGATACGCCAGGAAGATTGATTGATTTATTTAAGCCCAAAACACTTGAATGTAAATCATGGCCAGCAATTAAAGATTCAATAGCATATCGCGGGGAGAGTAACCAGATCCGTAATTCTGATGAAACTGGGCAAATAGATGACTTGCCATTTAAAGGTTCACGAATAATGCCGCTTGCAAAAGAAGATGCCGCTTTATTGGGAGCGCCTGGGCGAACGCTGATTGTGGGTAAACGCAATACTCTGCCATCCACAAAACCTTTTCGAGTGTAGTCATTAAGCAAAAATTCACAAATGGCTTTTTGCGCTCCATAGGATGATTGTGGATTAAGTGCTGTTGTATCTAATACAACTTCTGGGAGGGAGCCGCCGTAAACCGCAACAGAGCTAGTAAAGATGATTTTTGGTTTATGCCCTACTTCACAACAAGTCTCTAGCAATAGACGGGCTGCATCCAAATTGATACGCATACCCAAATCAAAGTCAGCCTCAGCCTGTCCACTCACTATTGCAGCTAAATGGAATATCGATTTGATGTCAGGAGTAATTAAACCTTTGATTAGTTTAGGATCGGCGATATCACCCGCGATTACCTGAACACGGGAATCCCCAAAATCATTGGCCTGAACCACGTCAACAAGAATTAGCTCATCAATTTTTTGAACCATACCCTCAGAATCTTTCAGGGAACCCTGATTCAACAATTGCTTAGCAAGTTTTTGCCCCAAGAAACCAGCCCCACCAGTAATTAATACCTTCATAATCAGCGTCTCTAATCTTTTATTGATGCGAAATGTTTAATTTAACAGAGATCGATACTAACAAGCCTCTAGTAAACTTCTTGCTAATAAATGCAAAAAAATCATGATGAGACTTCGATTTGGATAGAGAAACTAAAGGGCTTTGGCTCGGCCTGGTAGGTGTAGTCATTTTTAGCATGACATTGCCTGCAACAAAAATGGCGGTGTCAGATTTTGGAGCCGTGCCACTGTCTTTTTACAGAGCCACTATCGCAGGGTTGGCAACCTTAATTTACCTGCTAATCAAAAATATTTCACTTCCGAAAAGAAATGGTCTTCCAACTCTTGCAATCATTTCTGTTCTAATTTCGTTTGTTTTTCCGATTTCCATTGCGATGGCAATGCAGAACTTGCCATCCTCTCATGGTGGAATTGTTCTAGGCATCTCTCCACTACTCACCGCCTTATTCGCGACGCTGCGTTTTGGCGAAAGGCCGTCACGTGGATTTTGGATTACTGCAATTATTGGTAGTGGATTGGTTATTGCGTTTTCCATTAAACAAAGTGATGGCACTCTACAAGCAAGCGATATTGCCCTCTTGCTCTCTGCTGCCTCAGCCTCCTATGGTTATGCTGAGGCAGGTAATCTTTCACATAAAATGGGTGGCATAGCAGTCATCTCGTGGGTAGCTATTATTACCCTTATACCCAGCTTGCCAATTGCTATTTACTACCTCACCCAAGCGGCGACTTCTATTACACCTATTATGGATGCGTCATTGCAAGCATGGATGGCGCTGATATTTGTGAGCGTTTTCTCTGCTTATGTTGGCAATATCTTTTGGTACACCGGCCTATCTATGGGCGGCATAGCTCATGTCGGACAGGTACAACTTTTACAACCTTTTTGTACTCTCGCGCTATCGAGTGTTTTGGTATTTGAACCTTTAACAATCAGTAACATCTTCTTTGCAAGCGCGGTTTTAATAGTTGTAGCCATTGGCAAAAGAATGCCAGTGATAAAAGTAAAAACTTAAGCAGGCGCTATACCCAAAATATCGATCATTTTTGGCACGGTTGATTCTGGATCACTTCTAACTACAGCATTTGCATACATTTTTCCAGCCGTTTTAGCCATCTCAGACGAAGCGTTGTGCTCTTTAGCCATCGCCAAGTAATATTCAATATCCTTAGAAGCATTGGAAATGGTAAATCGAAAACTTGCGTCATCTTGCTCAAGAATATAGGGCTGAAAACGCCGCATAATCGTACCCTCGCCGGCACCCTTGGAAAGGACTGCGAGTAACGAATTCATGTCAATATCGGCAGCCTTTGCACAGGCAACCGCCTCAGCCATTACGGCAGAAAAACCAAGAGCGACAAAATTATGAATTAGCTTTAAACGATGTCCATAGCTTAATGGTCCAACGTGCTCAATATTTTCTGCAAAGCACTGAAAAATTGGTAGGCATTGATCAAATAATTCCTGACTTGCACCAACCAATAGATTAAGCCGGCCTTCTTCCGCCTCTTTTGGAGTGCGAGCCAAAGCCGCATCCAAGTAATACGCGTTCTTCCCCTCAATATCCGCAGCAATTCTTAAGGTTGATTCTGGGATGGATGTACTACAGTCAATGACGATCGTTCCAGGCAGTATGCTTTCCAATAGGCCATCCTCACCGTAGATGATTTGCTCAACTTCAGGCGTTCCTGTAACACACAACAGAATGACTTGTGAATCATGAGCTAGCTGAGCCTTTGTAATCTTCTTGCTTCCGCCGCTTGAAATAACCCTATCCTCGAAATAGCCGGGACGACGGGTATAAAAATTTACCGCATATCCACGCTTTATTAAGTTGATAGCTATAGCATTACCCATTTTGCCAATGCCGATGATTCCAATTTTTTTCATAGCCTTTTTATCCTCTTTGCTATCCACCCAGTTGATAAAATCTATTTTAAGTACTTCTGAATAAATAAACCCCCACCATTTCTGATGGGCCCACCAGGACTTGAAGCTAGGAGCTAAGGATTTTTTAGAACAACCGTCTAACGCCTCATTACCCCAAAGCACTTTTAGAGGAATGGTGATTAACCGAAGTCATGCTTATCAAATTACTGGAGCGGGTGAAGGGAGTCGAACCCTCGTCTCTAGCTTGGGAAGCTAGGGTAATAGCCGTTATACGACACCCGCAGCAGAAGAGTGATAGCGGGTTAATTTAATAGCAAATGATTCATGCGTTTTACAAAACCTGCTGGATCATTTAACTGCCCACCCTCCGCCAAGAGGGCCTGATCGAACAAGAGATTAGTCCACTCATCAAATTTCTGATCGTCATCTTTTAGTTTTGATAACAATGGATGTTCTGGATTAATTTCTAAGATGGGCTTCATATCTGGCGCATTTTGACCGGCAGCCTTTAGCATTCGCAATAAATTTCCAGAAAGCTCATTTTCATCAGCAATCAAGCAGGCAGGGGAATCGGTCAAGCGGAATGTAACACGCACATCCTTTGCCTTATTCTCCAAGACCTTCTTCATACGATCAACCAGGTCTTTGAATTGCTTCTCAGTTTCCTCGTGCTCTTTCTTTTCTTTTTCATCACTCAGACTTCCCAAGTCTAAGTCACCCTTGGCAATAGATGCCAACTGCTTACCATCAAATTCGGTGATAAATGAGAGCATCCACTCATCTACACGATCAGACAGCAAAAGCACTTCAACACCCTTCTTGCGGAAGATTTCTAAATGCGGACTATTTTTAGCAGCATTAAATGATTCGCCAGTGACATAGTAAATTTTGTCCTGCCCTTCTTTCATACGAGAAACATACTCAGCTAAGGACACGGTTTGCTCTGAAGAATCAGTATGGGTGCTTGCAAAACGAAGAAGCTTGAAAATACGCTCTTGGTTCGCTTGATCCTCACCTACACCCTCTTTAAGGACCTGACCAAACTGGGTCCAGAAAGTGCGATATTTCTCCTTTTTGCCCTCATCTTCGCTGCTAGCTAATTCTTCAAGCATACTCAAAACACGCTTAGTAGAGCTTTCCCGTATCACTTTGATATCACGAGACTCTTGCAAGATTTCTCGAGAGACATTCAAAGGCAAATCAGCCGAATCAATCACGCCAGTAACAAAGCGAAGATACATTGGCATCAGCTTCTCAGCGTCATCCATAATGAAAATACGCTTCACATAAAGCTTAATACCACCCCGCTTATTGCGATCCCACAGATCAAATGGTGCACGCGCTGGTACATAGAGCAGCTGCGTAAATTCGCTTCTACCCTCGACTCGATTCAATGAATAGCACAAGGGATTCTCATAATCATGAGATAGGTGCTTATAAAACTCGTTATATTGATCTTCTGTAATCTCTGTTTTATTTCGAGCCCACAGTGCCGATGATTGATTGATGCCTTCAAACTCATCCCGAATCACCTGCTCTTTTTTATCTTCATCCCACTCTTCCTTGCGCATTTGAATTGGCAAAGAAATATGGTCTGAATACTTGCGAATAATCGATTTAAGATTGTATGAGTTGAGGAAGTCATCCTCACCTTCGCGCAGATGTAGGGTAATTGAAGTTCCACGTTGCGGGCGGTCGATGGTTTCGATTGTAAATACACCAGAACCATCAGACTCCCAACGAACACCATCAGATGGAGGAAGTCCAGCTCGACGAGTCTCTACAGTGATTCGGTCGGCCACGATAAATCCAGAATAAAAGCCCACACCGAATTGACCAATTAAAGCTGCATCTTTTTGCTGATCGCCAGAGAGCTTAGCAAAGAACTCTTTTGTGCCCGAGCGTGCAATCGTACCCAGATTGTTGATGACCTCTTCCCTACTCATGCCAATTCCATTGTCAGAAATGGTTACTGTTTTGCTGGCCTTATCAAATTCGACCTTAATCTTCAGCTCTGGGTCATCCCCATACCAGTCTGGGTGAGCAATTCCCTCAAAGCGCAACTTATCAGCAGCATCTGAAGCATTCGAGATAAGCTCACGTAAGAAAATTTCTTTATTGGAATATAAGGAGTGGATCATCAACTGCAAAAGCTGCTTTACTTCCGCTTGAAATCCAAGTGTTTCTTTTGTAGCAACAGTCATTTTTTCATTTCCCATAAAAGAATAATCAACCTTATTTGGGGATATTGTTGGCGATTTCAAGACCCCAAAAAGCCTTTGAACGCCTATTCGAGGGAGCCTGAGTCCTGGTCGCAAGGGTCTTCCAACAGAATTTCTTTCCGACTTCTCTTTTGCAGGTATTCCAGAATCAAGCGCTTTAGCTTGGGTCTGGTAATGGGCTCCCGGGTATTTTCCTGGGGCTCTAAATGGTCAGCATCGAGCATTTTATTTTCTCCATTAGGTCAGTTTGCTATTAAATTCCCTGAAGATGACAGCAGTAAATAACCCTTTTTTGAATGGGGAATATTTGCCGTCATTTATTTATTTATGGGCAAAAAAATCTAATTTCAAGCCCCTTGAAATCTAAAAAATTAACCCTTAAGTATTGCTTAACTGGATGCCTTCGGGGTCCAGGAAATTGTGAACTTGCTTAATTTAAGGAGAAAACGATGTCTTATCCATTTGGTAGAAATGTTTTACTAAGCTCTGTTGGCTTTGATCGCCTGATTAATGCGATTGAAGAAATGAATTCCGGAGAAACGCTCAACAAAGCGCTAAGCTACCCTCCATACAACATCATCAAGAAAAATGAACGCGACTATGCAATAGAAATTGCAGTGGCTGGCTTTAAAAATGATGAGCTTGATATTACCGCCGAGGGTAATAAACTCACGGTTATCGGCAAAGTGAAGACTGAGCAAACAGGAGAATACCTATACAAAGGAATTGCTAATCGGGATTTTAGCCACGACTTTACATTGGCAGAGACTGTGATTGTGCGCTCTGCAGATATCGAGAATGGCTTGCTCATTATCAAGTTAGAAAATGTGATTCCCGAAGAAAAACTGCCGCGTAAGATTTTGATTGGTGGCAACTCAAAGTTTGCTATTGAGGAAGTCAAAGAAGCGGCATAAAGAAGATCGGCTGACTCAGAAATATCTGGGCTAGCCAATTACTTAAAAACTGCATTGATAAATACCTATTCTCGGTAGGCTTCTGTAGAATAAAGTCAATGAAGTCAACGATCAAAATAGATTACGTATCCGATGTAGCTTGCCCTTGGTGCGCCGTGGGCTTAGGTAATCTCAATCAAGCTATGGCCGCATTAAGTGAGAGGGTAAATTTTGAAGTTCATTTTCGCCCATTTGAACTTAACCCCAACATGGCCCAAGGCGGTCAAGATGCCATAGAACACCTTACTGAAAAATATGGCTTGGCCGTGGAGCAAGTCAAAATCAATCAAGCCAATATAAGGACAAAGGCACTTGTAGCCGGATTTGAATTTCACCCTGATGGTCGAAAAAGGGTATACAACACTTTTCATGCGCACCGCTTGCTGTATTGGGCTGCCAAAGATCATGGCCTACAAAAGCAAGCAGTCTTAAAAAAAGAATTGCTGATTACCTACTTTTGCCTTGCAGTAAATCTAGATGATCATGCCAATGTATTGGATGCAGTTAATCGAGCGGGATTAGATATAGCTAGAGCACAACAGATACTAGAAGGAGAAGAATTTTCAAAAGAAGTTCGGGATGAAGAAGCTACTTATACAAACGCCGATATTCGCTCTGTACCCGCCATCATTCTAAATGATCGATATCTTTTACAGGGTGCTCAGGCTCCTCAGTCGTTCATAAACGCATTTGAGAAAATCATCCAAGATCATTAATACCAAAACCTCTCATCATTTCTGAAGAGCGTTTACTTTTTCTGGAGGGTACACCAGTACTTGATTAGAGGATCAAAGACTTCAATTTTGCGTAGCCCTCACTACTCCCTGGACTATGTCTTCATCATTTACTGATTCGGATCTTTGCTTAGGTGCGTGCCATCTCATCTCAACACTTCCAGCAGCACTTTCATACTGAAGCTTAGCTCGATGTTCACTGGAAACCAAAAACTTATGTTGATCGCACGGATGGGGAAGCTAGTCTCGAATAATTGACACCTGCCCAACAACACCCAATTAACTGAGGCTTAAAAAGCGAGAAATAGGTAGATAAAGCATCTTATAAATAACAATGGCTTCATCAAATACCCTGTTAAATGCAGCATTTTGTGTTTTGCGATTGCTGTTCGATAGCGCTAAGCCATACTTAGCTTCACGGTCATCGTAGTACTGCTGCAGAGCATCGTAGTCAATATTGGTAATGAGTCTTTGCCCAAGACTAGGGATGAAGTGCTCATTAATGATGCGGATGTAGTCTTTATAGATTGACTTACCCAAGCCACCTTTTATGGCTCGCTCCATCCGATCAATAGCTAATATAGCGATATCTTTAAAGCGCTTGGTAACCACTGGGATGCCAGAGCGTTTACGAATTTCTGCTTCTACCAATAGCTCTTTAGCCTTATTCACCGCTAAATCAAACTGGGTTTCTTTAGTTGTAGCTCTAATCCACTTGTTATCTACCTTATAGCGACATTGCCATACGGCACTATGCTCGCGCTGATAGAGGGTTAGGTTACGGTGTATGAGTTGATGTGTACTTTCTTTTTTATTTGACATACACATACTTTAGCTTCTGACACTAGGCTAGGACAATCTGATTGGAGGAAAAACAGTGATCAATTTAGCCAAAAGAAAGTGTGGCTAGTTGCGATGGTTTATGGGGAGATTTTGGGGGAATATGGGGGTGATGAACGTTACTTTAAACAATACTTAGAAAAACGATTGATTAATAATTTAACTACACTAGTTGCATATCGTATAGTATCAGTATACGATACATCATGATTAAAACATTTCGCCATAAAGGCTTACAGCTCTTTTTTGAAACAGGTAAAAAGTCTAGAATCCAGACGGCTCATGCGAATAAGCTAAGTAGGCAGCTAGCTAGATTACATGTTGCAAAAAAATGGGAAGATATGAATATACCTGGTTGGGGATTGCATCTTTTAAAAGATAAGCTAAAGGATCACTATTCAATTTCGGTAAATGGAAATTGTCGAATGACGTTTAAATTTGAAGGTGAAGATGTAATACTTGTTGATTATCAAGATTATCACTAAAAGAATAGGAATGATGATGACTAAAATGTATAACCCACCCCACCCAGGCCTTACTCTGAAAGAGGATATTCTTCCAGCGTTAAAACTAACCGTAACAGATGCTTCAGAACAGCTTGGTGTAACTCGAGCTGCTTTTTCTAGAGTGATCAATGGTAAAGCTGGTATTTCTCCAGAAATGGCTCTTCGTATTGAGGCATGGTTAGGCGAGAAAAATGGAGGTAGTGCTAGCGTTTGGCTAGGTTTACAGGCAGCCTATGACTTATGGCAAGTTCGTAAATCTGGACTACCTAGAGTTACACATGCATTGATTCCAGCCTTAACCTAATCAGAGACACTTTTCAATGTTTTATTTACACTGCTCAAAACAATTATTAGATCGAGTCTCTTCAGGCGTCAACGAACCCGCTGGAAAGGGAGACAATATTTTGGGTAACTGGTATGCTAAAGCAATATTTTCAAAACCACAGGTAGCCTTGTTTGTAAATGAAAGAACCCTGCTACCAGTGTTGATGCCTCTAGCCCCGGCATTAAACCTAGTAGAGCGATTCCCACAATACCTATTTAAGATCCTGCTTGCTCAAGGTGTAAGCGAATCTTTTATGCGACAGGAATTAGATCATCTTGAAAAGGTGGTGTATTGCAAATCAACTAATCGCAGCATCATTGGTATTTTGAATATGTTCACCTATCACCTAGAAGGCTATCAGTCCATGCATTATGCAGATGATTGCTACTCACTTTCAATGATGATGGCCGACACTCCCTGTGGACCACTTTACAAAAGTACAATCACGCCTGGTAATGCTCTTAGGGAATTCGCTCTGAGCGGAACAATTCACTGATTTATAGATCCTATACCAGCGTTACTTAAAGTAACGCCCAAAAGACAAAACCCTCACCATTTCTGATGAGGGTTTGCTTTTCTGGTGGGCCCACCCGGACTTGAACCTGGGACCAAAGGATTATGAGAGCAGACATCCAAGATAGAGTCATATAAACAGAAGATCTGCGGGTGGTCAGTGTCGGTGTGTAAGCAAATGCGCAAGCAAATTCAGGGATTTAAAGGAAGTGCTGGCTCGCTCTTTGGTTTTCAAAACCAAAGAAAATTTGGAACAACCGTTTAGCACTTCGTTGTTCCAAATTACTTTTAAGTGAATAAGCGTTACTTAAAGTAACGCTTGTCACCTCAAATACTTTATTGACGATAGGCCGCTTCCGACCCATAGTGGACGATTAACAAAAAAACCACCCAAAGGTGTTTTTAGTGGCTCAGAAATCTAGGGGTAAGGATGTATCTAAATTCACATTACTTGAGCTGAGCCCTGATTTCGCCCGGCTTATTTGTAGCGCTGTGGATATTCAGATAGAGATTGCCGCTCTTCAAGCTTTGTAGCTGAGCCTCGGTTAATTTAGCGCCAGCAGGGGCTGACCAAACATTATCCGAAGTCTTAGTAAATGGCACGATCACGGGACCATTTTGCCCCATAGGAGCTTCATGGATATGCGCCATTGTTCCATCAATACCTGAGGTGGTAATTGTTCCTGATACTGAACCATCTGGAGCAACCATGATTGCACCCACTCCGGATGCGGAGGTCATGACTGGGGGCACCTCTTGAGAGCCAGTGAGAGTCACTTTCATGGATTGGGCATATGCGCCACATGAGGCGATCCCAACACCTATTACTAAAGCAGCTTTTGCAAAAATATGATTCATCTTCATCTATATCTCCAATCGGTTTAGCGAATCTTTAGATCATCACACCCGAAGATACAATTTTTGACAATTAGTGGACTTTAAACAAATATTTCCTATCTATCCTAGAATTTGAGCAATATTTAAATCTAGGCTAACTAGGAATTGCTGAATTGAAACTACGTATCGAAATCGTAACGCCTGCACCTCCAGGTGCTCTACACGGTAACCGCATTACTGCTTTACGGTGGCATCAATTTTTGATGCACTTAAATTATCAAAGTACCGTTACAGAGCAATGGTCTGGAAAGTCATGTGATCTTCTGATTGCACTCCATGGGCTACGAAGCTATGACTCAATTAAAAGCTTTAAGAGAACTCATCCAGATCACCCTGTCGTTTTAATCATGACTGGAACAGATATCTATCGAGACCTCAAAAACTCAAAGAAAGTGATCCAGTCAATGGAGATGGCTGATGCAATCGTAGTTCTTCAACCAGAAGCTATTCATTCCTTGCCTAAGAAATTTCATACTAAAGTGCGAGTGATTTACCAGTCAGTAAAAGGTATCACTAAAAAAGAGCCGCCAAAGCGTCATTTTTTAGCAAGTATCATCGGTCATTTGCGAAGTGAAAAGGATCCCTTTTGCGCAGCACAATCCATCAAATTATTACCGCCAGATAGCAAAATCCAACTGATACAACTCGGCCAAGCAATGAGCCCCGACTTTAAAAAAGAAGCTATCTCTCTTGATAAAAAAATTGATCGATATCGGTGGTTAGGACAGCTCAGCCACTCTAAAACGCTTCAGTGGCTTTCTCGTTCTCATGTCATGATCATCTCCAGCGTTATGGAGGGTGGCGCTCACGTAGTATCTGAAGCCATTGCCATTGGTATACCTGTGATTGCTTCAGATATTCCAGGCAATCGAGGCTTACTAGGACACTCTTATCCAGCTTACTATCCAGTAGGCGACCAAGTGGCTTTAAGCAAGATTCTGACTAAGGCTGAGACTAATACAGCCTTTTATCAAAAATTGTGCAAGGCGATTGCTGTGCGAAAAAAGATTATCAAGCCAGAATTAGAGCAAAAATCGATTCAAAAACTCATAAAAAGTCTAGTTAAGTAGCCACTCAATGTCCTAAGCGGTAGCATAAGCTACCAAGAAATAATGATTCGGGTCAGTCCACGAGTACACATCCTTAAAGCCAGCACTTTTTAAAAGAGATTCAAATTTTTCTTGCGTGTACTTATAGCTATTTTCTGTGTGGATAAGATCTCCACTATCAAAATGCTTTTCACCGCCAGGCCAAGCAACTACTTGATTGTGGGTAGATCGTAGATACATTTCAATCCGATAAAGTTGCTCATTAAAAATCGCATAGTGCTCCCAATACGCTAAATTAAAGTCTGTTTTAGCAAGACGGTTGAGGTGTAAAAGCATATTTTTATTAAATGCCGCAGTTATACCGAGGGCATCGTTATAAGCTCGAGACAAAACCTCATGATTCTTCACTAGGTCAACTCCAATGAGTAAACCACCATCACCCTCACATACTTTCACAATATTTTTGAATAGTCTTAGCGCAGCATCTGGATCAAAATTTCCTATTGAGGAGCCGGGGTAGAAGAACGTTTTCTTGCGATCCACTAAATCAGGAAATGCTAATTCTTCCTGTAAATCACAGGTTTGCGCTTGCATTTGAATTTGTGGAAATTCTTTTTGTAAACCAGAGATTGCTTGCTCTAAAAATTCTTTAGAAATATCAAGCGCCCGATACTCTTTAGGCTTTAAAGAATTAAATAATGCACTTCCTTTTTCACAATTACCTGCCCCAAGATCTAATAAAACATCACTCTTGCCTATCGTCAAAGCAATTGCTTCGCCATATTGCATCATGATCTGTTTTTCAGTTCGGGTTGGATAATATTCCTCTAAAAAAGTAATCGCCTCAAACAAGTGAGAACCAATTTCATCATAGAAAAATTTAGGAGATATCGATGGCTGCTCTTGGGTAAGACCAGCAATGATTTCATCCATTAACTTTTGATTAGGCCTGTGCTCTTGACTCACTTCAATATTCCTTTTTTCATATGACAGTGCTTAGCCAAGACTATGCATTTGCACTCTGCGGAGTTTATTGCTAATCATATCTACACCAATAACTAATATCAGCATTGCAATGATCACCGTTGAGGCTTGTTGCTCATGTAATAAAGAGAGCTCATAGTACAAAATTTGCCCGAGACCTCCCGCACCCACAAATCCTAATATCGTTGCCATACGTATATTCATCTCCCAGCGATAAAGACTGTAAGAGAGAAGTTGGGAATATATCCCAGGTAAGGCTCCATAGATAAATGATTGGGTATTACTTGCCCCAGCCAACCGAAGCGCCTGCGTAGCGGCGGGAGGATGATTTTCCAGGGTCTCGCCAAACAAACGCCCTAGTACGCCAGTGGTATGTAAGGTGAGTGCTAGAGTTCCTGCAAATGGTCCCAAACCCACTGCCAATACCATTAATACGGCCCATACGAGCTCTGGTACAGAACGCAGAAAATTTAAGAAAAACCGAGTGACCATTTTTGCGCTGTGACCAAACTGTCCTGCTGCTGGTAGCACTAAAAAGAGACTTACAATAGCAGCCAATAAAGTAGCTAAAGCAGAGATAGCCAAGGTTTGTAGTACGCCACTCCATACTTTTTGCAAAAAAGGTGGTGATAGATCAGGTGGAAAAAAGCGTGCCGTATAAACAGCAACGTCATTCATGGCTTGCTGAGTAAATAAGGCTAGTGGATTTAGTGAAAGATAAGCAAAACTCGCCACTATAAATAGTGCAATCAGGACTATCGTCACCAAACACTTTAGACAAAATTTGCGAGCTGGATAGTGATTCATGCGAGTTGCCGACGAATAATGAGACTAATGTAGTCTGCGAGTAAAACCAGCAATAAAAATACGATTAGGATGGTAGATACCTCACCACCGTTAAGCATCTTCATAGACTGGTCCATTAATTGACCCAATCCACCAGCCCCTACAAAACCCATTACGACGGAAGCTCTCACAGCACATTCCCAACGGTAGATGGTGTAGGAAGCTAATTCTTGGGAGGCGCCTGGTAATAGTCCATATAAAAATGCATTGATGCGACCACTACCTAACATCAGCAGCGCTCTGGCAGGTAAAGTATTTTCAGTCTCTAAAATTTCGGAATACACTTTTGCAAGCATACCGCCATAGGTAATAGCTATTGCTAGCACACCTGCGATTGGACCCAAACCAAACACCCTCACCAAGAGCAGAGCCCACACAATTTCTGGGATGCCTCTGAGCAATAACATCAGCATGCGGGCAAGGTATCTACCGAGCCGAGCGATACGATGCCCAGAGGCCGGGCCAATGCGTGAAATTGATAGACTATAGGTAATGATTAAGCCTAAAGGAACTGCCATTAGCATTGCTAGTGCAATACCTGCGGTTGCCATAGCTAAAGTCTCTACAGTGGCCTTTAGCACTAAGGCTAAAAATGATGACTGAAGATTAGGTGGGAAAAACTGAATCAAGAAGTTACCAAACACTTTGAGATTGCTAACTTCAAATAGTGCAAATACATCAAACTGGGCTAATTGCATCATAGGCCACAAGATAGCCAACGCAATCACAGTGACTGAAAACCGTCTCAGTGCATCAGGATCTCTAACGTAAAGCGTTCTACTCATCACTATATATTTGTACTACCTTGTTTTGGTAGAACGCCACGCTCAGACTCATATAACTGTTGTAGCAAACTCTCACTTACTTCAGATGCTGGCAGATCAAAAAAGACTTCCCCATCTCGCAATCCAATAATTCTTGGGAACCACCGCAAAGCAATATCTACCGCATGTAAGCTAGCTACAAAACAAGCATCTCTAGTGCGTGCATCCTCTAAAAGACACTGAATCGTTAAATCAGAAAGAACGGGGTCCATCGCTGATACCGGCTCATCAGCCAGCAATAAATGAGGCGCTTGGTACAGTACGCGTGCAACACCCACCCTTTGCAGTTGACCCCCAGACAGACGATCACATCGATCAAAGAGGCGATCTGCTAAATCGAGTTTTTGCAAACACAGTTGAGGACCATCAATATCCACAGGGTAGATTAGTGATAAAAGAGACTTCCAGAGTGGCCACTGACCAAGGCGACCAGCCAAGACTGCGGTGATCACTCTTTGTCTTGGTGGGATAGGGGCTGCTTGATGGACTAAGCCAATTTTTGAACGCAAACTCCGCAAGTCTCGCTTTGATATCACCCAAGGGTCTACATTCAATACAGACAGTGACCCAGCGCTTGGTCGCAGTGAAGTTGCAATTAAGTTAAGCAAGCTGGTTTTTCCAGAACCAGATGATCCGATAATCGCAATAGACTCTCCAGCCGAGGCGCTAATGTTGATATTTTTTAGCGCCTCTTTGCCATTGCTATGGCTAAAGCTAACTTGCTTAAATAAAAAAGCTGCTTTTCTCACTTAATCAAACCAGCACCAATGGCAGCCTTCTCGATTTCATCATAGTTAGATGACTTAGTAGGAATATATTTGCTAGCTCTCTGAAGATCCATTAATTCTTTTTGAGCAGGATCATTAGCATTTAACTTTAAAAAAGCATCGCTAATTTTTTTAGTCACCGCCGCATCTAAACCACCTCGTACGGTCCAGTTGTAATCATGGTACGGAGGCGTTGTATACAGCACCTTTACCTTTTCGGTATTGGGATTTTTAACATCTGATAATTTGTCCCAAACGGATGCATTTAAAGCACCAGCATCTGCTTTACCGCTCGCGACAAAGGCGACCGTTGCATCATGGGCTCCAGAAAAAGCAATACTCTTAAAGTCTTTATCTGGATTAATGCCTGCTTTCATTAAGTAAAAACGCGGCATCAAGTGACCTGAAGTTGACGATGGAGAGCCAAAGGCAAAAGTCTTACCTTTTAAATCAACCAAAGTTTTTGCTGAGCTACCTTCAGGAATAATAAATTTACTGGTAAATTTTTCATCTTCAAGACGCTGAATGATCGGCTTAACGGCACCATTCGTACGTATTTTTGCCTGGATATAAGTGAAACCTCCCAACCAGGCCATATCGATTTTATTCGTTGCTAGCGCTTCGACCACAGCCGCATAGTCCGTCACGGGTATGAATTCGACTTTCATGCCAGTCTCTTTAGAAAGATATTCACCCAAAGGGAGAAATTTTCTTTGCAGTTCAGTTGGTGATTCATCTGGAATCGCAGAGACACGCAAGACAGCCTGCGCATTTACTTGAAGGCTAAACAAACTCAAGCAGAGTGTTGCTAGAACTAAACCAAGAGAAGTCTTTAACTGATGTAGTTTCATTTTAATTGGATACTTTCTAGTAAATTGAAAAATAGAACTTAAGCCACTAAAAGGCCTGAGCCCTGTACAAATTGACCTATTTTTTGAGCTTGATTAAATCCATCCGTTCTGAGAATATCTAATACTTGCTCAGTAGCTTCTGGGCTGCAAGAAATTAAAAGACCGCCGCTAGTTTGAGGATCGGATAAGAGATTTTGCTGCCACTCACTCAAATGAGGCGCCATCGAAATTTCATGGCCATAGCCGAGCCAGTTACGGGGAGATGCCCCAGTAAAGGTGCCCTCTTTCACAAGCTTAACTGCTTCAGCAATTACTGGAATAGAGCTCCACTGAATCTGGGCAGATAGCTTTGCACCTCTTGAGAGCTCCAGTAAATGCCCTGCCAAACCAAATCCCGTTACATCCGTAAGCGCATGTACGCTATCGAGTTGAGATAGGACTACACCCGGCTTGTTCAATTTAGTAGTTAGAGCAATCATTTCTTTATAGGCGGAATCAGATAACTGCTCTTTTTTCAATGCAGCGGACAGAATGCCTACACCTAAGGGTTTGCTAAGGATGATGCTATCGCCCAACTTTGCACCACTATTTCGCTTGAGTTTTTTAGGGTCGACCACTCCAATTGCAACCAAGCCATAAATGGGCTCTACCGTATCGATTGAGTGACCACCGGCAATCATAATGCCGGCTTCTGCACAGACAGACTCGCCACCAGCAGTAATCTGCTGAATGACTTCCAAAGGAAGAACATTAATTGGCATACCCAATAGTGCTAGGGCAAAAAGAGGTTGTGCGCCCATAGCGTAAATATCTGAAATAGCATTTGTTGCTGCAATACGCCCAAACTGATAAGGATCATCCACAATGGGCATAAAGAAATCGGTTGTCGCGACAATCGCCTGATTTTCATTGAGTTGATAGACGGCAGCATCCTCATTGTTATCAGAACCCGCAAGAAGTGCGGCTGGTATCTGACGGATAGGAGAAGACTTCAAAATATCGCTCAAAACACCTGGAGCAATTTTGCAGCCACAGCCCCCACCGTGAGAGAGGGAGGTAAGACGACCGTTATATGTCATAGTAAAGAGCTCAATTTAAAAGTAAGAAGATGGATAGGTAAGTATGTGAGCTTACCTAATTTATATTAAACAGGTACGAAAGCCACAAAAAAAGTCACTGCGAGAAGGTAGGTAAAAATTACGAAATTGAGGGCGGCGCAGATAGTTAGGGGTAAATGAGCTCCAGCCTTTCAAAACCCGATGCTTACCATCAAACCATGGGGCTGAATAATCTTGATAAGGATCGGAACTAAATCCCTCAAAAGGCATAAAAGTGCTACTAGTCCACTCCCATAGCTCGGAAGGCAACCAATCAGCATGTGGTGATGCCATCAATAGGCTGAGCTCATTTTCAGTAGGTAGTCGAACGCCCCTCCATAAGCAATACTGCTCAGCGTTGTGAGCGGAAATATGCCTTACGGGCGCTTTTATATCAATCTCCAGCCACTGATCAAAAAAACGCTCAAACCAAATATCGCCCTTTTTTTTCCAATAAGCCGGTTGATGCTCCGAGGGGCTTCCTCCACTTGCAATCTGAGCTTCTAAAAAAGTCAAGTACTCTTTATTGCTCACTGCATGACTAGAAATTGAAAATTGAGGAACTAAGACCTCATGCTGCCATTTTTCATTATCAAAAATAAAGCCTGCCTGAGAAGTAGAGCCTGATTGAAAAAGGCACTCATCAAAATCAATGTAGCATGGCCTTAGATCAAGTGACTGCATTGCAACAGAATCTGCATCAAAATCCAATGGCCACGCATAAGCCAAGGATTGCCACATATAAGCAAATGCTTCATTGTGCATATCCTGGTGATGAAGAGAGAGCTGAATAAAATAGGCCTGTTCAGGCGTCAAGGATCCAGATCTCAAGATGGTGAAAGTACGCTCGATGACATCTGAAAAATAATTCTGAAGAGTATCTAGTGGTGGCAGTTGGACTTGCCAGCGTTCATCATGAACAATCCCAGATGAATTAAATAATGCATCCGCATCAGAAAGAATCGATGGGTTAGACTCCAGCCCGCATCGATGCACCCAAAACTCATGAAACCAAATGAGATGACCAAATTCCCAATGCGGGGGATTCAAATTCGATGAAATAGAAACAATTTCTTGCCCTTGACTCAGATTACCAATGACAGTGCGCGTAATCAGAGCTGAGCGCTCCAAGCTTTTCAGCAGAGTCTGCGATGAAGGCCATGGCGCATACTGCAGAAAATCAGACTTAGTCATTAATTGAGATAGGCGTAAACAGGTTTCATGGTGAATACAATTTTACTGGCTTTACAAATCACCAACTCATCATTTACAAATAGATCGCACCCCCTCCAATTGCTTATGAAATACAAAGCCCCCACCATTACTTATGAGGGCTTGCTTTTCTGGTGGGCCCGCCAGGACTTGAGCCCGGGACCAAAGGATTATGAGAGCAGACATCCAAAGAAAACCACTAGGATTTCAAGAGCTTACGTCTCCTAATATCGGTGTGTAGCGTTTTGTGTAGTGGAATTAATCTAATTAGAAGAACTGCTGACCGACTCTTTGGTTTTCATAACCACAAGAATTTTGGAGCAACCGTCTATGAGAGCAGAAGCCCTTAGTAGACCCTTATAAAAAGGGGCTCTGCGGGTGGTCAGCGTCGGTGTGTAAGCAAATATGTAAGCAAATTCATGGATTTAAAGGAAGCAGCCTCTCGGTCTTTGGTTTTCAAAACCACAGGATCTTTGGAGCAACCATCTAACACCTCGTTGCTCCAAAGTGAATTTACCTACAAAACCTTTAGATGCTGACTAATCCGATTTAATAGATCAGAAAAATTTGGCTGTCCTTTGTAATATAGGCTAGCTACATTTTGATATTCTGATTCAAACAACTTTCGGTCTTCCGAATCACTCAGAAGAAAAGCTGGGTTTTGAGAAATGATTAAGTTATCGGACTTGGGAAAACGCTCTACCTTCCTAGTCCGATACCTATCAGTCTTAATAAATTCCAGCACTGATGAGCAATCCAAGAGGCAATATACGTCGTAGTAATGCCTTAGGAAGTTCTTAGGAAATCCTTTGCCATCTTTATATTGGCGATACTTCGTAGAGATGGTTTGCAGTTTTTCCACAAAAGTATATTCAGGCAAGTAACACAAGACATTTTTGGCTCTATTGTCATCAATGTCTTTGACGTACTTAATCGCATAATCGTATGCCCACGATGAAATATCTACCGGCTGATTGGGTGCAGTATCGTCAAAGCCCAACTCTAATAAAACACCATCCTTTAAACCACTCAACGATGGCATTATTGATTGGTAATTTAAGCGGACCCCACCACTGCGCATTTTTTCTGAGTCATCAAATGCATGATCTCGCACAACATTTGTATACCAAGAATCTTCAGTTCACTGGCAACCCAATCGTAAAAATCAGATCGAGATTTTATGTGCGCTTCTTTATCTTGATTTTTGCCAGTCTTAACATCCATGCCTACTGGCGGCTCAATGCGGATATCAATATCTTCAGAAAAGCGATGAATGAGTCCAAACCCTTTAGATAATGAAGTTCCACCCTTCAATTCAAATGTAAATCCTTGTTGCTGCAATCCCCAAAGGCAATGCATGATCCAATAATCCTTTTCAACCAATGTGGGATCAATACCCATATTGTCTGATACAGTAGCAATCAGATCTCTGAAATCTTTATGTTCATGCAAAAGCACTAAGTACTCGCTCTCTGCGTATCACGCAACCAAGATGAAACCCGCTTCTTCGTTCTCCCTGCCCCATAAGCACTAACTGTTTTTTGCAATTTAGCAGTTTCAAACTTATTTAACTGCTTCTCTGCCTTAGCCAATACATCATCTTTATTCTCGGCAAGCGAATCTAGATTATTCAATAGATCCACCAATAAGAATTCTTTATCCAGCTTTTTTGGAAAGCGCGGTTTTACCCGAAATTCAAAACTTCTATTACCCAATTTAAAGACGCCATGGCGTTTATGGTTGTACACCACAGTCTTGTTATAGAGCTGGGTTGTTCCTAGACCCAGGGAGTTGTAGCTATTAGGTGAGAGCAACAAAAAGTTCTCGTCTTTTAAAAAAGCTTCTACTAGCTCATTGTCTTTCGGAGGCACCCTACCAAATACAGATGATTTGGGTGCGTAATATAGTCCTTGGGCAAGCTTTTCTAAATCACCTGCATCAACCAATTGTTTTAAATGACGATCAACTGCATTGGAGTCACCTAAAAGATCCTCTCTTCTATAGACATGACCCCCCTTAAGGTGCGAGCGAAGTCTCCCCAATGCGCTATTGCGTACTTCAGGCGAAGTACTTAAGGAGGCTTTTACTGGCTCTTTTTGCATGATTTTTTATTGAAATTTCATGCATATTAGCATAGGTAAGCGATCTTAACAAGCGTTACTTAAAGTAACGCTCTCGCGTAATCTTCATAGAATTCCACTAAAAGAGGATCCCATGAAAACCACCCGTTTAGAGCTCTTTGAACAAGTTTGGGTCACACCCATGACTAAGCTTGCTAAAAATTTTGGTTGCAGCGATGTTGGGCTTCGTAAAGCTTGTATTAAGTTTGAGATTCCGCTGCCGCCACAGGGTCATTGGCAAAAACTACTTTACGGCAAAGGCTTTGCAAAACCTGAAATTCTAAGACCCAAATACAACCCCGAAATTGAAATTAATCCCGTAGCTGTCAAGGTCGCGAAAGAGGCACATCAACGTGATAAGGCCATAGAGGAGGCCTTAGAAAAATCGCCAGAGCAAAAACTAAAACCTCTTAAAGATCTAACTAAGTTGCATCCACTCACCAAGAACATCTACGACTTAGCAACAGGCTATTGAAAAGCATCGCAAAAATGGCAACCCACGTTACAGATCTTTAGATGACGATATGCCATACGAGGATAAAGGACGATTTCATTATCGGCCCTCAGATGGGTGCATTCCCATTTGCGCATCCTTTTCTACAATGTTTCGAAGTCTAAAAATCCTAGATCCAATTCTTAAAGCCTTGGCTGATGAAGGGTACAAATTCTTATTTGAGGAAAAAGATCGTTATAGACAGAAAGAATTCGCTATAGAAAAGGATGGCGAAAAGATGTATATCAATATTAGAGAGGGTTATTCGAAAACCAGCTTATCAATCAAGAGTCAAAAGTTACTTGAAAAGCTTGACGTTTATAGCGGCGACTACAGAAATTATCCCAATGGCATTATTTACTTTGAGATTAAGCATGAATTTAAATATTACCCTGAGATATTCAAGGACCAAAAACGCATCAAACTAGAGCAGCAAATAAATTTGGTTCTGCACTATCTTTTAGAGGCGCCAAGCGACATAAAAGCTGAACGGGAACGTCGACACAGGGAGCAAGTTGAATACGAGCGAAAAAAAGCCATAAGAATTCATAACGAAAACATAGTTACAATTCAACACGCTCAACTTGATAAAGCCCTTCAAGAATCAAAACTTATTCAAGAACTACGCGAGTTAGAAAACTATCTAATTAGCATTGAAGCTGCCACCAATGATTTTTCAGATCAAGAAAAGAGATACGCAGAACATTGGCTCAATATTGTTCGACACTTTGCAGAAGAAAAGCATCCCCTGAAGAAAAGGGTAAATTTATTCAAGAAGCTTGCAACTGAACCAGAAGATCCATACAAGTACTACTGGGCCAAGGAAGAGAAAAGCTATGTGGGAATTACTGAAGATGAGGATGCCAATGAAGAAGATTGCTAATTTCAGGTTCAGTTAAATGCACTAATAGTTAAGATGCCCAAGCTAGAGCCATATATCTATTAGGGTATAGCGATGATATTTGCTACACACCGACTACACATTAATAAAAAATGACCTAGCGCTCTCACGCTAAGTCATTGTGTACGACTCGACACATAGTTAACACTTTATACCGGACACATACTTTACAGTTTTTGGCATAGGAGGGACCTTACTATGCCGTGGAATGAAAGTACGAAGATGGATGAAAAGCTCAAGTTTGTATCTCGTTACCTTGATGGCGAGAAGATTGCTACCCTTTGCCAGGAGTTTGGAATCTCCAGAGTCACTGGCCATAAAATCATTGATCGCTATAAAGACAGTGGTTTAGAAGCCTTTACGGATCGATCAAGAAGGCCCTTTAGGCAAGCCAATCGGCTGCCCTTCCAGGTCGAGCAACTGATCGTGAACCTCAAAAAGGAGTTCCCGACCTGGGGCGCTCCTAAATTGCGCGACAGATTGCACACCCACTACCCGGAGTTAGCATTGCCCGCCAAAAGCACGGTGCATGCCGTTCTCGATCGCCATGGCTTAGTCAAAAAGAAACGCAGACGCCACCACCCCAAGCTCACGGGGACCAACTTATCGGATCTCAAAGAACCGAATGCTCTATGGTGCGTGGACTACAAAGGGGAGTTTATGCTGGGTAATAAGCAGTACTGTTACCCCTTAACCGTGACGGACTATGCCTCTCGCTTCCTCATTTGCTGTGAAGGCCTAGAGAGTACTCGCGAAGCGCAGGCTTTTACGGTCTTTGAGCAACTCTTCAAAGAGTATGGGCTGCCAGGCTCCATCCGCTCAGACAACGGTGTGCCGTTTGCCTGCGCTAATGCGCTCTATGGTTTAAGTAGTCTATCGGTGTGGTGGCTTCGTTTAGGCATTGGTATTGAGCGCATTAAGCCCGGCAATCCTCAGCAAAATGGTCGGCATGAACGCATGCATTTAACGCTCAAGCAAGCGACGACTAAACCCCCTGCCAAAACACTTTTGCAACAGCAAGATAAGTTCGAAGACTTTATCTATGAGTACAACTATGAGCGTCCCCATCAAGCACTAGAGATGAAAAAACCGGCACAGCTCTATGTTCCTTCGACCCGAAAATACGAAGGGCTGCCCGATGTGAGTTATCCCTTCCACGATAAGACAGTGACCGTGACTAACTGCGGACGCATCTGCCTTGATGGTAAGAAGATTCACTTTAGTACGGTGTTCGCTGGTCATGACGTAGGCTTACGGCAGGTCGAAGACGACGTGTGGTTAGTGAGCTTTATGGATTACGATATGGCTTACTTTGATATGGAGTCTTCTCGGGTACAAGCCTTAGAAAACCCATTTGGTCCCAAAGTATTGGGGATGTGATTGGTAAAGGTGTAAACCATGTGGTCGGTACCGGACGTAAAGCATGTGTCCGGTACGTACCTTTGCTTTTCTGGTGGGCCCACCCGGACTTGAACCTGGGACCAAAGGATTATGAGGACAGAAGGCTAGGATAGAACTCCACAGAATGCGGCTTACGTATAGTCAGTAAGGTTGGCGATTAATAGTGCAGGGAGCAACCACCTCAATTTCCCTTGCACAATCCCACTCTAGCTGAATTAGCTTGCCACTCCTTAAAGCAATCGCCTTGCATATCTAAAGTTAAAGGGGTAGCAAGATCATAGCGCCTTCCAACCACTAAACTCTGCTGATTAATCCAGAATGTATTATTAGCATGCGTAGTAAACATGACCTGATGAGCTGTTTCTTTATTGGGCGCAATGTTTGGAGGATAGTAACCCTCCTCTGGTACTAATGAGTAGACAGCACTTCGTACAAACTCTTTATCCGAATCCTGTCGATAATTAGCCACCAAGGTATAGGCTTGAGAATACTTGGCCATATCAAACCAAATGTTCATGCCGCGATTACTGGCATCAGGCACCAAACCTTTAGGAATATTCACCGGACTGCCATACTGTTTTCCATCATATGCTGTTGGCACCAGAATCAAGTCTGCCCGATTTAATGCATACACCTCGGTCAACTCAGGAATTCGTACTTCATCGTCTAACACAACGGCAACCCTTCCTAACTGATTGGTAGCAAATACTGGAAGATTATTGCCGGCAGTTGCCCAAGACTGCTCTGCATCATTTAAATGGGTCTTACGATAGACGCCAGCCTGTTTTCCATTGAAATCAAACAGAATGGCGGTCTCGTAATATTTTCCATCGCTCACTTCAGGCATGGAGAACAAGAGATAAGTCTTATATTTTTTTGCCATGTCAGAAGCCAGGGCATAGCTTTTGCCATTCAACGGTTCTGCATATTGTTGAATATTAGTTTTATTCAACTTTACATTTCCCAAGAAGGAATTAAAAGGCAATACAGCTAGATTAAATACGTTTTGGTTCTTCTCAATTAATGAATCTACTTTCTTGGCATTTGCTTCAACATTACCATTACTAGGGTCATACTGAACTAAGAGTGCTGAAATCTGATTTTGAGTATTGTTAGCAGCTGGATCGACAGGCGCTTTATAGAGGTTATAGACTTGATATAACTCAGGACGACGATGCTTTAGCCAAAATGCTTTTTGTTCACTCTTTTTATCTGCATCAATCGTTGCATAAATCGTTTCGGGTGGCAGGGGCTTGGTCCATGTGGATACCTTTGATTGGCTAAGTTGCTTGCCATTGTTGTCCCAAATCGTAGAACCCCCAGTGAACTGATCCACTAAACCCATGGCAGGAAAGCTAATCAAACCTGTTTGATTGCTAGCAACCACATTCATTCCTGTCCAACCTGCCAAAACAGCAATATTGGAAATAGTCGAATGATTGCCATTACTCATTTTTTCGAATTTAGGCATCATATCTGACCCAATCGGCATAGCCAATATGTCAGCTCCGCGCAGACTAGGAATGAGTAATGATTGCAGTCGGCTATCATCAAAACAGATGAGGATGGCTATCTTGCCAATATCAGTATTGAATACTGGAAAGCCGAGATTTCCTGGTGCAGCAGTGTCATAGTCACCTTCGGGTAGCTGATTTTTTCGATACTTTCCAACAAGTCCTTTGGGTCCCACCAAAGCAGCTGAGTTATGAATAACTCCGGTTATCGTATCGCGCTCATACATTCCAACCACCACATAGTTGTTGTATTTGCGTGTCACCCTCTCAAGTGCTGCAGTAGCTCTTCCAGGAATCGTATCTAAATCATTTGGGTTAGTAGGCGAAAATCCAAATCCCGTGACTGAGAATTCCGGCAACACCATTAGTTTTGCGCCATTGACCGAAGCATCAGTAACCGCCTTTACTATCTTCTGAACATTGCCATCCACATCTTTTGGAGTTGGGTTAAATTCAACAGCAGCAACCTTAATTTCTGCTGCATAAATCACGCTTGAAGAAACGACTAAAAATGCGATGAGAAATGCTGTGGTTTTTTTCATGAGCTCTATGTTTGATTGGCTTCAAAAACTATAACAGATGCCAATGAAATTAATTTGGAAATATCACAAAGGCTAAAAAAATACCAACCCGAAGGCTGGTATTTTCATTTCTGGTGGGCCCACCAGGACTTGAACCTGGGACCAAAGGATTCCGGTTTGTGTAATTTTCATTACTCCCTGGACTATGCCTTCACCGTATTCATTTCTGAACTTAGGTGGGTGCCGTCTAGTCTCTACACGTTCAAAGTAATTTCTTACTAAGCTTCGCTCGGCGTTAGCTTAGATATTTCTACCTTTAGCTTTCTCCGAATTTGACACCATCCCTTATGCAGTTTCCACGCATAAGGCACAACTTTCGTTATGAGAGCAGACATCCAAGTTAGACCCTTATAAACAGGGGCTCTGCGGGTGGTCAGTGTCGGTGTGTAAGCAAATGTGTAGGCAAATTTGTGGATTTAAAGGAAGTGGCCCCTCACCCTTTGGTTTTCAAAACCATAGGAATTTTGGAGCAACCGTTTAGCACTTCGTTGCTCCAAAGTACTTTTTGGTGAGTGAGCGTTACTTTAAGTAACGCCTATTTAGAAGAGAATTTACTTTTATTATTTGAAGTAGTAGCAAAGCTAATCTTTGTCACCCCGTTGGTTTGGGCTAAAGCCATGATTTCAGCTACCCGCCCATAAGGCACTGCTTGATCCGCCTGAATCTGTACCTGAAAATTAGGGCCTGCCTTTGCCTTAAATATCTCTACTAATTCAGAATCATTGATGGCCTTGCCATCGAACTGAATATATCCATTTGAATCCACTGCCAATACAGAATTCTTTGTTGGCACTGCCTTATTGAGCTCTACCGTTTTAGGTAAATTAACTTTCATGGATTGCGGCACGAGTAATGGCGCAGTCACAATAAAGATCACCAGCAATACCAACATCACATCAACTAGTGGCGTGACATTGATTTCTGCCATTGTTTGCATGCTACCGCGATCTAATTTCATAGCCATTGCATTTCCCCAATCAATGATGTATTTTTTTCACCTGAGCAACAGCCAAGCGCAAAAAATCATTGATAAAGCCATCCATATTGGTACTAGTTAGCCTTAATTGACGTACAAAGTAATTGTAGAAAAACACTGCTGGCAAAGCCACTGCAATACCAATTGCTGTAGAAATGAGTGCCTCACCAATCGGCCCAGCCACCATATCAATACTAGCCTGCCCTGAATCACCAATGGCTTTGAGGGCATCCATAATCCCCCAAACCGTACCAAATAAACCAATAAATGGTGAGAGCGAACCAATCGACGCCAACTCGTTTAAACCCTTTTCGCGTTGGCGCATGATTTCTTCCGCTTTTTGCTGTAGAGGGCGCTCTAACACTTCATTGACCTCACCGGCATGCCTTAATGAGTGTGGGTTACTTAAGTACTCGTCATAGACAATAAAGCCAGCATTAGCTATTTGTCCCAAATCAGTCTTGTTATCTACCACAGCAGATCTTGCTCCTTCCCAGCTAGTGCAATTCCAGAAAGACTTAGAAAATGCTCGGTCATTTTGACTTACTTTTCGACTTTGCAAGAGCTTATATAGCGCCAAAACCCAGGTAAAGATGGAGAGTAAGACGAGTAAGCCCAACACGATACTAATAACATTTGCATTCACATTCATAATGACTTTCTTCATCTGCTATTTAAACTAAAGGTGACCGGGATGCGCAGTCTTTGTACATAAGGCATACCATCTCTTTTAGCGGGTATAAAACGCCACTGCCTAACAGTCTCAAGCGCCGCTTCATCTAACAACTTAATGCCACTACTAGCGGCCATTCGCACATCTGTTGCGCTGCCATCGGTCAATACCTCTGCGGTAATGATGACTACACCCTCTTGGCGCATCTTACGAGAATAGATTGGGTAACGCGGCTGGGCATTTCGCAAACTTTCTGACTTGTAGTCTGCATCAGCTGTTCCGCTAGATGAGCCTGCTGATTGCGCTTTGCCACCGGATAACTGGGCTTGCATTTCATTACTGGAAGATGCAGCTTGAGTGCTGGGTTGATTGCTTGACTGATTGTTTGACTGAGCGCTCGATTGACCTCCTGATTGTGGCCCACCGGAGGCACTGCCTGAGGCGCTACTAGGGGCACTACTGGCAGCTGGTGTTCCGCCTGATTTTGCAACTTCATCAGAAGCGCTTGATGTACCAGCGCCTTTACTAGGTGGCGCAACTTCAGGCGCATCTTTATCTTTATTCTTTTTATCTACCATTGCAGGCAAAGTCGGGGCAATCACGTCCGCTGACTTTGGCTCAGCTTGTTTTAGATCGACTTTATTTACCACTACCTCTTGCTGAGCCTCGCTTTGAGGCTGAACCTTTTTTTCTTCTGGATTTTGTACTTCGATTGCTGGCAGTAGCTTTTCCGGTATCGGCTCAACCTTAATGGGTTTAATAGCCTGTATAGGCTTAATGATCCCCTCGTTAAACTTCACCACCGGTGTGTTGTCCGTATTTTGTGGAGCTTCGATTGGCAAGGATTGTGTAGCAGGCTTGATGCTATCTGCTCTAGAAGCAGCCGCTTGCTTTTGCTCTGATTGAGGCGAGATGGTCTTCTCAACAATACTTTTAGGAATAACTACTGGATTACTTAAATCGATTTGCAGCTCATCATTGAGCTCATTCTTGCCTGTTTGCTTGATAGACAACAGAGAAAAAATGACAGCATGAAGTGCTAATACCAACAGCAATATACGCCAGTATTTTTCTAAAAACTCCTTAGATGTTGGCTCTTGACGCGCATAGCTGGGGATATAAATACTGGCAAAACGCATCTAGTGATCTTGTGATGACTTATTGTAAAAGCGCAGCAAAGCCACTAAAAGTCTGCATTTTTTACTGCACACAACTTAAATAACTCGCCTCATAGCGCATGACGCACGCTTCACTAGGAGATCCAACGGTAACTGATCCACCAGATTGATCGTACATAATTTCAGAGGCTAGCTGAGTGAATTCATTATTAAATGAATTTTGTAATGCTCCACCACTACTATATTGAGCAAATGTTAAATTACTCATACTTGTCGTACTACTAGATGACGCACTAGCCGTTGTATCGGTCACGCTGTAATTCAGCCCTGATCCAGATAATCCAGACACTGTACCGCCACTATTAAAGATACTTACGATGAGGCCGCTACCTGCTGGAGTAAAGCCGCTACCACTAGAGATGCCAGCATTAAAAGCAATATTGCCTGTTTGAGTCGTCAAGCTTAAGGTTTGATTTGCAGTGCCATCACCCAAGGTAAAGCCTTTGGCGGTATAAGTTTGATCACCTGTAGTGGAGACATTTTCCTTAATGGTTACTGTGCCCACCAAATTGGCTGGAGTTGTATCAATGGCGCTATACAGCGCACCAGTCGCAGCATCTTGAGCGCCGGTAGAAGCAGTTAGACTCTTCAGAGCAGCAACTCCACCTACAACATCATTAAAGACGATGCTTGGAGCCTCATTGGCGATGGTCACCGCTTTGACAAATAAGTTGTGTGTACCAGCGACAGTATCATTAATCGTTCCATTGAAGATAATCGCTGGATCTTCTGATAATAAAACGCGGGTTGGGCCATTACTACCGTTATCCCCCACCAATAGACTGCCGTTATAGATTTGAGTTAAGCGAGTAGTAATATCCGCATTTAAATTAATCGTATTGGCACTGACTGTTAAGTTAGCCAAATTGTTACTTGATTGCGATTGATAGCTAGCATAGGTAGTTGGGCTATAGCTTTGTATGCCTGTGTTGTATGTCTGGGTAGCAACTCCCACTTGGCCATTGAACGTTACTTGACCAGCTGCAGCGCTGAGTACTAAGGATTGATTAGTGGCACCAGCATTTAGCGTGCTAGCAAATGTAATGTTGCCTGCGGAGGAGCTTAAGGTCGTACTGTTAACAGAGTTGTTAATTGTCACAGCGCCGTTATAGGCCTGGTTACCAGAGCTTGCAATATTGCTAGCTAAAACCACTGCACCATTTACCGTCAGGTTAGGGAGAGTTACACCTGAAGTGCTAAAGGTTCCTCCAGAAGAATTGAGCACGCCAGTGCCCAATGCGGAGCTACTCCCAGCAATTAAACTAGAACCCGCGGCTAAGGTAGTGCCGCCGCTATAGCTATTACTGCCAGTAAGCGTCAATGCACCAGCACCAGATTGGGCAATGGAACCCGTACCAGAGACGTTATTAGCAAAAGTGGTTGGTAAGCCACTGGTAAAGCTCAGGGTTCCGTTATCGGTGATTGCAGAGGTTGGAGTTAGAGCGCTCAGGTTGGCAGCGTCATACACAACTGTTGTTGCTGTTGGAATCACTACCGTGGCCACATTACCCAGTGTAGGAATGGCCCCGCCTGCCCAGTTGCTCGCATTTGACCAATTGCCGCCCGAAGTGCCCGTATAGGTTACCGATGCTAATTGGGTGATCGTGCCGATATTGGCAGTTATCTGATTGCTTGAAAGGACATAGTTACCAGCATCATTACCAGTCAAGCCGACCGATACAGTCACTGATTTGCTAGTGCCTACATTGGCATCAGCATAGGTACCTGTTCCTGCGATAACGACTGCATCACCAGTCTTAATAGATGAACTCGCTGCAGTAGTGTTTAAGCTTAATCCAGAAATCGCAGTGCTGCCGTTATATACCTTGCTGATACCAGATACGCCTAATTGATTTGCAGATAGCGTTAATGGGGCAACAGTTAAAGAGCCTGTGAGCACAAGGGTATTACTAAAGTTAGTACTCGAACCCGTCATAGTACCGTTTGATAACTGATAAGAACCCACATTGGTATTACCAGAACCGCTGCTAGTTGCACCTGTTGGTGAAATCGTAAAGCCTGCTGTTCCACCAGCGCCATCACTCACGCTAAACGCATTACCGATAATGACAGGGCTCAGCGTATGGATGGTATTAACTGAACCACTCGACGGGCAACCAGAGACTGAACAGCTGAGATATTGCGCAGTAGCGGTATACGTTGGCGCGGTACCGTATGTGGTGGTTACTGGCGTAACCTGAACTAAAAGTTGATTGGCAGCAACGATGGTGAAATTACCAGCAACCGGAGTAATAGTGTAGTTGCCATTATTAGCAGCGACACCACCTGGAGTTAAAACACCTGTGTAAGAGCCAGCGCCGTTAGTAGAGGCATTACTGCGAGTAACCGTCAGGGTGCCACTAAGCGCAGAGCTAGCAGTTTCACCGTTCACAAAGCCTGAGTACACCACACCGTTAAATCCAACTGTATCGGGCTGCGTCACAAACTTAGACGCATTATTCGCAGTAATCGTTAAAGCTGCGGGCGTAACCTGACTTGTACTGGAATTAGCTAAAGTGACCGCATAATTTGAGCCGCCATTGCCATCGCTAATGGTGGCACTGTTTAAGCTGACTGATTTATTGGTTCCAACGTTTGGATTATTACCAGTAAAGACAACAGATGCAGCACTCACCGTATCCCCACCAGCTAACTGAGAAGACATTGTTGCTAAATTAGCAGCCGTCAAATTGTAGGTATATCCACCGTCATAGACTTTGGTGATAGATGGTGCTGTTAAGGTAATAGCAAGCGGTGTAATCGATACACTAGTGTTGGCTACATTAATCGTGTTGTAGTTAGATACCAAGAAACTACCGTTTGGCGTTAATACCAAACCATTAACGCTAGCTAATTGCTGATTGCTTTGGATATTTTTGGTAGTTAAGTCAGCCGTACCGCTACCCGTAAAGGTTTGGCCAGCGACACCTGAAATTGTCAAACTAGATCCAGCAATTGTCGCAGTACCGTTATAGGCCTGTGTACCGGTAACGCTTAAGTTAGCTTTGCCTATCGTCAAATTACCATTGGTATAGCTAATGCTGTAGTTACTTCCAATCGCACCACTTGCAGCATTGGGGGTGATGCTCAAGTTATCAGCAATTGCCGTGGTGCTTGCATTTAATCCACTAGCCAATCCACTTAAAGTGAATGTCTGAGCACCAATACCAGTAGAGACGGTTGTTCCACTAATAGCACTTGCAGTCCCTCCATTCAGGCTCACAGTTGCGCCGGTATTTGTTTGGGTAGAACCGTTATAAGTCGGGGTGTTATTTGCCCCAGTGATCGCTAAAGTAGCCGGACTAATCACTAAGTTTCCAATCGTATTGCCTGTGCTGGCAAGCTGATAGTTGCCATTAGTAATCGCTACTTGCTGGGCATAAGTGCCCGCATTGGTTGTGGTCGATAGAGATACCGGTGTGGTGCCACTATAGAGACTTACGCTCGCACCAGGATTATCGCTGCCAACTAAGCCAACAAAAACTGGTGTACTTAAGGTTGCCAGGGTGCCGTAAACACTGGTTGTGCCTGCTGTTGTGTAAGTGATTGTCTTAGGACTAATGGTGGCAGACACAGTGCCACCCGTTAAGGTGTAATTAGTATTACTCAGCATCAAACCATTGCTAGCAAAGCCAGTATAGGTCGCAGCATTAGCACTGGACGTAGTAGCGGTTCCGCTAGCAATCGTTGGCATTGCATCACTGTTATAGGTGCTACCACTCAAGGTATAGCTATTGGCATTGGTAAAGTTGTAATTGCCATCATAGGTCTTACTAATAGTGATACTAAGAGGCGCAGCATTCACCGTATAAGGAGTAGCACTAGCCGCAGCATTAAAGACGTAGTTCGTTGAACTAAGGCCACTGGCATAAGTCAGGTTGTAAGAACCTGCATTTGAAGAGGATGTTGGTGCATTGGTGATAGTCGCTGTGCCAGTAAGTCCAGTAGGTGATGCAGAGATGACTGTTCCGGTGCCAGCAC